>JAZFSZ010000101.1:0-12107 GCA_036446455.1 Acidiferrobacterales bacterium
CATGTGACTCTGGAGTTCTCTAACACCACGCCATTGCCGGCCAAGATTTATGCGAACGAAGGCGTGGCTCAGATGTTGTTCTTCGAGGCTGACGAGGAGTGCGAAACCTCATACGGCGATCGGGGTGGCAAGTATCAGGGTCAGACCGGCGTCACCCTGCCCAAGGCGTGACGTGGTAATAAATCGGTTAGGTCTCGCCTTTCTGATCAATATTCTCAATGATCGGGCAGCCGTCTTCACTACCGCGGCATAGATTTAACAGTAACTGCAGTTCGATGCGCAGGGTGGTGAGATCCTGCAAATGAGATTCCACGTCGGCCAGTTTGCTGCTAGTGAGTTGGCGCACATCATCGCGTGCATGTTGCGGGTCTTCGCGCATTTTTAAAAGATCCCCGATCTCGGCAAGAGTGAAATCCATCTTTTGTGCACGTTTGATGAATTTTATTCGCGACAGGTCTTTATCCTGATAAAAGCGTACGCCCGAATCAGAACGCGCCACCCTGGGCAAGAGATCGATCTTCTCATAATAGCGCAGCGTATCGGCACTGATTCCAAGCCTGTTTACGACATCGCCAATGCGGTATTCTTTCATGGCGATAGCATACCCCATATTCTTTTTTGCAACGTTGTCCCGGCCCCGCTGATCTGGCGCGATCTGGTTATACATAAAAAATACTCGTTTAACACCGGCATCACAAGCGATTTCCGTTGTGCTTGCTGATCAATCGGGACTCCAGTTCCGCGCGTAACTTTTTCCGTGAGGGCAGACCGGAAAATACCAGTTCACCATCAATGGCGATTGCCGGCGTAGACAACACACCGAGATTTACGGCGTAATCCATCTCATCGAGAATATTCACCTCTCGGCAGTGGATCGCATCCGCACCGATTTCTTGCGACAGCTTGCGCAACTCATCTTTTGCACGCCTGCAATTGGAGCAACCCGGGGAGGTAAAAATTTCTATCCTGATGGCCATATTTTCATCTCCGCTACAGGCCCAGTGCGATGCGCAGGGGCAAGGCAAGGAAGGCCGCGAAGAAGCCGATACCCCAAAGCACCACCGAAGACCAGTAGATGCGCTGGTTCCATTTCAGGGCGCGTTCACACAGTGCTGCCAACTGCGGGTCGGTGGGGCAGTAGCGGCCGGGCCGGTATATGAACCAGGCCGAGAAGGCCAGCATCAGCCCCGAGAAAGCGAATATCCATAGCTTGAATTTGCTAAGCACGATCAGGAACGGAAATGCACTGGTCATGGCGACCACCGTAGCACCGAGACCGAAAGTCACCAGCATGATGGGTATGGCGCAACACACCAGGGTGCCGGTGGTGGTAAACAGGGTTAGCCACGTGACACTGCTTTCTTTCAGGCGCGAAGTCTGCGTATTCATTTTATGTTTTTTGTTACCGCCATCGTTTTCATACTACGGTAGGTAAAGCCCGCATCCTTGAACAGTTTTTTCATCTGCGGTTCGGTGAGTGTTGTGCCCTCGGCCACATCAACAGTCACCAGACCCTTGTCGAGATCGACATCGATTTTGCTGACGCCATCAATCTGTTTCAGTTTCTTTTCAATGCCATAAGCGCAATAGGGGCAGGCCAGACCATCGACGCGTATCTGGTAATGGGTGCCGGCGGCAAATGCGGGCAGAGCCATTGCCGCCATAAATAAAATAAGTAGAAGTCGTTTCATATCGTAATCTCCTTACACACTGTATTCGATTCAATTACAAATGCCATTCAAGAATGGCCTTGGCGCGATAGTCGCTTTTCGCCTGGGTGCCATTGAGCGCACTGTATATTGGTATTTGTACGCCGGCCTTAACGGCAAAATTGCGCTTGGTCCAGAATATTCCGGGGGACAGGAACCACTCGCTGCCGCCGGTGTTGGTAACCGGAGTGCCATTGTTGTCCGCCCGTTGACCGAACTCGCCATTGAGTTCGAGCATCCAGACGGTATCGGGCTCCCGGTAGCCAGTGAGTTTGGTTCGGATACCGCCGACGATATCGACCAATATTTTGTCGCCACGCTTTAGTCCGGCGCTATTACGACCATTCTGCCGGTAGCGCAGACTGGCGAAGCGATACCACTTGCGGCTTTCATAACCGTAAGCCACTCCGGCCATGATATCGGTCGCGCCCGAACCCAGTGCCGGTGAGGTAGACGTGCTGCCGGTGGGCATTTTCACTATTAGCATCACCGCCGCCGATTCCTGCAGGCCCAGGCTGTCCCGTCGCCAGAAACGGTATTTGGTAAATGCCGACACGTCAGCAACACCGGAAGCGCTTGTTCCGATACCACGTTTGCGGGCGTAAGGCAGCTCCACACCGGCGGACCAGTCACCGGTAATGCCGTAGGTGAGCTCGAGTTCAAACTCGGTTTCGTGTTCACTGCCCTGTTTTCCATCATGCAACTTGGTCGCCACCTCGACACCGCCCTGATAGAGCACGTGTGGACCCAGACCGAATATCGGGTCGTGGGCCTGGGCGCTGGCAGCAATCAGGCTCCCGAACAGGGCCACGGCAGCACATTTGAATCTTCCTTTAGTCATCTTTTTCCTCGCACATTTTCCATGAGATTTCCTATTTCATTTAATGAGACAGCCTGGAGTCCACTCCAAGTTCCGCAAATTTATGAAAATATTCCAGCGAGGGAAGGCTATATGCTGGAGTCCACTCCAGGTCAAGTGGCAATCAAACTGCATGGAACTTTTCGCCAAATACCGTACCTAACAACGGAGTATAAGCATTCGACGCATTGGAGGTGCCGACATGAACAGGGATAAATTGACCATCGGCCATTTGGCTCGCGCAGCGGGGGTTAATGTGGAGACGGTGCGCTATTACCAGCGCGTGGCGTTGATTCATGAACCCACCAAACCGCTTGAAGGTTATCGTCACTACCCGCCAGATACGGTTGATCGCCTGAAATTCATCAAACGCGCCCAGCAGCTCGGTTTTCGCCTGACGGAGATTGCTGAACTCCTGGAAATGGGCGATGGCCGCTGTATGGACGTACGTACCCGTGCTGAGGAAAAACGAACGCAAATTGATCAACAGATTGAGGATTTGATGAAGCTGCGTGAGACGCTGGATACCCTCATTAAAAGCTGCCAATCCGGTACCAATCCTGCCCATTGCCCAATTGTCGAAACCTTGTCGGGCAGGTGACCCCGGGTTTTCCTTGGGCCGGATCAACTAGCAGTCCGTTACAGATGCTCTCAGTGTCAAAACAATTGCTTGACTCCGTACATAGGTACGGAGTGTAAGCTTGGTACGAATTCGAGAACCGGAGATACAAGAAATGTCAGAAGCGGTATCAACAACCACTCCTAAATCTGGAAATCGTTCCATGATTGCGGCGGCACTCGCTGCCATTGGTGCTTCCCTGTGTTGCGTCGCTCCCTTGGTCTTACTGGCCCTGGGCGTGGGGGGCACCTGGATCAGCAGCCTGACTGCACTGGAACCCTATCGCTGGATTTTCGTCACCATCACTCTGGGCTTTCTGTTTCTGGCATTTCGTAAACTGTACCTGGTGCCGCGGCAATGCCCCCCCGGCGAAGTCTGCGCCCTACCCAGCACGCTGCGCAATCAACGCATTATTTTCTGGGTGGTGGTGGCCATGCTGGTCGCCTTACTGACCTTTCCGTACTACGGCATCGTATTTTTCGAATAGACTAATACTTTTAGCAAATATCAGGAGCATCAAAGATGATCAGAGCCGCCTTTATTTCCATGATGATGGGTTTCGCCGTTATTGGCGCACCGCTGTCTTCCGTTGCGCATGCGGCCGAAGTCAAAACCGTTACGCTCGATGTGCAGAACATGACGTGCAAATTCTGCCCGATTACAGTTCGTAAGGCGCTGAAGAAGGTGGATGGCGTAGTCAGTGCCAAGACAGAATTAGCAAGCAAAACAGCGACGGTGATTTATGACCCCGACAAAACAAATATCGAGGCCCTGACGAAGGCAACCGCTAACGCGGGGTATCCCTCCAGCGTAAAGCAGTAATGCACTGGAGCGCAGAAAGGGAATTTGATCTGCTGTGATGCAGCATTTTCCCGCATCACCGGAGGTACGTATGAACAGTATCGCGAAAGAAAAATCGAACAGGAATATCGATCAGGCCGAACCAGTTCTGGATGACTTGAGCCGGACATTCATTGATGCATTTCCTGAACTGAACAGGGTAGAGCAACGGATCGCATTAAATCTTTATGCGCTGTTAGCTGAAGGCGATGCCGTTACGCTCGAACGCCTGGCCAGGCGCAGCAGTATGGTGTTGGGTGATGCAAAGAAGATTCTTGGTAATTGGCCAGGTATTTTCTACGATGAAGAAAAGCGTGTGATCGGTTTTTGGGGAATCGCCATCAGCGAAATGGATCATAAGCTGGAAGTAAACAATAAAACTGTTTATGCATGGTGCGCCTGGGATGCCTTGTTTATTCCTGAGTTGCTCAATACGACCGCAACTGTAATCTCGCATTGCGCTTCCACGGGCGACGAGATCACTCTTACAGTGCATTCTGATGGCGCCAAGCCGGCTCAATCCAATGAGGAGGTAGTGGTATCCTTCCTGATTCCGGATGAAACTGCGCTTAAAGAGAATGTCACTGCCAGTTTCTGTCATTACGTCCATTTTTTCAGTTCACTCGCTGCCGGTGAGCAATGGACAGCGGATCACCCGGATACTTTCCTGTTGTCACTTGAAGACGCGTTTATCCTTGGTAAAAAAGTAAATGCTGCACGATACCAGCAGTCGTTTGATCGATAGGAATTTCACGATGGCAGCATTGAATATACAAATAACCGGAATGACTTGTGACCACTGCGCGCAATCGGCGCAGTCAGCACTCAATGCCCTGCCGGGCGTAAATGCCTCTGTCTCCTTTGATACAGGCAAGGCCGTAGTGGAATCCAGTGGCGAGGCCAGCCAGGCACAACTGCTGAAGGCGATTCAGTCTGAAGGTTATGGCGCCACTATAATGAATGATGATGACACAGTCGCGACCCGTGCCAGAGGCAGCGGTCCGCATATTGTCATCGTTGGCAGTGGATCGAGTGCATTTGCGGCCGCCATCAAGGCCGCCGAAGAGGGTGCGCAAGTTACCCTTATTGAAGGTGGTGACGTTATCGGTGGCACCTGCGTTAATGTCGGCTGTATCCCTTCAAAGATCATGATTCGTGGCGCGCACATTGCTCATCAGCAGGGGCATCATGCCTTTGATGGTATTGCATTGAATGCACCGAAGATAAACCGCAAAGCGATGTTGCAGCAGCAACAGGAAATGGTCAGGAATCTTCGTTATGCCAAGTACGAGAGCATCCTGGAGACCAATCCCGGTATTAATCTGCTGCGTGGAATGGCGCGGTTCCAGGATGCTAATACGCTCATTGTCACTAAAAAAGATGGCTCAGAAAAAATAATACAAGCCGACCGAATTCTGCTGGCTGTCGGTGCCACAGCCGCCATACCCGAAATTCCGGGATTGGGCAACACGCCGTTCTGGACATCCGTGGAGGCGCTGGCCACTGCGGACATTCCCGGGCACCTGCTGGTATTGGGGGGCTCGGTGGTGGCGCTGGAGTTGGCGCAGGCATTCCGGCATTTGGGCAGTGATGTGACGGTGATAGCACGCAGCACACTGCTGTCAAAAGAAGAAGCCGGGATTGGCGACGGTCTGAAGGACATATTTGAAGACGAAGGTATCAATGTGATGTTGCATACCTTGCCGAATACCGTAACTCACGACGGAAAGGAGTTCGTCCTTTCCACCAATAATGGTGAGGTAAGGGGAGACCGATTGCTAGTGGCCACCGGCCGCACGCCCAACACGGCCGCGCTCAATTTGGACAAGGCCGGCATCAAGACCGACAAACGAGGTATCATCATTGACGACCACATGCGTACCTCGGTGAAGAATGTCTACGCGTCTGGCGACTGCACTGATCAACCGCAGTTTGTTTATGTTGCCGCCGCAGCGGGTACGCGTGCCGCAATCAACATGACCGGAGGCGACGCCGCCCTGGACCTGTCGGTGATGCCGGCGGTCGTGTTTACTAATCCGCAAGTCGCTACTGTTGGATTGACAGAACAACAGGCGATAGCGCAGGGGCTGGAGGTGGACAGCCGCCGCCTCGAACTGGAGCACGTGCCTCGCGCCCAGGCGAATTTCGATACACGCGGGTTTATCAAGCTGGTGGCAGAAAAAGACAACGGCCGCGTTCTGGGCTGCCAGATTCTGGCTGCAGAAGCAGGGGAGATCATTCAAACTGCGGTGCTAGCAATTCGTAACCGTATGACCATTGAGGATCTTGCTGCACAATTGTTCCCATATCTCACCATGGTCGAGAGCCTGAAACTTTGCGCCCAGACGTTCAGTAAGGATGTAACACAGCTGTCTTGCTGCGCCGGGTGATACTGCCCGCATGGGCTGACCACCTGCTCGACCATTTTGGCGGAGCCTGCAAGCCTCAATATCGGACGGTTTCGATGCCGACGCCGGCCTGTATGGCGACACGGTCTACGGTCATGGTTTCCATCGACGTTTCCTGCGGATGATTGAACTCTAAACCCTGTAATATGGTGCAGCGTCAAGGGAAGACACATATTTCTCCCTAATCAATAGATGTTTCTGGTCTATGGAAAATCGTCTATTCTTCATCGTGTGCGGAATAAAGGGGTTTAGCGAGCATGGGAGTTTCAACAACCGGTCTGGAACAAAAGCTGGCGCTTTTATCGTCATTCTCTTCCTTGACCAATCTGGATGACCCGGTGTGGCTGGAAACGGTGGCAGCGGCCGAGGTCATTGTGGTGCCCCAAGACAGGGTCGTGCTCTGCAAGGGTGACCCCTGCCAGAATTTCATGCTCATAGCCGAAGGTAGCTTACGCGTCCACGAGGTCTCTGCAAGCGGGCGTGAAATTGTTCTGTATCGTGTCAAACCGGGGGATATTTGTGTGTTGGCGCTCACTAGCATGGTAGACGGCGTGCCTTATGGTGCTGAGGTCATTACCGAGACCCCAGTGACCGGCCTGAGCCTGAGTCAGGATCAATTTCAAGCGGCACTTGCTGGATCGCCCGGCTTCCGTAATTTCGTGCTTTCCACCCTCGCACGGCGCTTGCATGAGGTCATGAGCCTGGTGGAGAAGATTGCCTTTAAGCATCTGGATAGCCGGTTGGCTTGCACTCTGCAGCAGCTCTTTGGCCAGAGTGACGACGGAAAACTGACAGTTACCCACCTGCAGCTGGCTAATGAGCTGGGCACCTCACGTGAGGTAATGAGCCGCCTGCTGAAAGAGTTTGAGCAAAAGCGTGGTTGTATCAAATTGCACCGGGGCGCCATTGAACTGACTTCCGCTGAGACATTGGCTGAATTTGCCAGGCGCGACCTGGTTTAACCTTCACAACAGGCGCGATTTGTGTGACTTTAGTCACATACTCCAGGATTGGGGCTCCGTATAGTATTGCCTGCTCCGGACAGTGACACACCGATGTTATCTGTCTGCTTTCCATAGTCGATTGGCCAGGCCGAATGAGCCTAACCGGGCAAACGGACATGGAGGAGGGGAGCCTTTTAAGACAATAAAATAAAATGCGACTGCCCGGCGTCATTGCCGGGCAGCTTGTTACGCACTCCGCACTTTGCAAACAACCCACACTGTTGATTTTAGTCACAGTCCATCGGCGCTGGAATGTTCCTGCTGTCGCGGTAGCGTTGTGCCATGACCACTCTTGCTGTTTGCAGCTATGCGCTGGTGTGGTTTCACTGGCATTAGCAGTGAGGCAGTGTGTACGTGGGCGCCTCTGCCGGCAACTAGAAAGGCAATTCGGCGTCGGGTACGACCTGCTGAATCAGCTCACGGAAGGCGGACTGGATGCGTGTAAGCGCCGCTTCAGTATCGCCCTCAAAACGTAGCACCAGTACTGATGTGGTGTTGGAGGCCCGCACCAGGCCAAAACCATCATTAAAATCAGCGCGCAGACCGTCGATAGTGGTGATAGTGGCATCCGGGAAATTTGCTGCCGCGACCAGCTTTTTGATTACTGCGTGATGTTCGCCTTCTTCAAAATGAATATTCAGCTCCGGTGTGTTAATGGTATCAGGCAGGTCGGCAAAGACGTCGGTTGGCGAGCGTTGATCCCGGGACAACAATTCCAGTAGACGGGCGGCGGTATAGAGTCCATCGTCAAAACCGTACCAGCGTTCCTGATAAAAAATATGACCGCTCATTTCGCCTGCAAGCAGGGCGCCTGACTCTTTCAGTTTCTTTTTTATAAACGAATGGCCGGTCTTCCACATCGTGGGTTTGCCACCAGCCTTGCGAATGGCCGCCTCAACAGTGCGTGAACATTTCACATCATAAATAATCTCGGCGCCCGGGTTGTCGGCAAGCAAGGCGCGTGCAAGTAGAATCAGTTGTCGATCAGGCCAGATGATTTCGCCGGCAGGTGTGACCACGCCGAGTCGATCGCCATCGCCATCAAAGGCCAGCCCGACGTCTATGCCCTCGCCAGATTGTACTGCTTCAATCAGTTCCTGAAGATTTTCCGGGCGACTGGGATCGGGATGGTGGTTGGGAAAGTTTCCATCGATTTCGCAATACAATTTTTCCACAGTGCAACCGAGTCGCCGAAACAGTTCCGGCGCCAGTTCACCAGCGACGCCATTGCCGCAGTCGACGACAAGTTTTATTTCCCGTTCAAGCTTGATGTCACCGATAATCCGCTCAAGGTAAGACTCGCGCACATCGGCCACGGAAATGGTGCCCTTGCCATTTTCAAGGTCATCATTATTGATACGCTGTTTTAGCGCTTGAATATCTTCGCCGGACAGGGTGTCACCGCCCAGTACCATCTTGAAGCCATTGTATTCAGGAGGGTTATGACTACCGGTGACCATCACACCCGAGTTCGTGCCCAGGTAGTGGGTGGCGAAGTACAGTACTGGTGTCGGCACCATGCCGATGTTAACCACGTCCATACCGGTACTGGCGATACCCTGATTAAGGGCGCCAATCAATTCGGGACCGGAGAGGCGACCGTCACGGGCGACGACGATTTTCTTCTGCTTCCGGGCCAGCGCTTCCGAGCCCAGCGCGCGGCCGATTTGTCTTGCCGTTTCCGGTGTCAGTGATTTACCGACAACGCCGCGGATGTCGTAGGCTTTGAAGATTTCCGGCGCAAGTGCTGGGGTAGACATAATTACTGGCGACAACTAGTTCTTGCCGGAGTGGCCAAAGCCACCGTCACCGCGATGACTTGCGTCAAATTCATCAACCACTTCAAATTCGGCCTGCACCACCGGCACGAACACCATTTGGGCAATGCGGTCGCCGGGTTCAATGGTGAAACTGTGGTCGCTGCGGTTCCATATCGAAATGAATACTTGTCCCTGATAGTCTGAATCAATTAGCCCCACGAGATTGCCCAGCACGATGCCGTGTTTGTGGCCGAGACCGGAACGGGGTAGCAGCACGGCGGCCAGACCGGGATCGGCGATGTGAATCGCAAAACCGGTGGGAATCAAATGTGCCTCACCGGGCTCAACGCGCAGGTGCTCGTCAAGACAGGCCCGCATGTCCATGCCGGCTGATCCATCTGTGGCGTGTTGAGGGAGGGGAAATTCCTTACCGATACGTTTGTCGAGAATTTTTAATTGTATTTTTTGCATGAAACCGTTTTGCGATTTGTTGAATGAGTTCTCTGGCCAGTCGATTTTTTGTTTGCCGGCCCAGTTCCGTGTTGCCCTCTTTATCAATCAGGGTGAAGGCGTTGTGGTCGGCATCAAAACCGCTGCCTACCTCGCCTACCTGATTGGCGGCAATCAGATCGATGCCCTTGTCGATCAACTTATGTTTCGCATTCGCCAGCATGTTCTCTGTTTCTGCGGCAAAGCCAACGGTGAACGGTGCATCAGGGCGGGCGGTAACGGCGGTTAGGATATCGGGATTTCGCACCAGCTCAAGTGTCATTGTTTGTGCATGTTTTTTAATCTTGCTATCGACGGACACCCTGGGTCGGTAGTCGGCAACAGCGGCGACACCAATAAAGATATCGGTTTGATCGATTACATCCATCACCGCGTGAAACATTTGATGGGCACTGGTAACGCTGACCTGCTGCACTTTTTCCGGTGCTTTCAGCGACGTTGGACCGGATATCAGGGTGACATGCGCACCGGCCTCGATCACTGCCTGGGCGACAGCGTAACCCATTTTCCCTGAGCTGCGGTTGCTAATGCCGCGCACCGGGTCGATGGCCTCCCAGGTCGGTCCCGCGGTGATGGTGACACGCAGTCCTTCCAGTGCGCCGGTTGCAAATAATGTCTCTGCCATTGCCACTATTTCATCGGGCTCCAGCATTCGGCCCGGCCCGGTTTCACCGCAGGCCTGGTCGCCACTGGCTGGGCCGAAGAAATGGATGCCCAGCTGTTTCAACCCGAAGACATTACGTTGGGTGGCCGGATTAACCCACATTTGCTGATTCATCGCTGGTGCCACCGCGATGGGGGCCTCTGTGGCCAGACAAACCGTGCTCAGTAGATCATCGGCACGCCCCTGATTGAGTTTGGCCAGGAAATTGGCACTGGCTGGCGCCACCAGTATCAGGTCGGACCAGCGCGCCAGTTCAATATGGCTCATGCCGCTTTCTGTGGTTTCATCCAGCAGATGTCGATGCACCGAATGACCGCTCACAACCTGCAGGGTCAGGGGTGTAATAAATTCCTCAGCTGCCCGGGTCATGGCAATCCGCACGTCGGCACCGGTCTCACGCAGCCGCCGCGCCAGATCCGCTGACTTGTAGGCGGCGATGCTGCCAGTCAGTCCCAGCAATATACGTTTATTCGTTAAACTAGTCATATGGTAGAGTGTAATGCGCAATTGCATAGAAAACTAATCAAAGCTGTTCTCATAGCAGCTTGATGCTACAGGGAGGTAGCCATGCCAATTTCCAGCTGGCCAAAGGCCGAACGTCCGCGCGAAAAACTCTTGTCCCGTGGTCCCACTGCATTATCTGATGCCGAACTGCTGGCCATCTTTTTACGCACCGGCGTTAGTGGAAAAACCGCGGTGGATCTGGCCCGTGATTTGCTGTCACGTTTTGGCAGCCTGCGTGCGTTACTGGTGGCATCACAGCAGACATTTTGCGAAGCCCCGGGGCTGGGTGCTGCCAAATATTCCCAATTGCAGGCGGTGCTGGAGATGAGTCGGCGCTATTTGGGTGAAAAACTGGAGCGCGGCCAGGCGCTAACGTCGCCTGAAGATACCCGTGCCTTTCTCACCGCCCATCTCCGTGACCGGCCGCAGGAGATTTTCTGCTGCCTGTTTCTGGACACCCGCCACCGGGTGCTGGCCTTCGAGGAGCTTTTTCGCGGCACCCTGGACGGGGCCGCCGTTTACCCGCGAGAGGTGGTGAAACAGGCTCTGGCCCATAACGCCGCCGCCGTGATTCTCGCCCACAACCACCCCAGCGGGGTGGCTGAGCCCAGTCGGGCCGATGAGGCGCTGACGCAACGGCTCAAGGATGCCCTGGCGCTGGTGGATATCCGTGTGCTGGACCATCTGGTGGTGGGGGACGGCGATATTACATCGTTTGCCGAGCGCGGCTTGTTGTAGCCATTTGGCGGCGGGATGGGCTACCCATGGCAGGTGGATTCTGGTATAAAGCGTCCCTCTTTCGGCCCCGAAACGGGCCGTTATTCCTATTAAAGAGTTCCAAAGGATTCAGGGAAATGGCCAAGGTTTGTCAGGTTACCGGAAAGCACCCCATGAGCGGCAACAACGTGTCTCATGCCAACAACAGGACGCGTCGTCGTTTCCTGCCCAATCTGCATCACCGCCGTTTTTGGGTGGAGAGCGAGAATCGCTGGGTACGCCTGCGCGTGTCCCACCACGGGCTGCGCACCATCGACAAAAAGGGCATTGATGCCGTGTTGGCCGATATTCGAGCTCGCGGTACCAAGGTTTAACGCGACTTAGCTCGCAATCTCAAGAGCACTGATTGGTTCAAAAAATCAGAAACGACTCGACACGTAACCAGATTTAACAGAGGAAATAGACGATGGCCGTCAGAGAAAAGATTAAGCTGGTGTCCAGTGCCGGTACCGG
>JAZFSZ010000102.1:0-5666 GCA_036446455.1 Acidiferrobacterales bacterium
GGGTCTGGGCGACAAGCTGGTCGAACTGCTGGATCAGCAGCAGCTAATAAAAAACGTCGCCGATCTCTATAAACTTAAAGTAGAAGATGTCGCGGTGCTGGAGCGCATGGGTGGCAAGTCAGCAGAGAATCTGATTCAGGCGCTGGAAACATCCAAGCAGACTACCTTGCCGCGTTTCATTTTTGCACTCGGCATACGCCAGGTAGGAGAAGCGACGGCACAGGCCCTGGCCAATCATTTTGGTGATCTGGGTTCTTTGCGCAAAGCCAAACCGGAGATACTTGAGACTGTGCATGACGTGGGTCCGGTGGTGGCCGAGAGCATCAGCACCTTCTTTAAACAATCCCACAACAAGGAAGTCATCGACCACCTGATCAAGTCGGGCGTGCGCTGGGATGATATCGAGGTAAAACCGGCTGCCGAAATGCCACTAACTGGCCAGATCTTTGTGTTGACCGGCACACTGTCGTCCATGACTCGTAACGATGCCAAAGCCAGATTGCAGGCACTGGGTGCCAAAGTCGCCGGCAGTGTGTCCAAAAAAACCAGCTATGTGGTGGTGGGCGCCGACCCCGGTTCCAAGGCCACCAAGGCCGAACAGCTGGGCGTGCCCCTGCTTGACGAAGAAGCGCTTATCGCTTTGTTGGCCAAACACGGTGCCTGACGGGAATAATCCTCGCTAATTTGTTGACACGACTATAGTTGCCCTGGATCGCAGGTGCTCAATCAGCGTATCGATTCTCTCGCGATGTACCCGCTCCTGCATTTTCAGTTTGTGCTTGTTAAAAGACGGTAGTTTTGTTTTACGGCTACCTTCGCGGCGCACGATATGCCAGCCGTAGTCTGATTTAACAGGTGCTGCACTGACTTCACCTGTTTTTAATTTAGCTGCGGCAAAATAAATTTCTGGCGCAATGCCGTGCTGGTTAATCCAGCCGTTGATAGAACCACCACGTTTGGCTGAATCCACATCGAGCGAATGTTTCATGGCAATACGTTTAAATGACTTGCCTTTTTTTATGTCAGCGATGAACTGTTTTGCCTTTTCTTCTGAAGGCAACAGGACATGACTGACTTTATATTCCATTTCCTTTTTGAGTTCATTGTAACGTTTTTTAAGGTCCAGTTCTGTTACCGGGTTATCCTGCAGATATTTTGAAGTCAATGCTCGAATGAGCAGCTGTTCCCGACTCAGCTTGATTGCCAGCGCCACGTTTTCGTTTTTATCCAGCTGTTGGTGCTGCGCTTCCTGGATCAGTAATTTTCTTTTGATCAAATAGTCGATAGCCCACTTGCGTTCGGCGGTGTTGCGGGCAACCGTGGTGCCGAACTGTGCGCCCAGAATGTTCTGATACTCCTTGACGGTAATCGGTTTGCCATTAATGGTAGCCACTTGCTCTTCTGTCGGGGAATTGTCGCATGCGTTGAGCCCAAGCAGGGAAAAGACAAGTAAAGTGAGCAACACAATTCTTTTGCGCATAACCGGGTTCCTTATTATAAGAGCAAATAATTGATGTCAGATTTCGTCGGGTGAGTAGGCGGCGATCTTCAGTGCATGGATTTCCTTTTGCATCATGTCGCCAAGGGCGTCATAAATTATGCGATGGCGGGATAATGTATCCAGACTGTGGAATGACTGTGACACAACAGTAACACTGAAATGACTGCCGCTTTCATGGTACCCGCCATGACCCGCGTGTTCATGGCTATCATCGATAACCTGCAAGGATTCCGGTGCCAGTGCGTTGGTCAGCAGTTTTTCGATCTTGTCGGTGCGATCACTCATGGCAGCACTTTTTTAAATGGCTTCACACTGACGGAATTATAAACGCCGGCACTGACATAGGGATCGTCATCGGCCCAGGCCTGCGCCAGTTCCAGCGAGTCAAACTCGGCGACAATAATGCTGCCACTGAAACCGGCGGAACCCGGGTCGTTGCTGTCGATTGCAGGGCAGGGACCGGCAAGTATTAGCCGGCCTTCATTTTTGAGCTGCTCCAGTCGGGCAAGATGGTCGGATCTTGCGGTCTGGCGTTTATCCAGGCTATTGGCGACGTCGGTACCATTAATCACGTATAACATCGTCGCCTTCTTTAGGCTTATCGACAGTACCCACGTGCCGTGCCATGAATATCGCCTGGATAATGACGAACACCAGGGTAATTGCCATCAGTCCGAAAACCTTGAAGTTTACCCAGATCTCCTGGCGACGGGCGGCGTCGAGTTCCAGTTCGTAATAAAATGCGACGTAGATGTTGAGCAGGCCCAGCACCAGAAAGAAAAATCCCCAGGACAGATTCTGTTTTACCCAGATACGGTCCGGTAAGGAGATCTGTTTTCCGATCAGGTGTTCTATTGCTGTTTTCTTGCCCACAAAATGACTGCCAAGTGTGATGCTGCCAAGCAGCCAGTAAACAATGGTGGGCTTCCATTTAATAAAGGTATCATCGTGTAATAACAGGGTGAGTCCACCAAACACACCGATCACCCCAAATGTGATGAGATGCATGGTTTCGAATCTGCCTTTGAACAGGCGGAACGAGACGACTTGTATGAGCGAGGCGGCGATGGCGACGGCGGTGGCGACATAAATATCGTAATATTTGAATGCTCCAAAAAAGAGCAACAACGGAAAAAAATCATAAAGTATCTTCATTAAAACGGGTTCCGCTAATGCTGGGCGGGCTATTCTGGCATTCCCCGCCACACAGAGCAACGTGACCACCGTAGCGCGCCACTGTACTCTCAGACGCCCCGATCTGGCCGCGGGCGTGATATTCTCCTCCCCTTAGCATGGCAGACCGGAAATATGCGCACGATTTACGACCTCCACACCCATACCCTGGAATCCGATGGCACCCTGACGCCGACCGAACTGGTAAAGCGCGCCGCCGGGATGGGGGTACAGGTACTGGCGCTGACAGATCATGATGTTACCAACGGCATAACGGAGGCACAGGTCGCTGCAGATTATTCGGGTTTGCAACTGGTGCCGGGGGTGGAGGTGTCCGTGACCTGGCAGGGCCGCACCCTTCATGTCATCGGTCTCGGTATTCGCCACGATGATGATGTCCTGAAATCGGGATTGGCTGGCTTGCGGAAGAGGCGCAATGCACGCGGTCGCGAGATCGGTGATCGCCTTGAACGTGCGGGCGTGGAAGATGCCTGGTCGGGTGCCGGTCGTTATTCCCACGGCAAGATACTGAGTCGTACCCATTTTGCGCGTTATCTTGTTGAAACCGGTTACGCCCGCGATATTGGCAAGGCATTTAAAAAGTATTTGCTGCGTGGCAAGGCGGGTTACGTGTCGTGTGAGTGGGTTGGCCTTGAAGAATGTGTCGGCTGGATTCAGGGTGCCGGCGGGCAAGCTGTCATTGCCCACCCCGGGCGTTATCCTATGGGTAGCGGTACCATGCGGCGTTTGCTCGGTGAGTTTCGTGACGCTGGCGGCGCCGCTATCGAAGTTGTTTGTGGCAATAATAATAGAGACGAGATCGAACGCTATGCCCGACTGGCAAGTGATTTTGGATTATTGTCATCTTGCGGATCCGACTTTCACGGTCCGGAGCAGCATTGGCGCGAACTGGGGCGCTTGACCCGGTTTCCTGAGGGCTGCACGCCGGTTTGGCAGGATTGGAAGACGTAACATTTCGGCTAAAGACAGGCGTGGCGATTGGCGTGTATTATTTAGTCTGGAAACAAAGCAATATTGCTGCATGACAGCAGTCACCCGGAGGAGATCATGGATCAGGTCGAAATTGTTCTGGCGCCCGTCAAATATTTTACCAGTCAGCTCGCACTCTTTTTACCCAAATTACTGATTGCGATCGTTGTACTGGTGGTCGGCTGGTTGTTTGCCAAACTGCTTTATTCGTTAGTGGTGAGAGCGTTAAAGGCGATCAATTTCGAATCACTCACGCACAAGGCCGGCGTGGACATGTTTCTGCAGCACGGCGGTATCGGTAAAACCACCAGTGAAATACTGGGCCTGCTGATTTACTGGATTATTATACTCGTCACTCTGCTGGTGGCTTCCAATGTGGTGAGGCTGGATGTGGTTTCCGAGCTGTTCAGTCAGATGCTGAAGTTTATACCCAATGTCATTGTTGCCGTACTTATTATCACCGTTGGCATGTACTTTGCACGATTTGTGTCAGACATTGTTACCGCCTACAGCAAGAACGTTGGTTTCGAGGATGCCGAGTTGGTCGGGCGGCTGGCACGTTACGCCATCATCACGTTTGTCATTATTATTGCACTTGAGCAAATGGATATCGGTACTACTATACCGCGTTCGGCATTCCTGATTCTGCTTGGTGGTGTCGTGTTCGCCTTTTCGCTGGCGTTCGGCCTTGGGGGTAAGAAATGGGCGGAATCGCAGTTTGACAAACTGATGGAAAAAGAACGAAACAAGAAAAAGAAACCAACGACCAAAAAAAGCAATTAATTCCTTTCCTCAGACCGACTGATGCGATGAGGTGCTCGCGGCGGGAAGAAGGGTTGCCCGCACAAACCTGACGTCATGGCCCAGTATTTTCATATTCATCCGGAAACCCCGCAGCACCGCCTGATTCATCAGGCGGTAAATATTATTCGTCAGGGCGGCATTATTGTCTATCCCACCGATTCAAGTTACGCCCTGGGTTGTCATATTGGTGACAAGGCCGCCATGGAGCGCATTCGTCGTATTCGGCAGGTTGGTGATGAGCATAACTTTACCCTGGTGTGTCGTGACCTGGCGGAAATTGCCACCTATGCCAGGATATCCAACGCCGACTATCGCATCCTGAAGGCCAACACGCCGGGGCCGTATACCTTTATCCTGCCGGCGACGCGGGAGGTGCCCCGGCGCCTGCAAAACCCGCGGCGTAAAACCATTGGCCTGCGCATACCGGATCATGCCATTACTCTGGCCCTGCTCCGGGAGCTGGGTGAGCCTTTGATGAGCTCCACACTCATAATGCCCAATGAGGAAACACCGCTGAATGAGCCTGACGAGATACGCCAGCGCCTGCAACACGATATTGATCTGGTAATCGAGGGCGGGACCTGCGATGTGGAGCCCACCACGGTGGTGATACTGAATGATGGCGTGGCGCAGATCGCCCGCGCAGGGAAGGGGGACACGGCACCCTTTGTTGGCTAAGGCGCTAAATTTAAATGGATTAGCCCGCGCTAACCCACCGCAGCCTGATATACTGCGTTAATGTTTGAACCCGGTATTTATCCTGTTATTTCTCCCGTTAACCAGTTTGCCTGCTCCGGCATTTAACTAGATTCATGAATACTCCGCTCCCCGGTTATCCGCAGCGTGTTGTGTCCGGCATGCGCGCAACAGGGAGCCTGCATCTGGGCCATTACCATGGTGTGCTGAAAAACTGGATCAAGTTGCAGCATGAGTTCCAGTGTTTCTTTTTTGTCGCAGACTGGCACGCCCTCACCACCCACTACGAATCGCCACAAGTGATCGAGGAGAGTGTGTGGGACATGGTCATCGATTGGCTGGCCGCGGGTGTCGATCCCGAAAACGCCAATATTTTCGTCCAGTCGCGGATCAAGGCCCATGCGGAACTGCACGTCTTGTTATCCATGATTACGCCATTGGGCTGGCTGGTACGCGTTCCGTCCTATAAGGTTCAGCAGGAAACCCTGCGCGACAAGGACCT
>JAZFSZ010000103.1:0-11190 GCA_036446455.1 Acidiferrobacterales bacterium
CCATGGCAATATTATGTTCATCGGCCGCGGCGATGACTTCCTCGTCACGCATGGAACCGCCAGGCTGAATGACTGCAGTAATACCGGCCTCACCCGCCTGATCGAGTCCATCGCGGAAGGGGAAGAAGGCATCACTTGCCATTACCGAACCTTTCACATCCAGACCGGCAAGCTCGGCCTTGATACCGGCGATGCGGGCTGAATTGACGCGACTCATCTGACCGGCGCCAACACCGATGGTCATATTGTCCTTGCCATAGACAATGGCATTGGACTTGACGTATTTGGCCACCCGCCAGGTACACAGCAGGTCGCGCATTTCATCTTCCGCGGGTTCGCGTTTAGTAACGATATTCGTTTCATTAACCAGAGCCAGATCACTGTCTTGTACCAACAAGCCCCCATGGACGCGTTTGAAATCGAGTCGCGGCTGGTCCTCGCCGCTCCACTGGCCACACTCAAGCAGGCGCACATTCTTTTTGGCGCTAATCACTTCAATCGCACCCTTGCTGACCGCAGGTGCGATGATGACTTCAACAAACTGGCGATCAACAATGGCCTGGGCGGTTTCCGCATCAAGCGCCTGATTGAACGCTATGATACCGCCGAAGGCGGATTCAGAATCGGTTTGGTAGGCACGGTCATAGGCGTCGAGCAAGCTGGTGCCGATGGCGACACCGCAGGGATTGGCGTGTTTCACAATGACACAGGCAGGCCCTTCGTCGAACTGTTTGACGCATTCCAGCGCCGCATCGGTGTCGCCGATATTGTTGTAGGACAACTCCTTGCCCTGCAGCTGCCGGGCGGTGGCAACGCTGGCATCGTTGATATTATCTTCCACATAAAATGCAGCCCGCTGGTGCGGGTTCTCGCCGTAGCGCATTTCCTGCACTTTGCGGTGTTGACTATTAAAGGTACCGGGAAAAGTTGTTTTTTCGCCACTCAACGAGATGGCCCCCAGATAGTTTGCGATGGCGCCATCGTAACGGGCCGTGTGCTCAAAGGTCTTGACGGCCAGCTGATACCGCGTTTCATCGCTGAGCGCGCCTTCGCTGTTATTCATCTCGTCGATAACGCGATCATAGTCACCGGCATCAACCACGACTGTCACGCGCGCATGGTTTTTGGCAGCAGCGCGCAACATCGTGGGACCGCCGATGTCGATATTTTCTATTGCCATCGGCAGGTCGCAGTCCTCACGGGCAACGGTTGCCTCGAACGGGTAGAGATTGACCACCAGCAGATCAATCGGCGGAATATCATGTTGTTCCATGACAGCGTCGTCGGTGCCACGTCGTCCCAGCAGGCCACCGTGAATTTTCGGGTGCAACGTTTTCACCCGGCCGCCCATTATTTCCGGAAAGCCGGTGTAGTCCGATACCTCGGTAACGTTGATGCCGTTTTCCGATAACAGCTTGGCGGTACCACCAGTGGAAAGTATCTCGATATCGAATTTACCCAGCAATTTGGCAAAGTCGACAATGCCGGTTTTATCGGAAACACTTATCAGTGCACGTTTAATCGTAATCATTGATGACTCTTGAAAATCAGTATGCAGTTTAACTTCGGCCGCCGAGGCGCTGAGGCGCAGAGAACACCTTGTGAGCGGTCTGAAAGACCGCTGGATAAGGAATATTTATTATAATAGGCAGGCAATGATAGCCAGCCTTGAATAAAAAATATTTCAATTTCTGCGGCCTGAAAGGCCGCTTTATATTTTCCCTCTGCGTCTCAGCGGCGGAAGTTGGTTTTTCTTTACGACTTCGCGCCTTTGCGTCAGATGATATTAGTTAAACAGCAAGCCTGGCTATTTATCGAGTTTGTGCAGCTTCAGTTTTTTGCGCAAGGTATTCCGGTTAATACCAAGCATTTCAGAAGCCCGGCACTGGTTGCTGGCGGCGTGATTCATAACCACTTCAAGTAACGGCTTCTCCACTTCACGCAACACCATGGCATAAAGATCGATAGCCTTATGTCCGTTCAAATCTTTCAGGTAACGTTCCATTGAACGTTTGACACATTTGGCGAGTGCACCCTCGTCGATCTCCTTTTTCCTCACGCCGCCCACTCCCTTTTTTCATTTTCCAGTTCGATTTGCTGGTCAAAGAACTGACGCACAATATCGTATTGTTGTTTTGCCGTATCCACGCGATTGACGGTATTGCGGAATCCGGCCCCTCCTCGACATCCCTTGCTGTACCAGGAAATGTGTTTGCGTGCGACACGCACACCAGTGTAATCACCATAAAACACATAAAGATTGTTGACATGGTCCAGCAGGGTGGCGCGAATTTCTTCCAGGCTCGGCTCCGGCAGATGTTCGCCAGTGCCCAGAAAATGCTCTATTTCCCTGAAAATCCACGGCCTGCCCTGGGCTGCCCGGCCAATCATGACGCCGTCGGCACCCGTGTAGTCGAGCACCTGCTTGGCTTTTTCCGGTGTGGTGATATCACCGTTGGCAATGACGGGAATGGACACAGCCGCTTTAATGGCGGCAATAGTGTCGTATTCGGCATCACCCTGGTAGGCACAGGCGCGCGTGCGTCCGTGAACCGCCAGCGCCTGGATTCCAATATCCTCGGCAATGCGGGCAATAGCCACACCATTACGATTTTCCTTGTCCCAACCGGTGCGAATCTTCAGCGTGACCGGCACATTCACCGCGTCGACAACACTCTTGAGGATAGTGGTAACGAGTGGTTCGTCTTTCAGCAGCGCCGAACCCGCGGCAACCTTGCAAATCTTTTTCGCTGGACAGCCCATGTTGATATCAATGATCTGCGCGCCCCGATCAACATTAAATTTTGCCGCTTGCGCCATCATGCCGGGATCGGCGCCAACGATTTGTACCGAGCGCGGTTCGTCTTCGCCGCTATGGTCAGCACGACGCAACGTTTTTTTGCTTCCCCACAGGAGAGAATTGGACGACACCATTTCAGATACCGCCATGCCTGCACCCAGTTTGCGGCACAATTGACGGAATGGCCGGTCAGTGACGCCAGCCATGGGTGCGACGAACAAATTGTTCTTGAGCTTGTACGGCCCGATCTGCATTTATTCTATTCCGGGACCCGGGAAAAAGGGTTGAGCATAATACAGCAAAAAATCTTTTCCGTGAACGAGGCAAAAGACGCACCATGTTGTCAATTATTCACATAATTTTTTCGAAAATTGTGCTTTAGCGCGATGTCAGCACTTTCGGGTCGGCAATCAGGCGAATTTCGAAACCATCAGCACGCCGATTTGGGCTGGTAATTTCAAGTTTTGCACGAACGATGACATTGGGGATCATGTTTTGCGGCAGATTTCTGTTTTTGCGCAAATATTCCTCCGGGCGATAAGTTCGACGACCAACCAGTTTGCCATCGCGATTGCTGAGACTGACTTCCATCAGGGGATAGGCCTGGCTAAAACTGGCACGATTAATAAGGTTTGCTCGCAGGCGCAAAACGTTGGCGTACCTGGGGTGCGGTGAAACACGGGTTTTGGTCAGTTCGATCAGGCCGGCATCGACTTGTGGCTTGATGCTGCAACCCAGGAATTTGCAAACGCGCAGGACATGAGGCCGCAGATCAGGATCGCGCCCCAGTTCAGTGCTGTAAAAATAGGTTATTTGTACTGACAGGGCCATAAGACCAAGCAAACTGCCCAGGCTCCAGATTACGGGTTTGATGCGCGAGCGTTTTTTACCCCACAAAAGTTCCTCCAGCGTCGGTAAGGGCCGGCTGGTTTTTTTGTCCGCAAGTCTGGTTTCTGCAACAAGTGCCGGTTCAACCGGCTGTTTTTTCTCCACCAACCGGGCGCGGGGGATGGATTTCATTAGCTGCTGATCGGCGCGAAACACGTGATGACACTTGCCACAACGTACAATGCCACCTCGGGCATCCAGCTGATTGCTGGTCACCGCAAAGGTGGTGCGACATTTCGGGCAGCGTGTGTACATCTTCAATATCTGACTTTAGTTGGTCACGGTTTTCGTGGCCCGGCTAATATCGCCCAACCCTCTTTTATCTGCAGTTCGAGGTCAAACGCTTGCCGGTAGCATGTCTGCACTTGCTCAAATTGTGATTCCAGCACTCCGGACAGTGCCAGTTGGCCGCCGCGTGCGACCATTTTCTCAAGCACGGGTGCCAGCACTATCAGCGGTTCGGCAAGAATATTGGCAATAACCACATCTGCCCGCAAATCGTTGGCGATTTCGTTTGGTAAATATGCACTGTATCGGCCATCAACAGCATTCGTTTTCGCGTTTTAGTGACTGACATCTATCGCCCGAGCATCGGTATCGACACCCGTGGCATCTCGTGCCCCCAGTTTTAACGCCGCGATGGCCAGAATACCGGAACCGCAGCCATAGTCGATAATACTGCGGTTAGCGAGATTGCGTTCAGTAAGCCATCTAAGACACAGGTGGGTGGTGGCGTGGGTGCCGGTGCCAAAGGCGAGGCCGGGATCGAGATAGACTGTAGGCAAGGTTACCCCTGGCGGTTGCTTGTCTACGGGACAAATCCACAATCGATCATTAATGTTGATCGGCTGGTAACGATCCAGCCAGACCCGTTCCCATTGCTGGTCGACCAGGGTTTCCACGCGCCAGTGCGGCAGGGGCAACGGTGCCACCGCCTCGGTCAGGCCTTTGATTACTGATTTAAGCTCAGCGTTTTCGGGCCAAAGTCCGCTTATCGTAGTCTGTGACCATAGCGGCTGTTCACCGTCGAGCAGATCAAAGACCGGCTCGTCCTGCCCGTCCTGCAGCGACACCGATTGGGCGCCGAAGGAAGTCATGAGGTCGGAAATCAGGATAGCCTGATCGCGACTGGACTCGATAACAAGTTGTTGCCAGGGCATGAAGGCAATGTTTAAAGTCTAGTGCTGAATGTTGATTTAATATTGCGCGATATGCGCGCATCTTGAATTAACAATTAAACATTCGAAATTGAACACTGGAAAAAAGGCCGGGCTACAGGCCCAACTTCTTTTCCAGATAGTGGATGTTGACGCCACCGGCCTGGAACCCCGAGTCAGCCATAATTTTTTCCTGCAACGGTATGTTTGTTTTGATGCCGTCAATAAACATTTCTGACAACGCAATCCGCATCCGTGCCATAGCGATCTCCCGGGTGTCGCCATAAGCAATGAGCTTGGCGATCATGGAATCATAATAGGGAGCAACCATGTAGTTATTATAGATATGGGAATCGACACGAATTCCCGGACCCCCCGGCTGGTGGTACTGGGTGATACGCCCGGGTGAGGGCAGAAACGACTCCGGATCTTCTGCATTGATGCGGCATTCCATAGCATGACCGCGAATCACAATGTCCTTTTGTTTGTAGGATAGTGGTTCGCTGGAAGCGATAAGGAGTTGTTCGCGTACGATATCGACACCGGTCACCATTTCTGTCACCGGGTGTTCCACCTGTATGCGGGTATTCATTTCAATGAAATAGAATTCGTCGTCCTGGTACAGAAATTCGAATGTACCGGCGCCACGATAACCGATCTTGCGGCAGGCCTCGGCGCAACGCTCGCCAATCTTGTTGCGTGTCTTTTCCGAGATGCCGGGTGCCGGTGCCTCTTCCACTATTTTTTGATGGCGTCGTTGCAGTGAGCAATCACGTTCGCCCAGATGAATGGCGTTACCGTGTTCGTCGGCCAATATCTGGAATTCCACATGGCGCGGATTGTCGAGATATTTTTCCATGTAGACGACATCGTTGCCGAAGGCGGCACCGGCTTCGGTGCGCGTCAGGTTGACGGCGTTGATTAATGCGGCTTCGGTGTTAACCACGCGCATGCCCTTGCCGCCTCCGCCACCGGAGGCTTTGATGATTAACGGATAGCCGATTTCGCGGCCAAGTTTCAGCGTGCGGTTGTCGTCATCGTTCAACGGCCCGTCGGAACCCGGCACTGTGGGCACGCCGGCCTTTTTCATGGCTTCAATAGCAGAAATCTTGTCGCCCATAAGGCGAATGGTTTCCGCTTTCGGGCCAATAAAAATAAAGCCACTTTGCTCTACGCGTTCGGCGAAGTCGGCGTTTTCTGACAGGAAGCCATAACCAGGATGAATGGCGACGGCGTCGGTGACTTCCGCCGCACTGATGACAGCAGGAATATTGAGGTAACTTTCGGTCGCCGCCGCCGGACCGATGCAGACAGACTCATCCGCCAGACGTACATACTTGGCATCGGCATCTGCTTCGGAGTGTGCGGCCACCGTGGTAATGCCCAGCGCGCGGCATGCGCGCTGGATACGCAATGCAATTTCACCGCGATTGGCAATCAATACTTTTTCGATCATTGGGAGATTTAGTTTTGTGTTATTCGATAACAAACAGGGCTTCGCCGTATTCCACTGGCTGCGCGTTTTCTTTTAGAATCGCTTTTATCACACCGCTCTTGTCTGCCTCGATTTCGTTGAGCATTTTCATGGCTTCGATAATACACAGGGTGTCGCCCTCACTGACGCTATCACCCACCTGCACAAACGGTTTGGCACCAGGCGACGGCCCGCTGTAAAACGTTCCCACCATTGGCGATTTGATTGTGTGCCCGGAGGGGACGCTGGCCTCATCGCTTTGTGCCGGGATGGCCTCGGCAGGCGCGGCCGCAACCGGGGCGACGGAGGCTGCAGGGGCCATTATCGCCACGGGCGCCACGGGATCGGCAGAGCTGGTGCGACTGATGCGAATCGATTCCTCACCTTCGTGGATCTCGATTTCAGCGAGGCTGGATTCCTCCAGCATCTCGATGAGTTTTTTGACTTTTCTGATATCCATAAGTCTTTAACCTGAGTTGTTAAGTTTTAATGGCGGCTGCGAGAGCCATTTCGTAACCTTTGACACCCTTGCCGACGATGACATTGGCCGCCACGTCCGATAGATAGGAGTGATGACGAAATTTCTCGCGGGTAGAAACATCGGAGATGTGAACCTCGGTAAACGGTATGGCGCTGCCAACAAGGGCATCGCGCAGGGCAATGCTGGTGTGGGCGTAAGCACCGGCATTGATAATGATATGGGTGACATCTTCGTCCATGGCCGCGTGAATACGGTTTATAAGCTCGTGCTCGGCATTGCTCTGAAAACAGGTCACCGCAATGCCCGCCACTTTGCCCTGCTCAACCAGCCTTTTCTCAATTTCGGCAAGGGTCTCGTGCCCATAAATTTCGGGCTCGCGTTTACCCAGCAAATTGAGATTGGGGCCATTAATTATCAGTACCGACGTCATAATCCTTTTAAAGCAATACGTTATAAATTATCCAATCTGGAATGTTTCTAAAATCTGCGACTCTAGCGGTTATGTGCCGCTATTTGCATCGATCTCCATAAGGCGGCTGATTCTGCGCTTCGAGTTGGGAAAAGTCCAGTTTCAATTAAATTGGCCGAATGTATAAGCATTTTCACAGAAGTTCGGCACAATTAATCGGATTGGCGGCGGACGGAAGACCGCCCGGCAAAACCGGATGTTAAACCCAAAAGCCCTTTCATTCGCTAGGGGATATTTGTTAGAATTCGGCGGTCACGGGATTTTTATTGGGCCTGTTTGATCAGGCAGGTTTTGATTTTTTCTTTAGGCTAAAAAGTTCCCAATTAACATTGAGGCTCAGGGGTGATGGGGCACTATTCAACTCATCAGAATTCGGGAGAAACGCTCATGCGTATAACAGTAAAAAGGAGTTTTACTAAGCCCCTGGGCCGTTTGGTTTTGATGTTAATGACTGCCGCCGCAATCACCGGTTGTGGTTCTTCATCCACCCCCACTGAGATCTGGACCTGGGTGTCGGGCAGTGATGTGGTTGGTCAGTCCGGCGTCTATGGTACGAAGGGCACGGCCGATGGCGCCAATGTTCCGGGGGCGCGATATGGTTCTATTTCCTGGATCGATAGCAGTGGGGATCTGTGGTTGTTCGGCGGTTACGGTCGTGACAGCGCCGGCACGGGAGGCCATCTCAACGACCTGTGGCAGTTCGATGGCACAAACTGGACCTGGGTGTCGGGCAGTAATGTGGTTGATCAAGCCGGTACGTATGGCGTGAAGGGCACGGCCGATGCTGCCAATGTCCCGGGCGCGCGGAATTATTCCATTTCCTGGCTCGATGGCAACGGGGATCTGTGGTTGTTCGGCGGTGATGGTTATGACAGCGCCGGCACGGAAGACACTCTCAACGACCTGTGGCGTTATCAGCCTTAGCTGCAATTTGTTAACGCCAACATGATAAAAGCCCTCGTCGATTCGACGGGGGCTTTTTGTTGGGGGGCTACCGGAGAGGCTTAGCTTCCGGTAAGTAAACCACCGAGCAGCGTTTCCAGTTCGAGACGCTTGTAGGCACCGACCTTGCGGTTCAGTACACGGCCCTGGGGGTCGATGACTACGGTGTAGGGCAGGGTGCCGAGGCGGTTGCCGTATTGCTTCATGATGACCATGGCCTCTTCCTGGCCGACAAGAACGGGATAGTTAATTAAACTGAAATCCGCATAGTTTTCCACATCCTGCTTTTTGTCGATGGCCACGCCAATAATCTGCAAACCTTTGCCACCATATTTTTCCTGCATATCGATGAACAACGGGATTTCCTCCCGGCAGGGCGGGCACCATGTGGCCCAGAAATTGAGCAGGATCAACTTGCCGCGCCACTGGTTGATGCTGTGCGGCTTGTCGTAAACGTCCGGTAGCGTGAACGCCACCATTTGCGTTGGCATGGCGGCGGCCTGGTCAGGCGGTGCCAGCGCCGGTTTGTGCAGCAATTGCGCGATCAGGAAACCGCCAACGAGCGCGGCGGCGGCGACGAGGCCAATCAAAATTCTCTGTTTATTATTCAATTGAAGTTGACGGGATATAACGCAATTAATTTTCAGACGGCATTAAGTACTTTGAGGAATTTAGCTGGAGATTTGTAACCATAAAAATTCAAATCTTTACGTTCATTGCCGTTGGCATCAAAGAATAATATCGCCGGCGGACCAAATACGCCATAACGCTTTTTAACCGCTTTGGCCTGCAGGTTGTTGGGGTCGGTGACATCCACCTGCAAGGCGATAAAGCGCTTGCGTAAAACGCGTAACACTTCAGGGTCAACAAAGGTGGTTTTTTCCATGCGTACGCAATCAGTACACCAAGTGGCAAAATAATCGAGTATGACACCCTTGCCTTCCCTGCGTGCGGTAGCCAGTTTGGCATCCAGCTCGGTTAACGACGCGATGCGCTCAAATACATGTACCCCCTCGGCTGGCTTGGCCGACGATGCTGTGCCCGGTTGAGTGCTGCTGACAAGAGCCGACAAAGAAACCGGTCGCAGAATGTCGCGGTTACCGGAGAAGGCGCCCACCAGTGCGAACACACCCCAGACCAGCAGTATCAACCCCAAACCCTTGAAGAAATGGCGCCAGCCATTGGCACCTTCCGGCAGGGGTTCGATGGCGCCGAGGTACATTGAGGTGACAATAAACAGCGCTGCCCACAGGAACAATACCGGCACCTGTGGCAGCACGCCCAGAAGATAAATCGCGACACCCAGCAGCATGACACCGAAAAAGTATTTCACCCGGTCCATCCACACACCGGCCTTGGGCACTAGGAAGCCGGCTCCGAATCCTATACCAACGAGAACCACCCCCATGCCCAGGGCCATGGACGACATGATCAATGAGCCCAGTACCGGGTCACCGATGGTGATGGCCACCGCCAGGACGGAAATCAGCAGGGGGGAGACACAAGCGCCGACGATAAGCGCCGAAATAATGCCCAACAGGAACACACCGGCAACTGTTCCGCCTTTGAGTTTTTGCGAGTGTGTCTGCAAACGGGACTGGATAAACGACGGCATTTGCAGCTCATAAAAACCGAACATTGATAGCGCCAGTAATACCAATACGGTGCTGAAGATGCCGATGGCCCAGACATTCTGGAAGTAGGCCTGCAATTGTTCGCCGGTACCACCAGCGACAGCACCGGCGATGGCATAGGTGACGATGGTGCCAAGCACATAAATCCCCGCCAGGACGCCGCCACGCATCCTGGTTACCGCTTCGCCACCCTGACCGACAATGATGCTCGACAGGATAGGGATCATCGGCAACACACAGGGGGTAAAGGTCAGCAGCAGGCCGACGCCGAAAGCGCCGAGTATAGCCAGCAAGTACTCCTGTGTGCTGACCGATTCGCTGTCCGTGCCCGTGTCGGGTGCTGATGCAACCCGTCCAGTATCACTAACCGTGCCCCCCGTGCCTACAGCGACGGCGCCATTGGCAAAAACGAGGTTGATGTTTTTGGTCGCCGGCGGGTAGCAAATACCTTTTTCGGCGCAGCCTTGATAGGTCACGTCCAGTACCGCGGCAAAAGACTCGCCGCTACTTATCCTGAAAGGCAATTTGAGGTCAAACGACCGGGTATAAACCTGTACTGTGCCAAAGGTCGGGTCCTTTTTCTTTTTACCGCGCGGCAGTTTTACTTTGTCCAGTTTGACGGTATCAAGTCTGGAGCCATTGGCGGCACGCAGGTTAAAATTGATCTTGTTTCGATAGAGATAGTAGCCATCGGTGATACGAAAATAGGCGTTGAGATTGCGTCCATCGATGCTTGTCAGCTCAACACCAAAGGCCTTGTCGGGGTGTAAAAATTCCTGGCCCAGTCCGGGCTGAATCAGTTGCTTGAGCGCGCTAAGGCTATCGACTCTGGTCGCCGCTGCTGCCTTTACAGCCAATGCCGGCAGGGCGAAATCGATTTCCTTGATGATCGGTGGGTAACAGACACCAATAGGGTCGTTACAGCCCTGTGCGGTAATGCGCAGCGTCAGGATGCCGGCATCGGAGCTGGTGCGTTTTAACGGCAGTTTGATAACGACTGATTTGACGAAAGTCTCAACAACACCAAACAGGGGGTCTTTCTTTTTCTTTCCTTTGGGTATTTGCGGCGTCAATACTGCGGCGTTGCCCTTAACCACATCAAACTTGAATTTGTCGCGATAGAGGTAGTAGTCCCTGGCGATGTTCCACCTGGCTTCCAGCGTGCTGCTGTCGATCACGCTTGTCGTCAGGGCGAAAGCCTTGTCGGGTTCCAGCAATTCATCTTGCGCACCTGAGAGAAATGCGGCGTTAGCGGGGAGGCTGAATAACAGCGCGATGGTAAATAGTAGTTTTCTCATAAAACTTTTTCCGGGGACGACAACCAGGCCAGGTAGGGTTCCAGGCC
>JAZFSZ010000104.1:0-8635 GCA_036446455.1 Acidiferrobacterales bacterium
ATTGAATGTACCTACCACCCAATGTACGCTACAGGTCGGTAGCAGCAGTATATGCTGAATCTCTATTTTTGTTCCAGGGCGTCTGTTTTCTGCCAGAAGCTGGCACTATCAATGAACTCGTCATTCCCGCGAAAGCGGGAATCCAGTGTTTTTATAATAGGGATTCATACAAATCATTCCACTCCGGGTTTCTTTCTTCAATCAATTGCAGCTTCCATTGCCGATTCCATTTCTTGATCTGTTTCTCGCGTACAATGGCACTGTCCATGTTCGGATGCTGTTCATAATAAACGAGCCGGTGAGTGTTGTATTTCTGGGTAAATCCTTCGGCCAGGTTATTCTTGTGTTCCCAGACCCGTTTTATTAGGTCACTGGTGACGCCGGTATAGAGGGTACCGTTGCGTTGACTGGCGAGAATGTAGACAGCGGGCGCTTTCACAAGCACTTCATATTGATATTAATTATTTCTGGATTCCCGCTTTTGCGGGAATGACGAATCCTTGTCATGGGAGCACCATCCTGATTGAGTCTGCTTTACGTCGGAGCAGTAACTACTCCCATTTTAACGGGGTCTGTGCTGGATGTCTGTTTAGGCCTTGATAGTAGACATGCGCATGCCTTTCCTTAGACCAGCTATCAGGTTTACGTGGTGGCATGTACTGCAGCAGTAGAAGCGGTCGGTGAATCAGCTGGATCTACCCAGATGGTCAGTTTTTGTCCGGGTCGTAATAAAGCGCGGCGACGTAAGCCGTTCCAGCCAGTGACCTGGTAAATATAAACGTTATAGCGTATGGCAATGTCCCACAGGGTATCGCCACGACGGACAAGATGCACCAGCTTGACGCCATTTTTGGGCGCCGCCAGACGGCGAAGACGACGCTTGATGGGCCGAGTTACATTGCCGTGATAGGCCGTCAAACGTCGTGTCGAAATTGGGATAAGCAAATTACGGCCGGCGCGGATGCGAGTTCCACGTATACGGTTTGCGCGTTTTATGGCCCGAACCGTGACCCCGTAACGACGCGCGATTGTACTCAGGGCATCCCCGGGGCGAATCACGTGCCGTTGCCAGCGAATGCGCTTTTTCTCTGGCAACTTGCCAAGGGCAGACAAAATAACATCGCGTCGTTCAGCCGGCACCAGCAGGGAGTGGGGTCCATTCGGCGCCGTGGCGCGGCGTTTAAAAGCCGGGTTGATGTCATAAAGATCGCCGAGGCTGATATCGGCCATACGCGCGACGATGCCGAGATCAATCTGTGATCCGACTTCGATGAGAGAAAAGTACGGCTCATTGGGAATGGAAGCCAGTGTAATGCCGTAGAATTCAGGGCGCGCAATAATCTTGCTGATCGCCAGTAACTTGGGCACGTAATTCAGCGTTTCGCGCTTGAGCGTGCGCAGGTTTTTATAATCAATCGGCCGACCACGACGACGATTGTACTCAATGGCGCGTTTTACGCGCGTTTCACCGGCATTGTAGGCCGCCAGCGCCAAATGCCAGTTGCCATCAAACGCCTTGTGCAGTATTTCCAGGTAATCCAGTGCAGCCTGCGTTGCTTTAACGACGTCGCGGCGACCGTCATACCACCAGTTGTGCTCCAGGCCATAGTGCCTGCCGGTGGATGGAATAAATTGCCACAGTCCGGCTGCACGGGCGCGGGAATAGGCGTGTGGTTTAAAGGCGCTTTCTATTGCCGGCAGCAGCGCGATTTCCATTGGCATGCCACGCTTTTCCACTTCATCAACGATGTAGTACAGGTACAAGTGCGCACGTTTCACCATGCGGTTTATATAAGCCGGGTTGCCGCTATACCAGCGTTCGTGTTTCGCTACCAACGGGCTGTCGAGATCGGGCAGGGCGTATCCTGAACGCAGGCGATCCCAGAGCTGTTCGTGTCGGAGTTGCTCGACAACAGTTTGTTGTGGAGTGCCTTCGCTAGCAATCTCTGCGAATTCAGAATCACGGCGAGTCGCGCAGCCCGCTAACGTAGCGACTAGCGCGATAATAATTAAATTCCGAAAGATATTTCGGACTCCTCCATTATTTTCATTATTTAACTGCATATACGGCGCTTATGTTAAGAAGCCTCGCCGACGGAGTCAAGGCTGGCTTATCCCTGGAAATGATCCTTCCAGTTCCGTACTTCGGCGAATACCGCCACTTCGTCTTTCAGTTGCGATCCACTATGATTTTCAACAGCGCGTTTAATCTGCGTTGTGCCGGTTCGTAGAAACGGATTGACGTCTTTTTCCAAAGCGAGGGTACTGGGAAGCGTCGGTAGACCCATTTGTCTTAGATCGTTGACCTGCTCTGTGTAACGCATCACATCCTCGTTCGCAGGGTCAACCGTCATGGCAAACCGCAGGTTGGCGGCGGTATATTCGTGCCCGCAATAAACGCGAGTTTCATTCGGTAACGCGGCGAGTTTAGAGAGGGAAGACAGCATTTGTTCGGCGGTACCTTCGAACAGCCTGCCGCAACCGGCGGAGAACAGCGTGTCGCCGCAAAACAGCATATTGTCGCCATAATAGGCAATATGTCCACTCGTGTGCCCGGGAATCGATAACACCTCGAACTGTAAACCCGTTACCGGCTCAACGACTTTGTCGCCATCGCGAACAGGGTGGGTGACGACGGATATGTTTTCTTCTTCAGGACCGTAAACCGGGATATCGAAGCGCTGGGCAATAGCACCTGCGCCGCCGACATGATCCCAATGATGGTGCGTGCACAAGATGGCGACCGGCTTGAGGTTTTCCTGCTCAATGGTCTCGAACACCGGGGTTTCATCACCGGGGTCGACAACGATTACCGGTCTGGATTCGTTGTCAATAGACGAATCAGCGACGATCAACCAGATATAGTTGTCCTCGAAAGCATCGGCGTGTAAAACAGTGGCTGACATTCAAGCAAGTGTGTAATGGTAGTATGGATGAGTCAACGTTTTCTTCGGAACAAATAATCGCGCAGCGACAGCAGTTGAAGCACTGGTTTGGCGGGCCGTTGGGGCGCTCGCTTCAGGACTGCGAGGCCGATCGCCTGCGGTCGATATTGCCATCACTCTATGCGACCAATGTGGTTCAGCTTGGGCGCACCGGCGACAGTAACTTATTTGAATCCTGTGTCGCCCCCCGCCGCATCTTGCTGGAGTTTCACCAGGCCTGGGGCGATTGCAGCGTGCTGGCCCAGCCGGAAGCGCTGCCGTTTGAGCATAGCAGTATCGATATGGTTCTCCTGCCCCATACCCTGGATTTTGCGACCGATCCTCATCGGGTGTTGCGGGAAGTCGAGCGTGTGTTGATGCCGGAAAGCCACGTGGTAATCCTGGGGTTCAATCCGTATAGCTTCTGGGGGCTTAAGCGCAAACTAACGCGACGTCGTAATTTGAAGGCACCCTGGAGCGGACAGTTTATCAGCCTGTATCGAATCAAGGACTGGTTAAAGCTGCTGCAGTTTGAAATAACCCATGGCAGCATGATGTATTTCCGTCCACCCTTTCAGAATCCGACAGCACTGGATCGTTCCCGGTTACTGGACAAGATGGGAGATCGATGGTGGCCGATGATGGGTGCTGTGTATGTGCTGGTTGGCAGGAAGCGGGTAGAAGGTATGACGCCTATTCGCACGCGTTGGAAGCTGCGCATGGTGACCAATGGTAATGGCATTACCGATCCGGTAACGCGCGGTATTGCCGTCCGTGAGAAAACAAGGAGAGCTGGCCGTGTCAGATGTTGAGGTGTTTACCGATGGCGCTTGCCGCGGCAATCCGGGTCCCGGGGGCTGGGGGGTATTGCTGCGCTATGGTGATACCGAAAAAGAGCTGTTTGGCGGCGAAAGCGAGACAACCAACAATCGTATGGAATTGATGGCAGCGATTCAGGCACTGGAATCGCTGAACCGCGAGTGCAGTGTGCGGCTGACAACGGATTCCGTGTATGTCAAAAACGGCATTACGGAATGGATCGCGCGGTGGAAAAAGAATGGCTGGAAGACCGCCAATAAGAAACCGGTGAAGAATATAGATCTATGGCAACGACTGGATGAAGCGGTACGAGGCCATGAGGTAACGTGGCACTGGGTCAAGGGTCATGCAGGTCATCCGGGAAACGAGCGTGCCGACCAGTTGGCAAATCGCGGCCTTGACAGTTTGCCGTAAATAAACCAGTTCGTTGAACAAATGCAAGTTTAAAACAGGATTCTAATGCGACAAGTCATTCTTGATACCGAAACAACCGGTCTGGATCTCGCCCATGGACACCGGATTATTGAGATCGGTTGTGTTGAGATGATCAATCGTCGATTAACCGGTGACCGTTATCATCAGTATATTAATCCGCAGCGAGAGATCGATCAGGGTGCGATCGAGGTGCATGGAATAACCAATGAATCTCTGACTGACAAGCCGTTCTTTGCTGATATTGCGGCAGATTTTCTGGAATACATCAAAGGTGCCGAGTTGATTATTCATAACGCGCCGTTTGATGTCGGTTTTCTGAATCACGAATTCAAACTGTTAAGCAAAAACAAGCCGGAGACGGTCGACAAACACTGCGGCATTATCGATACCTTGCGCATGGCGCGCAAAATGCATCCAGGACAGAGAAACGATCTGGATTCGTTGTGCCGCCGGTACGGTATCGATAATAGCCAGCGTACGCTTCATGGTGCCTTGCTCGACGCGGAAATTCTGGCCGATGTATACCTGGCCATGACCGGTGGCCAGACGGGCCTGTTTGATGAAGGGTTAAAGGGGTCAGGGGACATCACCGCCGCGTCTGCACAGATAAAACGTCTGGGCAAAAATCGGCCAGCACTACCGGTAATCACGGCCTCAGCTGTAGAACGGGCGGCCCATGAAGAATGGATCACCGAGCTCGATGAGTCGGCTGAAGGCCAATGCCTCTGGTCCCAACTTGGCCTGAAATAGCCGCTGGAAACAATAACAAATTTATGGTTAATTCATGATCCTGAACACGGAGTATCCCCCATTTCACCTCCATAGCTAGGTTAATGGCGGTGTGGCACAAACGTTGCTTAAGATTCTTCGATCAGTTGGCTGGTAACAGAGAACTGGCAAATCCCTGCTTCAACAGCTAATTTAAACAGTAAGTGATAGTCTAATTTAGATGGTGGCCACGGTTGGCGTGCCAGGTGTATTTAAAAGAACAGGAGAACAAGAATTATGGCCGTATGCACTCACACGTCTGGCTGTGAGCTGTTTCCGATGATATCAGTAAACAGTGCGCTCAGGGTCTGGCGTACGTTTTATTGTGAAGGTAAATGGCACGAATGCGCCCGTTACAAGCTATCCCTTAAAAGTAAACCGGTTGCGCAAAATTTGCTTCCCAACGGCAAGTTTATCGATCTTGCTGTGGTTAAACCACAAGCTGTGGCAAAACCGGCGCCCAGTGCTGCCCGAGTCGCTGCCGCAGCAGCGCCGGTGGATACCATGTCATACTACTTACGTATGCAGATTCATTCTGGCGCGGGTGTGATGGCAGAAATTATTCGCTCACTCGGCCAACGCAAGGTACGCATCGACGCCGTAACCGAGAAGAAAGGCCGAAATGAGAGTGCGCCAAGCTATTTGATGGTGCTAATCGATCAGATTGATGAGCCCACCCTGAATGAAGCGGTGGCGGGACTGCAGGGTCTCGGGTGCGTGGAGGGCGAAATAAAGCGTGTCGCCCTTGAAAAAATGGCTGACGGCCGGTTACTGTAATCCGTAGTGAAATTCAAAAAAGGGGTATCGTGATGAGCAGACTCAGGCTGCTTCATTTTGTCGTTGCGCTGGTGCTGGCCTTTACAGGATCTTCGGTGTTGATGTGGTCGCAGCAATCCGCGGCGGAGACAAGGGTACACATACCCTGGATGAAAGCGGCGGTGCAGGGAAAAGCGGATGCTCAATACATCATGGGCAACGTCTATGCATCGGGGATGCCGAACCTGGAGGTCAAGAAGGATGCCAGCGCGGCGTTTGTATGGTACCTCAAAGCGGCCAAACAGAATCATGTTAAGGCGCAATATGAGGTGGCCGCGGCCTACATACTTGGTGATGGTGTGCCGCGCGATCTCGACAAAGCGCGTAGTTGGCTGAAGCGGGCTGTCGATGGCGGAGACAAGGATGCAAAGGCGGTGTTGGCCGGTTTCCCTGCCCCAAAACTGCTATAAGCATGGGATATGTTTCCGCAGTAGCCACTGGAGTCGGGATATTTGCGGGTGCTTATTTGTACAAGAAGGTACATGCACGCTTTTTCCGCTGGGATGCGGGCTCCTGCGAAGTCCAGGTTCTCTATGACCGGGTTTTGTTGGACTATCAGAGGGCAAGCAACCTGGACCGCAAACGATCGCCAAAATTGTGGTGGTCGCAAAACGCCAGAAGATGTTTCCGCCTTACTGGTTTCTTTTTAAGTGACGCCTCCGTGCAGCGTATGGGGGCGTGTTCATTGATGCGTGCCAATTGTTGCGATATCAACGCCTGATCGTGGTGTTGCTCCAGTAGTTCCTGAATGCGTTTTGCGCCACGCAGGCCGGTCGCCGGAATGTTGTGAAGTTGTTTGTATACTCCTTCCAGGTGCCGGAATTTTTCCAATAACACGATCGCTGTTTTCGGGCCAATTCCCGGGACGCCGGGGATGTTATCCACCGCATCTCCCATCAGCGCCAGCAGGTCGACAACCTGTTCGGGCCACACCCCCAAGTGCTGTTTTACCATCTTGCGATCCCGCTTTTCTGCTCTGGCAAAGTTCCACCACCGGTCAGCTGGCCGCACCAGTTGCGCCAGATCTTTATCAGCTGTGATGTAAAGCATCTTGAAACCGTTAGTGCGCATTTTGCGCGCTAATGTGCCGATCAGATCGTCAGCTTCAAAACGATCACTGGCGTAGGTTTTGAATCCAAGCATGTCGGTAAGGCGCCGGCAGGCGGCCAACTGGGCCGCGAGATCCTGCGGCGGCAGTTCACGATTGGCTTTGTAGTCCGGGTAGATGTCGTTACGAAAGGAAGTGGTCAGACTTTCGTCGAAGGTAAAAGCGAAATATTCGCTTCTCGCCTCGCGGCTCAGCTGGCTGATAAAATCGGCAAATCCGCGAACAGCGTTCGCCGGTTTACCGTCTGCATCCACCAGACTGTTCGGTAGTGAAAAATAGGCCCGAAAGATGTATATGCTGGAATCGACCAGGTGCAGGGGTTTCATGGCGTTAACGGTACCATGGATAAAAGCCTGAAAAATCCATGTGCATTTCGTGATTATGGTGGTTGCTGAAACTTCATGCTGTTAAAATTTACACTTACCAATTGCTGGACAAGTGTGATGCCGTATTTTGTATACCAAATAGACGCCGACCGAGCGCTGACATATGTGGATGAATTCGGCGATTTTAATTCTGCCAAGGACCTGTGTCGCTCGAAACGGGCTGAGGGTGCAATTCCTGAAAACGGAAATATTCGCCTGATTTTTGCCAAAAATAAAAAAGAGGCCAAGTCGCTGTTAAAAGCAAAGAGAGGGCCGTCAACACCGATTGAAGAGTGGGAAGTCTAGAATCTCGATCCTGGGTCCTGGCATACGGAGATGGTGAGCAAAGCTCGATCAATACGGGGAGCACAGTGTCGTTTTTGTGAGCAGGGCAGCGTTTAGAATAATTTATCAAACAGCTTGCCACCGATCCCGGAAACACCACCAATGCGTTCGAAAAAGCTCTTGAAATTACTCGCCTCAATAATGCCGATTTGAATGCTGTAAGGACCATTCCTTGAATTCAATTGCAACGGTAGCCAGCCACTGGATTGCCCTGCGCCCCTGTAAACCCCTTTGCTTGTTGATACCGTCATATCAAAAATTACACTAGTGATGTGAAGACGACCTTCAGTCTGAACAGGATATCGATAGGAAAAAATTGCTAATGCATTAAACGGTTTTTTTGTGGCGGCGGAGTCTTCCGACTCTTCACCATACCAGTGGTCAAGATACGTGGGGTTAACCATAAATATTCTAAATGCTTTACCGTCACGAGACTGAGTCCAGTAAAAAGACAATTCCCACTTGGTAAGCTCCACTCGAGAACCATCAGTCTGTATAAATTGTCGCAGCGTCGCAGAATCAACGTGCGGAAAGTCCTTCACGACTGATTCCATGTCTGGATATACAATGCGTCGTCGAAGGGTGACACCAGAAGCAAACGCAGCTCCTTCCTTCTTGATTGTGCCAAGAATGCCCTCATTGTCATTGCGGACGTATGCCACCACGTTGATCTTGGCGGCAAGTTGGACGAGCGCAAGGCTTTTGCCGATATCGACCAGTTCCAGCGGACTCGGTTTTAAAATCCTCCCGGACTGCATTATTTGAGTAGCGTCAAGGTTCAGTAAGCTACGTTTGATGGTTGTTCGTGTAAGAGTGATGTTGTCGTCAATCGCCCCGGTGGGGACAAACCTCACGCGATAGCTGTGTGCTTCTCCGCTTCCCGGTGTTGTGGTGCAAGCAGGTAGCAGGGCAAGCAAGATGATCGATACAAGTATGGGAAGTAGGGAGTCGCTCTTGAATTTGTTCTTCATGCCGTCTCCTGAAGCAGAGCTAACAAAATACCGCGCTTTTTGGTTAATCTGGTGGGCGATACTGGGTTTGAACCAGTGACCCCT
>JAZFSZ010000105.1:0-7636 GCA_036446455.1 Acidiferrobacterales bacterium
GCCTGAATCAGATTCTCTGCTGACTTGCCACCCATGCGCTCCAGCACCGCGACATCTTCTACTTTAAGTTTATAGAGATCGGCGACGTTTTTTATTAGCTGCTGCTGATCCAGCAGTTCGACCAGCTTGTCGCCCAGACCCTCAATGTCAATGGCGCGGCGTGAGGCGAAATGGCGGATCGCCTCACGGCGTTGCGCCGGGCAATAGAGCCCACTCGTACAACGCGCGGCAGCTTCGTCTTCCAGCCTCACGACTGCGGAACCACATTCAGGGCATTTTGTCGGCATCTTGAACCGATGCGCACCCTTCTTGCGTTTTGATGTTATGGCGCTGACCACTTCGGGAATGACATCGCCTGCCCGCCGAACAATCACCGTGTCACCAATGCGGATATCCTTGCGTTCGATTTCGTCCTGATTATGCAAAGTGGCATTGGTCACCGTGACGCCGCCGACAAACACCGGCTCCAGCCGCGCTACAGGCGTCAGTGTTCCGGTACGCCCCACCTGTACGTCGATGGCAAGCAGTTTCGTAAGTGCCTCCTCAGCCGGAAATTTATGTGCCACCGCCCAGCGCGGTGCACGCGAAACATATCCCAGCATGTTTTGCTGCTCCAGCGAGTCAACCTTATAAACAACACCATCGATATCGTAGGCAAGTTTGTCGCGACGCTGCGCGATGTCATGATAATAATGGATGCACGCGTCAATGCCGGTAACCACCCGGGATTCAGTGCTGGTGCGAATTCCCCATTCGCGCAACGCGGCCAGAATTTCGCTGTGCTTGCCCGGCAGCGTTTTGCCTTCAACACGACCGACACCGTAACAAATCATCTCCAACGGACGTCTCGCGGTAATACGGGGATCAAGCTGACGCAGGCTGCCAGCGGCGGCATTGCGTGGATTGGCAAAAGTCTTGTCATTATTGTCACGCTGCGTCTTATTCAGTGCCTCGAATCCCCTCCTGGACATAAACACTTCGCCGCGCACTTCCAACACCCCGGGATAGCCTTTGCCAATCAGCCGCAGCGGTATGGAGTCGATGGTGCGCACATTGTGGGTCACTTCCTCGCCCGTGTAGCCGTCGCCCCGGGTGGCACCCTGTACCAGCACACCGTCTTGATAGATCAAGCTGATAGCCAGTCCATCCAGCTTTGGTTCGGCCGTATACGTTATGTGATCTATCTCAAGGCGCTCACGTGCGCGTCGATCAAAATCGCGCACCTCATCATCACTGAAGGCATTGCCCAGAGACAACATGGGTACCTTGTGCTTGACCTCACCAAACTTGTCCAGTGGCGCTGCGCCAACACGTTGGGTTGGCGAATCGCCGGTAATCAGTTCCGGGTGGTTTTGCTCAAGCACCTGCAGCTCGCGCAACAGACGATCATACTCGCTGTCCGGCATCTCCGGATCGTCCAGTATATAGTAACGATAATTGTGATAATTGATCTGTTCGCGCAGCATGTTGACGCGCGTCTTAACCGGACTCTTCCTGCTCATATACGGAACAACCTTAAGGCCGCCTCTGCACCGGGCGGGATTCCCCGCTTGCGCATATCGCTGGCAATCAATTCTATTTGCGCACTTATGGTATTGGCGCCGGAATCGGTCAGGGACTTCATGTCCTGATCTACCACTCGACCCCCCATACGATCTGCCAGCTGTTTGGCAACTGTGACCATATCGCTAAACACCGTGACACATTCCAGCACACACGGCACCTGCAGAAAAAATGTAATTCCTTTGGTGCGAAATTTTTCCAGATTTTCCCGGTCAAAACCACCCGGTTGAAAGAGATTGGCCATACTGTATTCCAGTTGACCACGGTCATCGCAACGATGAAAAATGTCCATCTCGCCAAAACGCAGGCCCATATCGTTCGCTACCGCAGCAATAGTATTGCCCGGAAATCCCACCGGGCTATTGGCCACCACATTGACACTGGCAATCACATCGTGCTGTTTGCAGAACGCATCGAGTCCTTCGGCAACCATAATGGCTTCATCAACATCAAGCGAGAACAGGGTGCGACGTTTGAACTGATCACCAAAGGTCAGGCCCATTTGCACGAAGGTATTGAGTTCAGACTCCCCCACCGCCCCGCTGCCGTCAACCATTTGCAGGGCCAGCATGAGATCATCATACTCGGTAGTGTCGGGATCTGTTTCGAGGTTGGTCCAGACCCGGGTGACATGTCGCAAACCATAGATCGCCCGCGGTTTTTCAAGCATGTATTCGTTTTGTTTGAACAGGCCCAGGGCGCGATTATGCGAAATTGTCTTTTTGCCAGGTAGCGAAATTGTAAAATCGATAACCTTGTCCGCGACAGTCGGAGAATCTCGCGGCGAAGATGTCTGAACGTCTCTTGATTCGGCGACACGGCTGTCAATGTCGGGGTCCACATCCAGACGCAGGTCTGCCACTTGTTCGTAACTCTCGATCTCATCGAGCAGGCTGTGATCTTCAGGTGGCGACAGGATTTTCGGGGCCGGCATACTGGTTTTCAGCTTTCTCTTTCCAAGGACGCCTGGACTCTTTCTGCCAGAGTCCGCCCGCGGACTGCCGGGGTGAACATCGTTGTCCACCACCGCGATCGAGGACAAGCTAGTTTCGTCAGGGGGGTGGGAACGCCGTATACGGCGGCGGCGATAGCGGGCCTTGCCCATCGCCCCGATTGCTACCGTGATGACGATAATGACACCAACCAGCAACAGGGCAATTTTCAAGCTCATTGATTCGCGACCATCTCCATGGCTTCGTCGACATCAACCGCCACCAATCGAGACACACCGGGCTCGGACATGGTGACCCCGATCAGTACTTCGGCCTTCTCCATGCTGATCTTGTTGTGGGTAATGTAAATCAACTGCGTATTCTCTGACAAGGACGCCAGAGTTTCCGAATAACGTTCCACATTGGCGTCGTCCAGCGGCGCATCCACCTCATCGAGAAAACAAAAGGGAGCCGGATTCAACTGGAAAATTGAAAATATCATCGCCACTGCCGTTAGCGCCTTTTCGCCACCGGACAAAAGGTGAATAGTACTATTGCGTTTGCCGGGAGGACGCGCCATAACAGTAACACCGGTAGTCAGCAAATCATCCCCCGTTAGTTCAAGATAGGCATGGCCACCACCAAACAGCTTGGGGAAGAATTCCTGTAAACCCGTATTAACCTTATCAAAAGTTTCCTTGAAACGGGTGCGTGTCTCGCGATCGATCTTACGCATGGCCTCTTCCAGCGTCTCCATGGCCTTGGTCAGGTCATCGCATTGCTTGTCCAGATATTGCTTGCGCTCGGACTCCTCTTCGTACTCCTCGATCGCTACCAGATTAATAGCGCCAAGACGACTGATGCGACGCTCGACCCCTTCCAGTTTTTCCTGCCAATCACTTTCACCGGCATCCTGAGGCAATTCAGCAGTGACTTGTGCCAGTTCATGCCCTGTCTCTTGTGCCTGCTCCACCAGGGTTTCGCGGCGTACGATAATTTCCTGACGCTTTACGCGATCGGTCTCCATTACCTCGCGTTGGTGCCGCACACGCTTTTCATGCGCCGATCGGCCCTGCTCCTGCTCACGCAGTCGGTCTTCCAGGCCCGATGCAAGCTCACGCGCCACTTTTAATCTCTCTTCTACATTGAGCCTTTTCTCCAGATAGCTCTCCAGTTTCGCTTTCAACTCGAGTTCCGGCTGATCTCCCTGAGCCATGGTTGCAGCCAGTTCTTCGCGCCGCTTTGCCAGATGCTGCAGCTGTCCTTTTAATCGCGCCACACTCTGCTGTGTTGAATCGACGGTGGTGTGCATGCGTTGGCGTTCAATTTCAAACTCGTATGCCGTGTCGCGCGCGGTACCGGCGTTAGTGCGGGTTAACTGCAGGCGATCCTCCAGGTCAATGCGCTGCTCCTGCAGCTGTGTCCGACGTTGTTCGTGTTCACCGCGCTCACCTTCAGCCTCTGACAACAAGGCACGTGCGGATTCCATCTCCTGCCGGTCCTTTTCCCGCTGCGTATTCACCTCGGCCGACTCGGTATCAATCTGCGCCTGGCGTGATTGCAACTGCTCAAGCTGTGCCTCTTTATGCCCGAGTTGCTCAAACAAGCCAGCACGCTCCCGGTTGGCCTCATTCAGCGAGCGCCGTACCCCGTCTCGCGCCGCCTCCCGTTGCTCAAGCTCGTCTTTCATGCTGGCGGCCTGCGCCTGAAGATCGCCGATTTTCTCGTCACCCCCCGCCATTTTCTCTTCCAGTGATTGCATCTCCTGTTGGCGCCGCAGAATACCGGCACGCGCACCCTCTTCACTGGCGAGGCTGACCCAGTTCCTGCCAACCCAGACACCCTCACGGGTGATAATAGTTTCACCATTTTCCAACTGGTCGCGCAGAGACAGGGCTTCCGCAGTCGTTTCGGCGACGCGTACGGATGACAGGAAACTGTCCAGCGACACATCGCCCTGAACCAACTGACTTAAACGAACGCCATCAGTTTGTTCGGCGGCACCGGCATGGTTGCCGTCCACCAACATCAGGTCGGCCTGCTGTAAATTACCGATAGCGCTTTCAAAGCGATTGAGATCATCCACACAAACGCCATTGAGGCGACTCCCCATGATACGTTCAACCGCACGCTCCCAACCGGGCTGCACCGTGATGCGGCCGGACAGGCGTGGCGCTTCACTCAAGCCCTGACGTTCCAGCCAGTCCTGAAGATCGCTATCGTGCTTGCCCTGGGCGGCATCCTGCAACTCTCTCAGTGACGCCATGCGACCTGCAAGGGCCTGTTGTTGCCCACGCAGTTGTTCCAGTTCGTTGATCCGCTCTTCGCGGGCCAGTGTCTGACTGCGAATACGCTGTTCCAGCGATTCCAGCGACTGCGTTTGCTGCTCCAGGTTATGATCGGCGTGCTGCGCCTTGTTCTGTATCTTTTGCAAATCCGTGTCACTCAATTGGCGCGCTATGTTTTCCGCTTCTTCGGTCAGTTTGCGACTGCGTTCGCTTAGCTGTGCGATATGGACATCCAGCTGGGCTAAACGCGCACGCTGGATTTCGCGCACCTTTTCAGGCTCCGCCGACGCCTCGCTAAAGATTTGCCACTCATTTTGCCAGACCCGCATGGCCTCTTCGGCTTCGCTATACTCCTCGCTGGCCCTATCGCGTGCTTCCACGGAATGACTGACTTGCGAATCTTTTTCTGCCAGCGAGCGACTGAGTGCTTCGATGGTCTCAATGTCAGATTGCAGCAGCCGGGTCGCCTCATCCCAGGAATGATTGACTTGCTCATGTTCACGCACCTGTTGCGAGCGCGTATCGCGTGCATGATGAATGCCTTGTTCGATGCTGGAAATCTCTCCTCCAAGGGAATAAAACTCTTCCTGCACCTTGTTTAATGCGTCATTGGCCTCTGATTGCCTGACTCGAACAGATTCGATGTCGGCCTCAATTTCACGCTGTGCGGCGATGATTTTTTCCAGTTCGGTTTGTTTGCCCGCCAGGATGCTTTCTGTCTCCTGTAGACGGGCATTCTGATTGTTCCAGCGCAGCGCCAGCAGTTGCGCGTGCAACAGGCGCTCTTCCTGTTTCAGTTCCTTGTAACGCACCGCATTACGGGCCTGACGCTTCAGCCGATCCAGTTGTTTTTCCATCTCGCTGCGAATGTCGTTAACGCGATCCAGGTTTTCCCGAGTGTGGCGAATGCGGTTTTCGGTATCGCGACGACGCTCCTTATAACGCGAAATACCGGCTGCCTCCTCAAGAAAACCACGTAAATCCTCGGGTTTGGACTCAATAATGCGTGTCACCATGCCCTGCTCGATAATGGAGTAGGCGCGTGGCCCAAGGCCGGTGCCGAGGAAAATATCCGTAATATCCTTGCGCCGGCATTTGGTTTTATTCAGAAAATAGGCCGACTGGCTGTCGCGGCTGGTCTCACGGCGAATGGAGATTTCGGCATAACTGGCGTACTGGCCCGGGGCCTTGCCGTCGGTATTGTCAAAAATCAGCTCGACGCTGGCCTTGCCCACCGGTTTGCGCGAACTGGAACCACTGAAAATGACGTCGGCCATGGAATCGCCACGCAGGTTCTTGGCTGAACTCTCGCCCAGGACCCAGCGAATGGCATCGATAACATTGGATTTGCCGCAGCCGTTGGGGCCGACAATGCCGGTCATGGCGCTGGTAATCGGAATGGTGGTGGGATCGACGAAGGACTTGAATCCAGCAAGTTTTATTTTTTTCAGGCGCATTAATCAAGGATACTAACGAGTAAAGGGTTTCGGAGTCAGTTACAATTTATGCTTCTTTAAAGCCCGTCGTTCGCCCTGCTTATGACGGCAGGCGGCGACCAAAAAAGCCACGCAACGCTAGCATAAGGGATGAAAAATGCCTACCAAGCCCGGCAAACAACTGGAAACTTTCGATAATCCCCATCGGCAGCGGGATTATACCATCGAGATCGAGTCTCCGGAGTTCACCTGCCTGTGCCCGAAAACCGGCCAGCCTGATTTTGCCACCATCTATCTAATCTACATTCCGGACCAGAAATGCGTGGAACTAAAGTCACTCAAGTTGTATTACTGGTCCTGGCGCGACGAAGGCGCTTTTCACGAAGCCGTCACCAATCAAATCCTGGACGATCTGGTGGCGGCAATTGCGCCACGTTACATGAAAGTGCGGGCAGAATTTAATGTACGTGGCGGCATCTATACCAATGTCGTGGTCGAGCATCGCCAATCCGGCTGGCAAGGAGATACCCCGCCAGCACAACAGATCTGAGCTCGGGGATCTGTGCTGGCCACACCTGCCTTCTTTCTCGGTATCGACTTCGGCACCAGCGGTTGTCGCGCCGTTGTGATTGACGGCGAACAACAGATAATCGCCAGAACCGAAGTCGCCATTCCACCTCCTGACAGAAAAAATGTTGAGGTTTCGCAAGACCCGCATTTCTGGTGGTCGGCATTACTCGATTGCATACATGGCCTCGGCAGGCAATGCGACACAAAACACATCACCCGTCTCGCCATCGACGGTACCTCGGCAACCGTACTGCTGTGCGATGCCAACGGCCGACCGCTGGCACCGGCGCTGATGTATAACGATGCCCGCGCCACCAGGGAAGCGCAGCGGTTTGCCGGGATTGCTGCGCAAGACTCGGGTGCCATCGGTGCCAGCAGCAGTCTCGCCAAGGTACTGTGGTTGCAGAACAATGTGCAAACGCCCGACACCGTCCATATTCAGCATCAGGCCGACTGGCTCAGCGGCAAACTCACCGGCCGGTTTGGCCACAGTGACTATCACAACGTCCTGAAGCTGGGCTTTAACCCGCAAACGGATACCTTTCCTGACTGGATTATTGGGTCAGGTATAAATCGCAGCTGGCTGCCGCAGGTGTACGCGCCCGGTGAAGCCTACGGTTGCATTCGACCGGAGATGGCTGACCGGCTGGCATTGTCCTGCAAAACCGAAATTATAGCCGGCACCACTGACAGCATCGCCGCCTTCCTTGCCAGTGGCGCCCACCAGATTGGTGACGCGGTCACGTCATTATGCAGCACCCTGTTAATAAAACTGTTGTCGGACAAACCCGTTACTTCAACTGGGCATGGTGTCTACAGCCACCGCCTGGGCGATCTCTGGTTGGTC
>JAZFSZ010000106.1:0-3771 GCA_036446455.1 Acidiferrobacterales bacterium
CCGTTATAAATGACGAGGTCACGACCAAAAAACAGTTCAAGACGATCCTCCACTGCAACGGCTGGATTCCCCAGCCTTGCATAGATGGACTCAGGTAAAATATTGCGAAATGCCTGAAGATCCTGCATGCCTATTTCAAGCTCTACCCTGACATGATCATCTTCCACAAAATACTCAACGATGGTGGAAGCAAACATGGCCTGTGGCACGATGACCGCATCCGCGTGCACACTGATCGGCGCCAGCAAGATAATTAAAAGCGGTATTAAGTAATTTCGTAAGAATTTACGCACGGACGGTTAGTAAGTCTCATTAATTTGAAGTGCGGCAAGGTTAGGTTATCAATCACTTTCTGTACAGCATTTGTATTCAGGGACGGATAAAAAAATCGTGATGCAATTTCAATTGACGCTCATAGTCTTCGTCGGAAAATATCAGAAACATGAGTTGATCCTGGCTGGCCGAACTGGCAAACAGGAGCGTGAGCATTTCCAGATCGTCACCCTCAAAACCCAACTCGGAGAAAATCGGTCGCACGTTTGATACGTCCTTGCTTGAGCGTTTTACCAAAACGCTCCATATTCTCAAAATAGCGTTTCTTTCAGTTTGGTCCTTGGGCACGCAGGCCAGGAATGCGGATTTAAAAGCCATACAAAAATATATGATAAATTGTGGTTCTTTGTATCGGATAGTATCAAACAGCTTGAATCTGGGCAAAGCAGCATCACACTCAAAAAAAAGGCTGGGTAGTGAACCCGGCCTCCTTACTCATACATCGTAGTTCTTATTTGGACTGCGCCCAATTGACGCAAACTTCGTATTCCCGTATAAGACCAAGTTGTTGCCATCAATGCAATCAATGATTACAATGAAATCAATCTTTTCAACATTTGGCAATTTTATGGCCAGTATCACAATCCGAAATCTTGATGACACCGTTAAAGCGCAACTACGCATCGCCGCCGCCACACATGGCTGCTCGATGGAAGAGGAGGCGCGACAGATATTGCGTAGGACACTCATGACACAAAGCAGCCCTGGCCGGTTGGGAACGAGAATAAGCCAGTATTTTAAAGAGCTCGGTGGAATTGATTTACCAATTCCCGAAAGGTCTGAACCTCGACCTGCGCCGGGTTTTGCTGACCCTGACGAATGATTCTTCTGGATACCAATGTCCTGTCCGAGCTAATGCGGGCGACGGTTTCACAATCTGTTATCGATTGGTTGGATCAGCAGTTGGCAACAGACCTCTTTATTTCTGCGATAACCCGTGGCGAAATAGAACTGGGTATTGGTCTGCTGCCGAGTGGCAAGAATAAGGAGCAGCTTAGCCAAGCCGCCCAAAAAATGTTTGATGAATTCGCAGGCAGATGCCTGCCGTTTGAAGAAACCGCAGCCATTGAATACGGGCGACTGGCTTCTCAAGGTCGGAAATCCGGTCGCCCCATGAGTGTTGAAGATGCCCAGATTTCAGCTATAGCACTGACCCATGGTATGAGCCTTGCGACTCGAAACACCAAGGACTTTTCATCGATCGATAGTCTTAAATTGATAAATCCCTGGAGTCAATAAAAGCCACGCGCCTGGCTACCAGCGATAACCAAACATACGGTGCCCTGCTTGCGTGTGCCATTGAGGCCGAGGAATGCCGTCAAAGCAGCCAGGATTAACGACTGCTGAGAAAAATATACACTATCTTCAGTATTTACGGTCTCAAGTGCACCGTAGCGGGCTATGGCCTGGCGTGTAATCGGCAGGCGGAAGTGCTTTCGGATCAGTGGAGTTTTGGTTGAGATATGAAAAATTGGGTTCATTGTGAATAATTACACCCTGTTTACAACGCTGTGTAGCATGCGCTGTTCGCGGGTGCTGATGGGGCTTGGCCTGTTCCTGACTCAACCATGGGCTGTCGCCGAATCTCCTGAACTCTACGGCCAGGATTATTTTCGCCTTGGCCAGAGTTGGGAGGACGGCAGTCCTCGCGGCATGCCTGAACCACGGCAAAGGAATGGCGGCGTCGATGAAAGCGCCTACCTTGAGCAAATACAGGTACAAGAGTTGTCGGGTGGGCCTTACTCCGATGGGCTGGCCGAGCCGTTATCCGGTCTGGGACACTACTTCCGCAACCAGGGTAAATACGAAAAGGCGCTGGACTTGTTCAAGCGCGCTTTACACGTGGTACGGGTGAACGATGGGCTTTACAGTGAGCGGCAAATTCCGCTGGTGCGCGATCTGTTGGATACTTATCGCATGGTGGGTGAAATGCAAGCCCTGGACGACCGTTACGATTATTTTTTCTTGTTGTACGGTAATGGGCAGCCCCCCTTCACGGAATTGCGCCTGCGGGCCAGCCTGGAGTATCTGCGCTGGCAGCGGGAGGCTTTCCGCCTGAAACTGGATGGCAACAGCAAGAATCGCCTGGTGGATATGTATCGACTCAATGCCCGTATTCTGGAATCTGCCGCGCAGTCAACGACGGTAAGTCAGGATGGGTATCGGCAGCTGGTTATAAGCCAAATCCGGAATCTCTACATACTCCAATCCGAAATTGTGCCACCGGACCTGGCATACACCTTGCGGTCGAGCGGCTCGATCCATTCCAATCAGAGTCAGTACATGGACATTAGCCAGCAACGATTGGAAAGCCTTCGGCAAACAAGTCGGGCCAAGGGGCGTTCCCTGTTACAGGAGTTGATCGCGCGCACAGCTTCAAGCGGTGAAGCCGCTGACCTCGCCAGTATTCACCTGGAGTTGGGTGACTGGCACCAGTGGAACGGAAACCACCGCAGCGCGCAGGAGGAGTATTCCCGGGTAATCCAGATTCTGGTGGATGCGGGTGACAGCCAGTTGCTGGACCAGTGGTTGGGAAGTCCCGCTGAACTACCGGCCAACGGGGTTTTCTGGCAACCAGGCAGTCTTGTGAATGCAGGCAGACGAGTCGTGCTCCTGGCGGAATACGATGTTTCAGCCCGGGGTATAGCGAGAAATATTCAGGTCTCCGCCGCCAGGCCGGAGGACCAGGTCTTTAGCTCTCGATTGCGCAGAAAACTATCGGCCACCCGTTTCAGGCCACGCTTTGCAACGGGTGAGGCAGAAGCCGTTAAGCGGGTGAGTCGCGAATACGAGTTGATCATAGACTAGCAGACTGTTTCTTTATTGGGATTGGCAGCAACAATATTGAACAACGAGGCCTCCAGCGGGAGGATGAAATCACTCGGTCTAAGAAAGCCCATTCAGACCAAAAATGCCCGAAATAACACTTGATTCAAGGGAGGCGTCCATATATGTCTCATGCTCTCCGGTTTCGTCTACGCAATTACCCTGATTACAGGTTAAAATGACCTTTTTCAGAGGCCGTAAACACATGTCTGATACACGCTTTTCCGGTACCGACCGGTATGTCGCAACCGAAGATCTCACCACTGCCGTAAATGCGGCGGTCACACTGGGCCGCCCCATACTTATCAAGGGTGAGCCCGGTACCGGTAAAACACAGCTGGCCGAAGAAATTGCCCGGGGGCTGGATCGGCCGTTGTTGCAGTGGCATGTGAAGTCGACCACCAAGGCACAGCAGGGTTTGTATGAATATGATGCGGTCGCAAGGTTGCGTGACTCGCAATTGGGTGATGAGCGGGTTCATGACATCGCAAATTACATCGTCAAGGGACCTATGTGGGAGGCCTTTGAGATGGATACCCAACCGGTGTTATTGATCGATGAAATTGACAAGGCGGATATCGAATTCCCCAACGACCTGTTGCGTGAACTCGA
>JAZFSZ010000107.1:0-7760 GCA_036446455.1 Acidiferrobacterales bacterium
CAAAGTCTTATAAAAAATGGGATGTCGCGCTTAATAAAGCGTATAAGGCGTTAATGAAGCGTCTACCAGAACAAGACAAATTGTTACTAAGGGAGAGCCAAAGAAAATGGATCTCCTACAGAGATAGTGAATTTGTTTTTATGCAAAAGCATATCCGGAGGGAGGGGGGAACGCTCTCTCTCATCATCGTAGATGAGCGTATGGCTAACTTTGTGCGCCGACGAGTAATTGCACTTGAAGCATATAATTTTATACTGGACTTTCCGCCTTGATTTGGTCTACGCACCAAACGTCTGCTAGAGTCCAAAAGCATTCATTTCGTACCTGAAGCATCGGTATCTACCTCGGCTGGGCTTATTTCTTTTTTACGCTTCGCGATGATCGCCGCGGTGACTCCAACCAACGGCGTTAAACAGACCGAAGTAACAAAGAATATAAATCCAGGGCGCCCCTTCCTCGCGGCAATTACCCACGCGATGATCGCGAAAACTACCCAAATAGCGACCCATCGCCAATTGCTCATACCATTTCCCCTGGACTGTCAGATTCACTTCTACCTGACATCTCACAACTGCCTCACACTAAAGCAGGTTGGTTCAGCGATTCCACCTGCCCAATACTGATGGGGATTCATGGGATCAGAGAGGAACCGGCTCATAGAATCTCCAAAACGAACCTAATAATGCAGATGCGGATAACTCGTCATCATTCCCGAACTCCCGGGGGTTCCGATCTGCTGGCCGCGGCCAATAATCTCGCCTCTGTGCACCATACGTTTGCTTAAGTGAAAATAGCGGGTGCAAATAAATTTCCCGTTCTCACTCCTGCCATTATCTACTACGATCCGGCTTCCGTAAAAAGGTTCAAAGTAGTATGCCCTCACCGTTCCTGAATTTGCGGCCAGAATCAGTGTGCCCCATTCATCGACGATGTCAATCGTCTCATGATCCGATGCAGGAATCTCATATTCCCAAGGGGATTTCTGGTAATTACCTTCCATTGCTTGAGATCGTACTCCAGCGGGCCTGGTTTCCTGGTGTGCGATTTATTTCTAAGGACCGTCTGAAAAACACAGGCCTGTTTATTCAGCTACTGCCCACTTGCATATTCCTGCGCCAACCGGCATAAACCATCCGATCCGATGCCCAAAGGTATCATCAGTGAGTTGTAATAGTTTTCAGCGGCGTTGACCCTGGTTAGTTCGACGATCTCTACGTCGGTATAATGTTTCTTGAGTTCCGTAAATATTTCATCGGAGACGCGTTTATCTTTGTTAGCTGCTTCGATGTAAACCAGGGCCGCGCGTTCTCTTACAGAGAACAAATCGCTTGAACGATAATTCTCCAGTGCCTCTAGTTTTTTCGTTCCCAGTTTTAGCTTTATTGCCTGAACCTACCGAAAGTCCTGACAGAAACGACAACCGTTTGTCGTTGAAGCAAAAGTCTGCACCAACAATCGAAATGAAAGCTCAAATGACAATTTACTGGATGCTTTATCTATCTTCCGGGCAATAAACATTAATGATGGTTTTCGGGCACAGATAATCTTTAACGGCGAGAGTACTTTGCCAAACTGTTTTTGCATCATTTTGTAATCCATCTTCAGTATTAATTTCCCAGGCCCATCGATCGGATCTAATCGCATGGTGGTTTCTCCTGGTAATGAGTACATTCCGACATACTCTTGAGTTGAACCATGTTATTCACGGATTTGTTCCAAAAGCGATGCACTTAAAACGACAGCGACTGCCGATTTTGCATCTCACCCAACAGTGCAGCAGCACCCATCCAGCTGGCGTTTGGCAACATATTTTGTTCCGTTACACCATGGGTTTTGGCGCAAGGGGGACAAACGCCAATATTACCCCCGGCCTGGCCAAAGTTATCCAGCAACTCACCCAGGGGCGGAAAGCTTTTGGGCACTACATGGTCAGCCGCTTTCGCCTTTGCCAGGTTAACTCCCTCGTGGGTAAGCCACAGCAATACATCTACGCCGACGCTTAAAGCGCTGACGGCCAGCACCAGGGGTCCGGCAGTGAGATCCGGTTCTTTATCAAACGATGTAACGATAAACAGATACCGGTTCTGTGAAATTCTAGTCTCATCGGGCATGACATATCTCCTTTTGCGTTTGGTGCGATTTTTGAAGATTCGCTATTGTTGTCTTCGTTATCAGCAATGACACAACGCGCAAATAAAAAGTTCCCGTTATACAAAAAATGGTTTATATGCCAGGTGTCGCTGTCTGGTTAAATCGTTCCTGTTGCTGAATTCAACTCTTCTTCTCTTGATACTTCGTAATTATTCTGGTTTACGCGCGTAAAAATTAACGCCATGTACAAACAGGTCCTTGGACACTTTGTGTTCAGCCGACGTTCCCATGAAGCAGTTGAAACGCTGCACGATACGGCCGTTCTCAAAACCCGTCTCCTTCGCGATCTCGCCAAGCTCGTGCTCAACCAGCGCACCGCCGATACAGGCGGCCCAGATGTCCGGATCGTTGCGCGCCTCATCCGTCAGCTCACGCTGCACAATGACGTCAGCAAGAAACAGCTGGCCACCCGGCTTGAGTACACGGAAGATCTCATTAAATACCTTGTACTTATCCGGTGAAAGGTTAACCACACCGTTGGAAATGACAACATCAACAGTTTCGTCCTCCACCGGCAGGTTCTCATACAAGCCGTCACGCACATCGACGATATCACTCAATCCCGCGATCTCGGCGCCCTTGGTTGCGCATTCGCACATTGCCGGTGTCATGTCGATACCAATCGCCCTACCGGTCTTGCCTACGCGGCGTGCGGCCAATAACAGATCCATACCCCCACCGCATGCGTGATCCAGCACGGTGTCGCCCGGGCCAACCGGTGTTGCGCCCAGCGTGGAATCACCTATGCGCAGCGGATTGCCGACGCCGGCAAAACGGGCCGTGCTTTCCTCTGGCAGTGCCGCCAGTTCATCGGCATCGTATTGCAGATAGGTGTGAGCGTACTCCGGACCGCGATGGAAGTGGTAGTCACCCTCAGGTTCACGGGCGACACGATCGTATTCGGCGCGTACTTTCTCACGCAGGTATTCGATTCTGAAATTTTTTGGTGCGGTAAAAGCCATAATTTTCTCCCTATAAGTTGTTGACCAGTTACAAGCCGATTAGGCAGGTGGCCGGACCATCAGCAATAAAGTACCGATCAACAACGGTTTTGATTGTTTGCACGCTAACGACCTTTTGGTCGTAGCGCACCAACATCAAGCGAGTAACGTACTGACTGAATTTCGCATCGTTGGTGCCGTCCTCCAGGCCCAGCGAAGCGACAATTTCATTCTGCTTCTCTGGGGAAAGTCCGTTACGAACATCCAGTACGACTGCGGTTCCTCTGTATGACATGGTGGGCTCCTTTTTCTATTCGGATCTTTATAAATTTCGACAGATGACTCTTCCCCTTTTGTATCGGCACCCAATTCATCGCCACTACCACCCATGACGCAACGACCCGGCATTCAGTTCCTGCAAAAAGTGGTTTTTTCGCCTTATATACAAAGAATAAATATTAAAAAATATTTTTGTCGGAATCAGGAACCATCCGAGGGGCAATTGCGTCATGGTAGTGAGGACCGTATTAATTTGCCAAAAAGGCTGAAAATAATAACCAGTTGGCCGGAGGATGTGCGGGGTGAAATTGGGTACTATTACCAACACCGATCAGGGGCCTCTTGAATCCAAGTTGGACACACAGCCACATCGCGATGTTTTTGTCAGCCACGTTGAAGGCAGTATCGACCGGCTATACAGCACCGCACTGCGTTTAACGCGGAACCCGAGTGATGCTGAAGAGCTGGTTGCTGAAACCGTAGCAAAGGCCTGGGCGTGCCTGAATACGCTTCAGGACCCGGAGCGCTGTCTTCCATGGATGTTGAGAATTATGACCAACATGTTTATCAGCGAGAAAAGAACGGCCCGAAGCAAGACGCCACACGAGGAATACCTGGAGGAACCGGGAGCTGAGAGCAACAAGTTCTCGCTGTTCGAGCGCCTGCATCAGCCATTCTTATTGTGGTGGGGCAATCCCGAGCAGGAATTTCTGGACAATGTCGTCAAAAATGATATTGAATGGGCACTGAATGAATTGCCGGAGAATTTTTGCATCGTAGTTGTGCTTTCCGATGTGGAAGGACTGACCTATCAAGAAATAGCAGAAGCATTGGATGTACCGATCGGTACCGTACGATCACGCCTGGCGCGCGCGCGCAGCCTGTTACAGAAGGCATTGTGGGATCACGCCCTGGACAAGGGCCTGGTGGATGGCCCACCACAGGAATAAGCAGTATGAGCAAAGAACCCAGCCAAATTGAGTGTGACGAAGCCATTCGCATGGTGCTCGAGTACCTAGATGATGAACTCGAACATCACGACCACGATTCACTAGAGGCACATATTCGCAAGTGCCGCTCCTGTTACACGCGCGTTGAGTTTGAAAAACGCCTAAAGAGCCTGGTTAAGGGTGCGCCACCGAAGACTGCGCCCAGCGAGCTGAAGTTAAAAATCAAAAAAATAACGGAACAGTTCTAGGAGGAATGCATGGTTGCCATTACACAATTCAATCGGGACCATATTTTCGATGCTGTCAAACTGATGTACACCAGTGTCGCCAATCAGCCTGAAAGGAAGTTTCACTTTCCGACCGGGCGTTCGGCGTGTGAATTTGTGGGCTACCCGAAGAATCAGCTGGACAAGATAACTCCGACTGCACTGGAATCCTTCGCCGGTGTGGGGTACCCATTCGCGTCTGGCGTCATAAAGAAAGGCGATGACGTACTCGACATCGGTGCCGGTTCCGGCACTGACGCCCTGCTCTCTGCCCTCTTGGCCGGCCCAACCGGCATGGTTTATGGCCTCGATATGACCAAAGCCATGCACGAGAAACTTTTTGTAAACAAAGATAAAATGGGGTTGGAGAATGTCACCCCGTTATTCGGAAATGCCGAAGAAATCCCGCTGGAAGACGAAACAGTGGACGTTGTAACCAGCAACGGTGTTTTGAACCTCGTGCCAGACAAGGAGAAATCTTTTGCTGAGATATTCCGCGTTATGAAACACGGGGGTCATATTCAAATATCGGACATTATCATTCATAAGAATAGTACCGCACTGGATGCATCCAAGGCCAATCCCAAGCTCTGGGCTGAATGCATTGTGGGTGCGATGGAACAGGACGCATATATTGAGAGCTTCAATGTAGCAGGATTCAACAGTATTCGCGTTATTGGAGAGTTGGATTATTTCTCGGGCAGCGAGAACGAAGCGACACGCAATACTGCCACCAAATTCGGTGCATCGAGCATTACGATTGTGGGAGAAAAGGCAGGCTAAGCAAGGCGAGGATTCGCAGCAAGTGATAATGAAAAAGGGGCCATCTGAGCCCCTTTTTTATATTACAGAAAACGATTTGGATCAGGCCTCTTGCGCCTCTTTCTCCAGCAGTGCTTTCATACTCAGGCGGATGCGGCCCTGCTTGTCGACTTCCAGCACCTTGACCTTGACGGTCTCGCCTTCGCTCAACTTGTCGCTGACCTTTTCCACACGTTCGTGGGAAATCTGCGAGATATGCACCAACCCATCCTTGCCTGGCAGAATAGTGACGAATGCACCAAAATCCATGAGTTTGGCGACCTTGCCTTCATAAACCATGCCCACTTCAACGTCAGCGGTAATCTGCTCAATGCGACGACGGGCTTCCTGGGCCGCGGCATTGTCGGCTGAAGCGACTTTAACAGTGCCGTCGTCTTCAAGATCGATGGTGGCGCCCGTTTCTTCGCACAGCGCACGAATGGTGGCACCACCCTTACCAATAACATCGCGGATCTTATCGGGGTTAATCTTGAATGTGATAATGCGAGGGGCATATTCAGACAGTTCTGCACGCGCCTCGGAGATGACTTCGTTCATCTTGTCGAGAATAAACTGGCGACCCTCTTTGGCCTGAATCAAAGCAGCTTCCATGATTTTCCGGGTGATACCCTCAATCTTGATGTCCATTTGCAGCGCGGTAATACCATCAGCGGGTCCTGCCACCTTGAAGTCCATGTCACCAAGATGATCTTCATCGCCGAGGATGTCGGACAGCACTGCAAAGCGGTTGCCTTCTTTCACCAGACCCATGGCAATACCGGCAACCGGCGCCTTCAAAGGCACGCCAGCGTCCATCATCGACAGGCTCGAGCCACATACTGACGCCATCGAGCTGGAACCATTTGATTCCGTAATTTCAGACACCACGCGTATGGTGTACGGGTAGTCTTTCATGTCTGGCACCACGGCCAATATGCCGCGTTTGGCGAGACGTCCGTGACCAATTTCACGACGCTTCGGCGTACCGACACGACCGCACTCACCAACCGAGTACGGAGGAAAGTTGTAATGGAAAATGAAGGGTTCTTTATAGCTGCCCTGCAATGCATCAATAATTTGCGCATCGCGTTGGGTGCCAAGCGTCGTTAGCACCAAGGCCTGAGTCTCGCCACGCGTAAACAAGGCCGAACCATGAACTCGCGGTAATACCCCTGTGCGGACGGTAATCGGGCGCACGGTGCGCGTATCGCGACCATCAATACGTGGCTCACCATCGAGAATGCGACCACGCACAATTTTCTTCTCAAGACCCTTAATGGCGCCTTTAATTTCTTCGATCTCGTCAGCCGATGTTTCGTCGGTAGTAAGGCCGTTTACAATTTCGGAACGAACTTCAGACATACGTGCCTGACGCTCCATCTTGTCTGCAATTTTGTAGGCTTCGCCAATCAAACTCTCGCCTGCTGCGGCAACCTTGCTCTCCAGTGCCTCATTTTTCTCTGGGCCTTTCCAGTCCCATGCAGGTGTGCCCACTTCGGCAGCCATTTCCTTGATCGCGGTAATAGCGGTCTGCATTTGCTCATGGCCATACATAACAGCGCCTAGCATGACTTCTTCAGACAGAATATTGGCTTCTGATTCCACCATCAGAACGGCTTTATCAGTACCGGCAACCACCAGATCCAGATCAGATGTTTCCAGCTCTTCGTAGGTCGGGTTAAGCATGTATTCGCCATCACGGTATCCCACACGAGCGGCACCGATCGGTCCATTAAAAGGTACGCCGGAGATAGAAAGCGCGGCTGACGTGCCGAGCATGGCAACGACTTCGGGATCAATAGTCGGGTCGCTCGACATTACTGTGAGGATGACCTGAACTTCGTTATAAAAACCTTTTGGAAACAGCGGACGGATGGGGCGATCGATTAGGCGACACGTAAGAATTTCTTTTTCGGAGGGCCGACCTTCGCGCTTGAAAAAGCCGCCTGGTATTTTGCCGGCGGCATAGGTCTTTTCTTGATAGTCGATTGTAAGTGGAAAGAAATCAAAGCCGGGGCGCGCCTCTTTGGCAGCGACGACGGTGGCGAATACAACGGTATCCCCCATGCTGGCCATCACGGCACCAGATGCCTGACGACCAATTTCCCCTGTTTCTAATGTGACGGTGTGCCGACCAAACTGAAAACTCTTAGTTACTTTTGCCAATGTAGTGCCCCCCTGGGCCTTATACTATTATTTAGAATTTACTTACGAAGACCTAGGCGCTTGATCACAGTACGGTAGCGATCAACATCCCGACTCTTGAGATAGTCGAGAAGTTTGCGACGTCGGTTTGGGGCGGCCTCGGAGGAGGCGGTTTCAGTCATCCGGGCGGGCGCCGAAAACATACAGGGTCACATCCGCGACATGAG
>JAZFSZ010000108.1:0-6446 GCA_036446455.1 Acidiferrobacterales bacterium
ATAATGGTGGCGTCGACGTTACCAACCTTCCAGCCCCTGGCTTCAAGTTTCTCGCGCACATGGCGCAACAGGATGCGGCTATCGATGTTTTTAAATTCTGCATCTGTATCAGGAAAATGCTTGCCGATATCACCCAGACCAGCCGCACCAAGCAAGGCATCGCAGATCGCATGAATTAATACATCGGCGTCAGAGTGGCCTTCCAATCCCTATTAACAATAAGTTAATGTTTTATATAATATAAGACTGGTCTATTTTCCATCTCGAAGCGCCTTTCGTATTTGTCTGGTTTCCTCAGTTTCTGCCATCAGAATAAATTTGCGCGTGTCGTCTACCCACTTGAGACGGTCGATGGGAGCAAGACTGGAAAAATGCGCCAACTGTCTGTCCGTGACGGAGTAACTGTAACCGCCTTTCTTTATGGTAAATGAGGGAACGGCCATATTTTTCGGTTTATTCTTCACGCAGTTTCTCTAGAATTTCGATGTCAGAGATATCTTGTAGTCTGCCAGCTTCTCTTTTCAATTCTATCATATCCTCAATAGACGCAAGTCGAATCGTTATACCCTCTATATTGATGCGTTTAGCTCTATCCAGGGCCGCATCCAGATCAATTATTGGTGCAACCAGCACATCAATCGTAGGTGCGCTCGGGTCTGGGCTGCGCAATGCGAACACAATCATATTTTTGTCCTTAATCCAGCTTTCACGCTTATCTTTGTCTTTTAGATCGGCAAGCGGTATTGGCATTATAGGTGATAATTCCAGGCAACTTGCCGCCGAGATAAATGCGTCTACATTCTCATCATCCATTGCAATCACGATGTCCACATCCATAGTGGTGCGGGGAACACCGTGCAGACTCATTGCCAAACCCCCTACCAAAAGATACCTCACTCCTGAATTATCGAGCTCACGAAAAAGATCAAGATAAAACATGGTTTACCTCATTCGTCATCAATCAACGCCACTGCTTCTACTGATATTCCCTCTTCCCGGCCAATAAAACCAAGTTTCTCTGTTGTGGTGGCTTTAACGTTTACCTGACTCTGTTCAATGCTCAGATCGTCGGCGAGGTACTCGACCATTTTGGGGATATGGGGTGCGAGTTTGGGTGCCTGGGCGATGATGGTGGCGTCGACATTACTGACTTTCCAGCCCCTGGCTTCCAGCATCTCCCTGACCTGGCGTAACAGGATGCGGCTATCGATGTTTTTGTATTGTGTATCGTTATCGGGAAAATGTTGACCGATATCACCAAGTCCAGCTGCACCGAGCAAGGCATCGCAGATCGCATGAATTAATACGTCGGCATCAGAGTGGCCTTGCAGACCTTTGTGATGGGCGATCTTAACGCCACCCAGAATCAGATCGCGGCCCTCAACCAGGGCATGAACATCATAACCGTGACCCACACGCATCACTGCTTCAATTCCTTTTCCTGATTTCGCAAATACATTTCAGCCAGCTCCAGATCGGCGGCATAGGTAATCTTAATATTATCCGCGTGGCCGGCAACGCACCTGGGTCTGGCACCACTGTATTCCATAGCCGATGCCTCGTCGGTAATCGCGACTCCCTCTTGCAACGCCTTGGTCAACGCGTTTCTAAGGCCAATCACCGGAAAGTATTGTGGCGTCAGTGCGCGCCATAAATTCTCACGACTCACGGTATTGCTGATGCGATGCTTGTCGTCTGTCCGCTTCACGGTGTCGGCCACCGGTAACGCCAGGATACCACCATCACCAGCACCGCCGGTTTCCTTGATCAGTTTGTGGATATCGTCGTGACGCACACAGGGTCGCGCGGCATCGTGCACCAGCACCCAGTCCCCTTCTTCACTTTTTTCTGACAGTGCAATCAATCCATTCAACACGGTCTGTGCGCGGGTGTCGCCGCCAGTGAATGTCTGCAGCGGCGCCGAAAGACTTCCTAATTGGTATTTAATCGCCGGCCAGTGCGGGTCGTCCGGCGCAATACCAACTAAAATGCCCTTGATAGCGGGAAAGTTCACCAGACGTTTTATGGTAATGGCAATAACGGTTTCATTCAGGAGAGGTAGATATTGCTTGGGCAGCGGAGTGCCCATGCGGGTTCCGGCACCTGCCGCGGGGAGAATCGCCCAGATACCAGCGTGTGCGTTCAATGCGCTTTATTTGTTATGCAACCGCTTTGTTCTGCACGCCCTTGGAAACATGTTTAACGATTTCATCGTAAGCAGTTTCGGGCTTGATTTCTTTTACGGTTGCCAGTTCATGTGAAAGATAAGTTACTGCGGTTTCCAGCAACATGGATTCCTCGAATGAAAGCCCGGATAGCATCTTCCAGGACATCAGGTCGCGCACCACTTCGGCCAATTCCATGGAAGTGCTGCTATTGATACGACGATCCAGGTCCTTGCAGCGCTCCGTCCAGTTGCCACCAGTGACACGGAGAGCGCACTCGCATTCAAGGACGGCATAGAGCTCTTTTACCCTACGGCTGGACAGCAATGGCCGGATACCGCTGTTTTTCACATTGACTTGCGGTATTTTAACTACCATGCCGGACTCTTCAATACGGATGACAAAACAGGGATCGATCGTGCCAGCAATGAAGACATCTTCAGTCGCTACGATGACACCCACACCGGCAGATGGATAAAAAACGGAATCACCAACTTTCAAATTGGCCTTTTTGGTCATCGGGCCTGCTCCTGGTCTGGTGGTTGTTAAAGAAACCATACAATTTAGTCAGGAATGATTTCAATATGGTTTAAATTATGCCTCTAAGCTATGGAAATGGCAACAGTTTTCATTTACGTGCATGGTCCGACAGCTGCGGTACAATACGCGCCCTTTTTAGCGGAACCCGACATCTTGGCAGATCCCAAACGCGTCGAAAGCGCACACGAAATTTCGCCGCTTGACCCCGAAATTCCCGTCTCCAAAGACATTCATGGCGCCTGGAGCCGGCTCTCTGGCAGTGCCCGCGGCCTGGCCATCGTTGAGGCGGCCAAGAATCACGCTGGGCCCGTTCTCGTGGTGTTACCCGAAGTTCGAACCAGCTACCAGGTTCTGGAGGAAATTCGTTTTTACGCCCATGGGGTTAAGGACCTGCCGATCCTGATTTTTCCGGACTGGGAGAGTCTGCCCTACGACGCCTTTTCTCCCCATCCGGACATCGTGTCACGACGCCTGCAGACGCTTTACCGGCTGCCGAACCTTGAACGTGGCATTATCATCGCCACCGTCACCACCCTCATGCACAAACTGTGCCCACCGCAATTCGTCAACGGCCACAGCTTCCTGTTGCACACCGGTGAAACCCTCAATATCACTGCCTTCCGTGACCGGCTCAGCCACTCCGGCTACCAGACGGTAAGCCAGGTGATGGAACCGGGGGAATTCGCCATCCGCGGTGGCCTCATCGACCTCTACCCCATGGGCAGTGCCACTCCCTACCGTATCGACCTGTTCGGGGAAGAAGTGGAGTCTATTCGCACATTTGATCCCGAGACCCAGCGTTCACATGATAATCTGGGCGAGATTCAGTTGCTGCCGGCACGGGAGTTCCCCTTGACTGAGGCGGGTAGTAAGCATTTTCGGCAGTCGTTCAGAGTCCGTTTCGCCGGTGACCCGCAGAAAAGCTCTATCTACCGTGATGTCAGCAATGGCATCGCCCCCGCGGGCGCAGAGTATTATTTGCCACTTTATTTCGAGGCCCTGGCCTCATTCTTCGATTATCTGCCGGAGACGGCGTTATGCATCTACGATGCTGCGATTAGCCCCGCGGCCGCGACCTTTAGCCGTGAGACGACGGAGCGCTACGAGCAGCTGCGCTTCGATACCGAGCGGCCGATTGTGCCACCGGAGGACCTGTTTCTGGCGCCAGAGGAAATCACGGGTAGCCTCAATAAACGCACTCATATCAAGTTATTAGCCTTCCGCGATGACGAGAAACAGGCCCGGCGCGTCAACATAGTGACGCTCTTTGCCACCCAGGCGCCACCCAATCTACCGGTGGATCGCCGCAGTGAGCAACCCTACCGGGCGTTATGCGAGTACATTGAAGGTTACCGTGGCCGGGTGCTGCTGGCGGCCTCCAGCCCTGGCCGGCGCGAAACGCTAAAGGCGCTGTTGCGCGACCACAAACTGGAATCGGTCGATGTCGACGACTGGCAGGCGTTTCTTCAAAGCGACCAGCGTTTGTCACTGACGGTAGCGGATATCGACAAAGGACTGCTGCTGCCAGACCCCGCTATCAGCATTATCACCGAGGCCCAGCTTTATGGTGAACGCGCCGCCCAGCAACGCCGCCGCGCCACTACCGCGCGTGACAGCGACGCCATCATCCGCAGCCTTGAGGAGCTCAAACCCGGTGATCCGGTGGTACATGAAGAACACGGTATTGGCCGGTATCTGGGCTTGCAGATCCTGGATGTGGGCGACGGCCCCACTGAATTTCTGGCGCTCGAATATGCCGGCGGTGACAAAATTTACTTGCCTGTGGTATCGCTGCATTTCATCAGCCGCTATACCGCTACCCACCCCGATAACGCGCCGCTGCATAAACTGGGCAGCGACGCCTGGGAGAAGGCCAGGAAGCGGGCACAAAAAAAGGCATACGATGCCGCCGTGGAGCTGCTGGAAGTTCATGCCCTGCGGGCAGCGCGTGAGGGTTACGAGTTCCCTTTACCGGACGAACAATATGCCGCCTTTGCCGAGGCCTTTCCGTTTGAAGAGACACCGGATCAGGAACGTACCATCAATGAATTGATCGGTGATATGACCTCAAAAAAACCCATGGATCGACTGGTGTGCGGTGATGTGGGTTTCGGCAAAACTGAAGTCGCCATGCGCGCCGCTTTCCTGGCGTCGCACGGGCTGAAACAGGTGGCGATTCTGGCGCCCACTACCCTGCTGGCGCAACAGCATTACCAGAATTTTGTTGATCGTTTTGCCAGCCTGCCGATCAAAATCGATATTATGTCGCGTTTTCGCAGCAAAAAGGAGCAACAAGCGGTTCTGGCTCGACTGAGTGATGGGTCCGTTGACATTGTTATCGGCACCCATCGCTTGCTGCAAGACGATATTCGCTTCAAGGACCTGGGTTTGATTATTATCGATGAGGAGCACCGCTTCGGGGTGCGCCAGAAGGAGCGCCTGAAACGACTTCGTGCCGATACTGACATCCTCACCCTGACCGCAACACCGATTCCGCGAACGCTGAATATGGCCATGGCCGGTCTGCGTGATATTTCCATCATCGCCACCCCGCCACCGGAACGCACCGCGGTGAAGACCTTTATCATGGAATGGAATACCGGGCTCATTCGCGAAGCCTGCCTGCGGGAGATTCGCCGCGGTGGGCAGGTGTTCTACTTGCACAACGAAGTGCACACCATGGAAAAGGCCCTGAAGAAGCTCGCTGACCTGGTACCGGAGGCCGATATCCGCATCGCCCACGGCCAGCTGCCGGAACGCGAGCTGGAGCAGATCATGCTCGACTTTTATCACCAGCGATTCAACATTCTGCTGTGCTCAACCATTATTGAATCTGGCATCGACGTACCCACCGCCAATACCATCATCATCGAACGTGCCGACAAATTCGGACTGGCGCAACTGCACCAGCTACGCGGACGTGTTGGCCGTTCACATCATCAAGCCTACGCCTACCTCATCAGCCCACCGCGCGGGACCATCAGCGCAGATGCCAGAAAACGGCTGGTGGCAATCGAGTCACTGGAGGAGCTGGGCGTGGGGTTCTCGCTGGCATCACACGACCTGGAGATCCGTGGTGCCGGTGAGCTGCTTGGCGAATCACAAAGCGGGGAAATAGATGAAGTGGGCTTCTCCCTGTACTCGGAATTATTGAACCGGGCCGTAGAATCACTGCAGAAGGGACAGGCGCTGGATCTGGAGCAAACCCCTCATGGCGGCGGCGAAATAAATATTCACGTGCCGGTTTTGTTGCCCGACAGCTATTTGCCGGACATCCATATGCGCCTGGTGTTGTACAAGCGTATCAGCAATGCCAGGTCTGACGACGCCCTGGTAAAGTTGCGCGAGGAGGTCATCGATCGTTTTGGCCTGTTGCCCGAGTCGGCGATGTTATTATTTGAAATTACGTCACTGCGCAACCGGGCGGATAACCTTGGTATCCGGAAAATGGACGTGGGACCTAAGGGCGCACGCATCGACTTTCATACCAATGCAGCGGTGGACCCTGCAAGCGTGATCGCACTACTGCAATCAGAGCCCCGAACCTACCGGCTCGATGGACCCAAACGTATTCGCATCAGCAAGGACATGCCGGATGCAGAATCACGCCTGCAGGCGGTGAAGATAGTTCTGGATTCGCTGAGAGGTATTGAGCCTGACGAGGCGCTATAAATCGGGAAACAAGACCGACTCAAACCCAAAGTAGCGCAAATCCTTGATGCGCATGGGATAGAGAATGCC
>JAZFSZ010000109.1:0-45896 GCA_036446455.1 Acidiferrobacterales bacterium
GCCTTTGGGTCCGTCTTCCACGTCGAAGGTTACTTCCTGGCCTTCAGCCAGTGTACGGAAACCTTCGCTGCTGATTGCAGAAAAATGAACAAAAACGTCTTTGCTGCCATCGGAAGGAGAAATAAAGCCGAAGCCCTTGGAGTCGTTAAACCATTTAACGGTTCCTGTTGCCATGATAGTTACCTCATAAATATTAAAATAGAATGTGTTACAAATCTGTACGAGGCAATTAACAGGAGAAAGCTTGGAAAGAACTTCTGACAAGAACCAGGATAGAATGTAGCGCCGCGCAGTGTACCCGATTTTTAGCCAAAAAACACTACACAATCCTTGTTGTACGGTGCAAATACGGCAATTCAGGATCATAACGCAGACAGGATTACGAAAGAAGGATTCTGCCTGGCCGTCAAAACCGGGGCCGGAGCAACAGCTCAGCTGCGGCAATTGCCTACCTTGAAAAAGCAGAGGATACCAATGGGGTTGGGACAGGCTCGACTGACCCCATTGCCCATCAGCCGCTCACAGGCGACCCAGGGTTTCGCGCACCCATTGCTGCGCCTCATTTAAATTGCTGCAGAAGGTGCCGGGTTTGCCGATAGCCTCCGCGGCGCTGGCGAGACTGGTGGCGGTGCTATCGCGATAAACTACCACGGCGTAGCAGGCGATTCGCGGGTTTATACGAATAGCCTCGATCACCTCGGGATTGACCGAATAGGAATTGACCCAGTCGAAAATGAGGCCATAGGGGCCATCAATCTCCCGCTCGACCGCTTCACGCATGCGCTCATGGTCGGCCAGATTGACGTCTACTCCCTCGCACGTGCGAACGATGCTGTAACAGTCGTGGATTTCCAGTTTGGTAAAATTGAGATCGACAGTTTTCATTAACTCATCTTCCCTGATTTTGTAACTCTTGCTCCTTTAAGCAGGCCCATAAATCGGAGCCGAATGCTACACCAGATCATGGGTGCTAATATTAATGTACTACAGAATTTACGGTTTTCCAGTACTTTAAACCGATCGACGCTATCGCCCACCCCCCCGCCATCGATATTTGCAGGAGTAGGAGTAATTTTACCGTAGCAGCAGATAAATCAACGTACCAAGATTTAACAGTAACAAGCCGATCCACCCCAATGTACCGTAGGCTGTGTTGCTGATCACGATCGCACAGGCGAATGTGATCACCATTAGCGCCGTTAGCAGCAGATAGGCAACGATTTTGTTTTCGGGCACCAATATTATTTACCTCGCGCAATTTATATTAGACCGGGAGCAAGTTTGGTCTAGACCCTGGGCAGCTATTTATCAGGCTGAATGGGCAGTGACAGGGTGAATGTTGAGCCTTCACCGAGGATGCTCTCTGCCGTGACATCCCCCCCGAGCATCCTGGCCAACTTTCGAGTGATGGCCAACCCCAGCCCCGGTGTCACCGTAGCTTGGGGCCGTCGTGGTCGAGATTTGCCGGAATTCCTGGAACAAATTGCTGACCTGCGCAGATGCGATGCCGATGCCGGTATCGCTGACGATAAACTGCACTGTGTTCGCGGGGCCATTCTCTATTTTCAGCATAATCTCGCCATGGTCGGTAAACTTTGCCGCATTTTCAACCAAGTTTAGCAAACACTGTTTAATTCGGAGAATATCTGATGTCATTTTATCGATATCATGATCGATCTTTATTCTAAATTGATTCTGATTCTGATCCACTAGCGGTTGCACCGTCTCGCTATAACCGAATTCCCGGGCAAGATCGACTGTTAACGTCCGTTAATAGAGCGGCCTACCGCCGCCAGACGCGACTGTGGATCCTGGCGATTTGCCTAACGACATTAGTGCCTGCGGCTAAATACAAGGGTGGCCTCAATCTCCAGCCGATCGGCCACACGCAAGGCCCCGCCCAGGGCAGTGAAGGGCGTAAGGCCCAGTTGTATATGCGTCACGGTAAACCGGGTGAAGACACGCAGCCGCGAACCGTCGGAGGACACGCTCACCGGGATCGTGAGCGCGTAATCCTGTCCGCGCACCGATACAGTGGCGCGGACTTTCCCCGCGGGAAAATTGCCCTCCTGCCACTGGCCGCGAAGGTGGATGTCGGGGTATTGGCCGACATCAAGCAGGCGCTTACCGAGCATATTGCTGCGCGTTGCAGTGCGCACGCCCGGTTTTACCGCGACGTTCCATTTGCCGCCAACGGCGCGGCGAATGTCCGGGTCGTCCACGACCAGCGAGCTTGCAGGTAACGTCAAGTTGAATGTTGCCTGGGATAAGGCCCCCGGCGTGAATCGTAACCATCCCGTCAGTTGCCGGCTGCTAACCAGATGATCGTGGCCGAAAGTCTTGAAAAGACCGGCACGGTGTACGTAGATCCGTACGTGTGATTGCGATGACTCCAGCTGCAGATCCTGAATCGGTGGCGATGACGCCGCCAGCGCTGGCAGGAAACCGAGCAGCAATACACATCGTTCGATCACGTATTTCATATACAGGCATTGAACGATAGTTGGCGGCTCCAGGGCAAGCGGTTGCCATGGAAGTAATCGATGCCGCTACCCTTCGCTTGGTCTTGTCGCGCCAGGAAGCTATCTCAAGAAAATGTCACTGGATCCATGCCGGATGCCCGATTAGACAGTCTTTGTTACAACACGATACTTGCGGCTATGATGGTTATGGTATCGGGTAGACGCAGCTCTCTGCACGAACCGGCAGAGATCACCCACCATCAGCCCGTATCTTCTGCTGCCGGCTGAGCGGTGGGCCAGGCCGTGATCAGCACCTGAACAAAACTACCCAACGGGATGGCAAAGAACACGCCCCAAAATCCCCACAGGCCGCCAAACACCAGTACGGCGACAATGATGGCGATGGGATGCAGGTTCACCACTTCGGAAAAGAGCAAGGGTACCAGTATGGTACCATCCAGCGTCTGAATAATACCGTAAGCGATCATCAGATAAACAAAGCTTGTGCTGGTACCCCACTGGAAAAAGGCGATTACCACCACGGGTATGGTCACCACGGCAGCGCCGATATAGGGCACAAATACGGAAATGCCGACCAGCGCGCCCAGCAATATGGCGTAGTTCAAGCCCATCACCGCGAAGACCAGTGAGCTGACGATACCCACGATCATCATTTCCCAGAACTTTCCGCGAACATAGCTGCCAATTTTGCGATCCATTTCTGTCCACACCCCATGCATAAGCGAACGCTCACGCGGCAGGAACTGGCCAAGCCAGTTTAATATGGCAGTCTTGTCCTTAAGAAAGAACAGTACCAACAATGGCATCAGCACAAGGTAGACAATGGTGGTAATCACGTCCGGCAGTTTGGCCAACGAAATCGAAACCAGGTTTCGTCCCAATTCGGTGATCTGCTGTCGAAATGTGACAATCAATTCGTTCACCTGTTCTTCCGACACCAGGGGATACTGCTCAGGTATTGTGATAAGTAATTGCTGGCCCCGTGCCAACATGTGTGGCAGCTCACCTACCAGATGGGTCAACTGTACAGACAGCAACGGCGTCAGACCAAATATGATAAAAACAAGGAAAGCAATAAAAACAAGAAACACCAGCCACACCGAACTTTGTCTCGGTGCACGGCAGCGAACCATAAAGCTGACAACACCGTCCAACAAATAGGCGATGACAATGCCGGCAAACACAGGCAACAGCATTTGCCCCATCAGGATCACGATCGAGAAGCCGACAATAATCATGATCGCCAGGAACGAGGCCTGGGGATCGGAGAAATTGCGGTGATAAAAATCTTTTAAAATCTCGACCATTTTTCTGTCACCGTGGTTGCGGCTTCCACGATTATTATTTCATTGAGCGCAATGCGCCGATTGCAGACCCGTCCATCACGCCAGTAGTGCCGCCAGAATACCTGTTAGAAATATGCCGTCAAACGTGCCGGCACCACCAACGGAGGCAATGGGCACACCCAGACGCCGGATATCACCAAGACGCAGAATATCGGCTCCCAGTAACACCCCGGTAGTACCGGAAATATAGGCCAGGGCAGCGCTATTTTGCGAATCCAGTGACAGAGCGACGATCGCGGCCGTGATCGGTGCAATTAAAATCGGTATGCCGATTCCGTGACCGGCGATGGGCCGGCTGGCGAAGCGGCTAATCAATGTTACCGCCGCGACACCCAGGACAACGGTAGGCAACGTGACGGAAGTACGCAGCAATAATATACCTGAAAACAAAAGCGGGATAATGCAACCGCCGACATTAACTGCCACCAGAGTTTTGCCTGCTCGTCGCATTTCCGGTATGCGTAGCAAACCCCGGGCCTTTTGAGTGATTGCGGGAATTTCCGCTATTGGACGTGCGTCCACATAAAACAACGGTAAATTGATGGCACTACCAACAAGGGAGCCGAATAAGAGTATAAAAGCCGCGTCAGGGGAAAGACCCAGCTTTCCAAATGCAATGGTAATGGCGCCCACCTGGACCACCGCCACCAGGACGATGAGCAGCGCGGAGAAAACAATCAGGTGTAGCGGTGAATAGGGAAATCGCACGTAAGAAGGCCACCTAAAAAACAAAGAGCGGCTATGTAAGCCGCTCTTCATTCAGTTTGGTCAAGGTTCAATCGGAATAAAACGCCGATTGCCTCGACGGATAATCCATAACAATACCGCATCGCTCTTGCGCAATTTTGACGCCAGCTTGCGATAATCATCTAGCGAGCGGATGCGCGTCTGGATACGTTTACGGGTCATGGCCAGAATAATATCGCCCGGCTGCAATCCGGCCTTCTCTGCCGGTGTACCGACGTCGACATTACCAACCAGTACACCTGCAGTATTGGGGTCAACACCGAGCTGACTTGCAATTTCTGCGGTCAGGTTCCGTACCTTGACGCCGGCCAATGCAGTGCCGGTGGCAGACCCGTTCTGATCCCCATCCTGTCGCGCAATTTGCTTCGGTAGCGCGGTAATAGTCGCATAAAATATCTTCACCTTTTTGTCGCGTACTACTTTTACCTTTACCCGTCTTCCTACTTTTGTTCCGGCAACGATATGACGCAGCGTGGTGGCGTCTTTCACTTTCCTGCCATTAAATTCGAGGATGACATCACCAGCCTCAATGCCGGCCTTGGCGGCAGGGGTATCGGGAATAGTTTCGCTGACCAGCGCTCCCGCTGCTTCTTTCAGACCGAACTGCTTGGCAAGCCCCGATGTCACCTCCTGAATCGAAACGCCAAACCAGCCACGAATCACTTTGCCATCTTTGATCAAGGCTCTCATGACATTGCGTGCCATGTTGCTCGGTACGGCAAAACCAATCCCCATGTTGCCGCCCGAACGCGAGAAGATGGCCGTATTGATACCTATGAGTTCACCCTGGGTATTGACCAGGGCGCCGCCGGAGTTACCGGGATTAATCGCCGCATCGGTCTGAATAAAATCTTCATAATCTGCAATACCGACATTGGCGCGCCCTTTTGCGCTGACAATGCCCATGGTCACCGTCTGGCTCAGCCCCAGTGGACTGCCGATGGCAAGCACATAACGACCAACTTCAAGCTTGTCGGAATCACCCCAGGGTATGGTCGGCAAGTTGTTGCCGCTGATTTTTATAACCGCGATATCGGTTTTTGGGTCGGTGCCGATAACTTTACCCTTGAACTCGCGCTTGTCGGCCAGCACTACCTTGATTTCATCGGCCTTTGCGATGACATGATTATTGGTAATGATATATCCCGACGCATCAACGATGACGCCGGAACCCAGACTGCCCTCGCGATGCTTTCTTGGTTTACGCTGAAAAGGGTCTTCTCCAAATGGCCGCCTGTTGAAAGGATCGCCAAAAAAAGGAAACGGGGATCTGCGCTCGGTTTGCACCACCCGCGTTGTGGAAATATTGACCACAGCCGGCATCACCTGTTTTACCACATCAACAAAATTGGGCAGAGTGCTGACACTGGTCGCTGCTTTGGCTGGTAACGTTTGTCCAACGGCTATGCTTAATGCAAAGGCCAGTACGGCGAACAAAAACCGACGATTCATCTGATGACTGATAACTGCAACTAAATTCATTTATCTCCTCTTTTCCCCTGTTTAATCAGGCAACTTCGGTGGTGATACCGGCGTTGCCTTTTGTAAATATAAACTGGCCGTCTTTGACATTAACCTTGATGGCATCTCCGGCGCTGAACTCGCCACGCAGTAATGCCTGCGCCAGCGGGTTTTCGATGGCATGCTGAATCGCCCGTTTCAGTGGCCGCGCGCCGTAGACCAGATCAAAGCCGGCTTCAGCCAGTTTGCTGAGCGCGGCATCGGTTAGCAGCAGGTCCATTTCGCGCGACAACAGACGATCGCGTAAATACTGGACCTGAATTTTAGCGATGGCACGAACCTGCTCTTTTTTGAGCGGATGAAATACCACAAGCTCATCTATGCGATTTATAAATTCAGGACGGAAGTGGCTCGCTACCGAATCCATAACGGACGATTTCATTTTTTCATAATTTTCTTCACCCGCCAGTTCCTGAATAGCGCGGGACCCCAGATTGGATGTCATCACAATCACGGTATTGCGAAAATCGACTGTACGACCATGGCCGTCCGTCAACCGACCATCGTCCAGTACCTGCAACAGGATATTAAATACGTCCGGGTGTGCCTTTTCCACTTCATCGAGCAGGATCACCGAGTAGGGTTTGCGACGCACTGCCTCGGTGAGGTAACCACCCTCTTCGTAACCGACGTAACCCGGCGGGGCACCAATCAGTCTGGCCACGGAATGTTTCTCCATGAATTCTGACATATCGATGCGCACCATGGCATCTTCAGAATCAAATAAAAATTCCGCCAGCGCCTTGGTCAACTCGGTTTTGCCGACACCGGTGGGGCCCAGAAACAGAAACGAACCATAGGGCCGATTGGGTTCTGACAGACCGGCGCGCGAGCGTCGTACCGCATCAGCCACCGCGGTCACCGCTTCGTCTTGCCCGACCACACGATGATGCAGTTCTTCTTCCATGCGCAGCAGTTTATCGCGCTCTCCTTCCATCATTTTTGCAACGGGGATACCGGTCCACATTGCCACGATTTCGGCAATTTCATTTTCTGTCACGGAATTGCGCAACAACTTCATTTCCTTGCCTTCGGCCTCACTGGCCGTGATCAGTTGATTCTCCAACTCTGGAATACGGCCATACTGCAGTTCCGACATGCGCGCCAGGTCACCGGCGCGGCGCGCTGTTTCGAGCTCCATGCGCGCGCGATCAATTTCTTCCTTGGTATGCTGGACGCCGTGTACGGCTGCCTTTTCCGATTTCCAGACCTCGTCCAGGTCGGCGTACTCTTTTTCCAACCGGCCAATTTCTCCTTCCAGCGTATCACGCCGTTTCTTCGATGCCTCGTCAGATTCCTTTTTCAGTGCTTCACGTTCTATCTTTAACTGAATCAATCGACGATCGAGTTTATCCATGGGCTCAGGCATGGAATCGATTTCCATGCGTATGCGTGATGCGGCCTCGTCAATTAAATCAATGGCCTTGTCCGGCAGTTGGCGATCGGTGATGTAACGATGGGATAGCGTCGCCGCCGAAACAATTGCCGGGTCGGTGATGTCGACACCATGATGTACTTCGTACTTTTCTTTCAGACCACGCAAGATGGCAATGGTATCTTCCACGGTGGGTTCTTCTACCAATACTTTCTGGAAGCGACGCTCAAGCGCGGCATCCTTCTCGACATGCTGACGATATTCATCCAGCGTGGTGGCACCGATACAATGCAACTCACCGCGCGCCAATGCCGGCTTTAACATATTACCGGCGTCGATGGCGCCTTCTGCCTTGCCGGCACCGACCATGGTATGCAATTCGTCTATGAACAGAATGATCTGGCCTTCTTGCTTGGCAAGATCGTTCAGTACGGCCTTTAATCGCTCTTCAAACTCACCGCGATACTTTGCACCGGCAATCAGGGCACCCATATCAAGTGACAGCACGCGTTTGCTCTTTAATCCTTCCGGAACTTCGCCATTGATGATTCGTTGCGCCAGACCTTCGACGATGGCGGTCTTGCCGACGCCGGGTTCACCGATCAGCACGGGGTTATTTTTGGTACGGCGTTGTAATACCTGAATAGAGCGACGAATCTCGTCATCGCGTCCGATAACGGGGTCAAGCTTGCCCTGCTCGGCGCGCTCGGTGAGATCGATGGTGTATTTTTCCAGTGCCTGTCGCGTATCTTCTGCGTTGAGATCTTGCACCTTCTGTCCTCCGCGCATGGTTTCGATAACCTTTTCAATGCCGCTGCGAGATACACCCGCCGTTTTTAACAGGCTGCCGAGCTCGCCCTTTTCTTCCAGCGCGGCCAGCACAAACAGCTCGGTCGAAATAAACTTGTCGCCACGCTTCTGTGCGTACTTGTCGGTCAGGTTGAGCAAACTGCCGAGTGCGTTCGACAAATGGATGTCACCGCCGACGCCCTGCACCGAAGACATCTTCTCAAGCGCCGCGCTGATTTGCGAACGCAGCGCATTTATATTGGTGTCGGTGGCGGACAACAAGTGCCGCGTGGTGCCTCCATCCTGATCCAGCAGTGCGGCCATGACATGTAGCGGTTCAATAAACTGATGATCGCGACCGGTGGCAAGACTCTGTGCCTCCGCAAGCGCTTGCTGAAATTTCGCAGTTAATTTATCCATTTGCATGAGAAGGCTCCCAGAAATACACATTCGTTTTGTATCAGGTGGGGCAATCAACCTTCATTTTCAAGGGTTTTCGTGAGCGGGGCAGGTTCATTCGCGAAAATAGGGATAGAGTTCACTTAGCGGCAGGCTCTTGCCGGCGGATTGCACGATTCGAACGTGTTCACGTCGGAACTCGCGTGCATGCCGCAAGCCACAGGAATGAGCCAACAGGTCCATTTCGTGATTCACACCCAGAGCATAACGGGCAACCTGTTTAAACTTGCGATCGGGCACCAGACCCTTTTGCAGACGCCGGTTGTGAGTTGTGACTCCCGTTGGGCAGGTATCGATGTTGCACTGTAGTGACTGGATACAACCGAGGGAAAACATAAAACCACGGGCCGATGTTACAAAGTCGGCACCGACACAAAGCGCCCATGCTGCGCGAGCCGATGTCACCAGTTTCCCCGAAGCAATAATGCGCACGCGGTCTTTAAGCCCCGCTTGCATAAAAATATCTGTGGCGATGGGCAGCGACTCACTCAACGGCAAACCGACATGATCAGCCAACACCTGGGGGGCGGCGCCTGAGCCGCCATCGCCACCGTCAACTGTTATAAAATCCGGTGCGTCTTCAATGCCCCTGCGTAATATCGCGTCGCAGAGCATGCTCGGGTACCGGTTATCGGCAATGACCGTCTTAAAGCCCACCGGGCGACCCGTTACTTCGCGCACGCGACATATCATATCCAGCAAATCGTCGGGGGACTTGATCTCGACATGTCGATTTGGGCTGCGGGACGTTTGGCCAACCGGAATACCACGAATCGTCGCGATTTCCTCTGACACTTTAATGGCAGGCAGGATGCCACCCTTGCCGGGTTTGGCCCCTTGCGCCAACTTGATTTCGAATGCCTTCACATGTTCGGCAGCAGCTTTCAAATATTTGTCACTTAGGTTTCCTTCTTCATCGCGCACGCCATATTTGGCGGTGCCGATTTGGAAAATACGATCGCAGTCGCCAGCCAGATGGTAAGGCGCAAGCCCGCCTTCCCCGGTATTCATCCAGCAACCCGCGGACGCCGCTCCGCGCGACAGTGATTCCACGGCGACCGATGACAGGGCACCAAAACTCATACCGGAAATATTAAAGATTCGTTTGGCAACGAAGGCTTGATCACCACTGAAGCCGCCGATTGCCAACGTGGGCGCAGGCATGCAATCATCTTCCAGTTGCGGATAAGGGGAATTGACGAAAATCAATGTACCGGGATCGCGCATGTCGATGGTGGAACCGAATCCAATAATCCCTCCCAGCCCCTTGGCCATACGATATATCCAGGTACGCGTGGAACGATTAAACGGTTGCTCTTCGCGATCGTTAGCAAAGAAATACTGGCGCAAGTAAACACCAAGGTTCTCAAGGAAATAGCGCAGGCGGCCGATAATGGGAAAGTTACGCCGTACCGCCTGATCTTTCTGCGAAATGTCCTGAATGAACATAACAAACAACCACAGCATAACGATGCCGGCGGCCCATCCCATGACGACGATGATCAAGTTTGCGGTCTTGGCGAAAAGTTCCAGTTCCATGATGAGCTTTCTATATTTTAATTATCGGGTTGACCATAAATACACCCTGAAGGTTCCATAAATCTGGACCCAGGATATTATCCGCGGTTATTCCAATGGGATTAACTTACCGGGCGCGACGTGTTGACCAAGCTCGGTCAGAATGGATTGCTCAGATTTATCCGTGACGTCAATTTCAGGATAGCAGGTAATGCGGGCGTGACTGCGGCGCCAAACTGATCGTACTACCTGATCCAGCCCTTTTACACCCTCTATCCGCATCGGGTAAATGGTGGCGCCGATCGAACAGGCGAGCCAGGCAACGCCACGTTTGAGTTTTCGCGGTAGCTCGTGATCGAGGTGGATAGCGCCGTGTGGAAATATTGCGACGGCCTCGCCCGTTTCAAGCGCGACCCGGGCGGAATAAAGCGCGGCTTGCGGGCGGCCGGACCGCTCAACAGGAATACAGCCCACTGCCCGAAACAACCACTTAAGCCCCCACATTTCGTAGTATTCAAGCGCCATTAAAAAGCGTAATGGTCTTTCGCTGGCGGCAATCAAGAGCAAGGGATCCAGACCGGAAGTGTGGTTACTGGCAACCAGAATTCCACCTGATTTGGGTAATGGAATCGGGTCAAAATGCAATCGGTGATATTTACGACAGAAAATGCGGTTGAGGCCGTCGAGCCGATTCAACCATTTACTACCCCAGTCCGCCCTGTTCTCGCGTTCACATGCTGCTATTAACCGCCGCCAGCCCAGCCAAGCGGTTAACAAAACAATGACAACACTCACTACCAACATTGGCCAATCAGTTCAATCCATCATCTACGCGCACTATTAATTATAACCGCCATCCGAATTTTACATAGACGCGGCTGCCTTTCCCCTCTCCTCGTTTACGGTCAACAACAGGACCAATCCTGCAATAAAAAATATGTTGGTGGAGAGAATGGCAAGACGATGGTCCCCATGACTCAGATAAGTGATCAGGCCATAACTGAATGGCCCGATAATGGCCGCGAGTTTTACCGCCAGGCCCCATAAGCCGAAAAATTCGGCGGATCGTCCCGGCGGCGAAAACAATCCCACCAGTGCGCGGCCAGCCGACTGACTCGCCCCGAGAGCAAGTCCGATAAGATTGGCCGCCAGCCAGAATACCGGGCGGCTGTCACTTACATACACAATCAGTAACGCTGTAATCCATACGAGCAAGGTCAGCACCAGGGTTCTGATCGAGCCCAGGCGGTCCTGTAGCAACCCGAACACAAAAGCACCAATGGCGGCGGTGATATTAACCACCATAATCATACTAATCGTGTCCCGGGTGGTAAAACCCATCACTTTCTGCGCATAAATCGCCGCCAGCACAATGATGGTATAGATACCACTCTGAAACACAGTCAAGGCAATCAGAAAGCGAATCAGATCGCGAAACCGGGTGGCGTCTTTCCAGGTACGGTAAACGCGTTTAAAGCCGATGGCGATATAGTGCTCGCCTTCGGGGAGGCGGCTTTTATGCGCTCTTTCCTTTAGCCAGATAAACGTCGGCAATGCGGCCAGCGCAAACATGCCCGCGGTAATGAGCATGGTGACCGGCACATACTCTGCTGCGCTCTGCCCTCTGGATTCCGCCCATGACACATAAGCAAGACACATTGCCAGCACCAGAAGACCGCCAACATATCCTAGTGCCCAGCCAAAACCCGAGAGTCGACCCATCGCTTTTGGTGGCGCGATCTCAGGCAGAAAAGCAGCAATAATATTTTCGCCGGCGGAAAACATCATCGTGGCCAGGATGACCAGCACCATGGCCGTGACCATCTCGCCGGGACCTACGGTGGCCAGTGCGGCAGTAAACACGATACAGCCGATTGTGGTGATAGCCAGGAATCGTTTTTTATGGGCACCAAAATCGGCCAGTGCGCCAATGACCGGGGCAGATAGCAATACCAACGCATTCGCGATGGCAATTGCCAGGGTCCAGTAAAGGGTCGCGCGGCCACCTGCAGCTTGCGCGGCGATAACGCCAACAAAATAGGTATTAAAGATTGCGGTGAGTACCACCGTTGTGTAGCCAGAATTGGCAAAGTCGTACATTGCCCAGGCGAAAAGTTCTCTTCGCGGGGCAAGGATCTGGGGGTGCCGGGGTGCCAGTAATTTATCCGTCAATGGCGTCGCGCCAACGGACGCTGGTGGAATTCAATTGCCAATTCAGGCGGCGTTTTTGTGTGCGACTTCCTTACTGGTACCATAAATTTGATTCTCTGCAAAACCGTGTACCAGTTTAAGCACTTCGGCGCAGTAATCATAATTAATATGGTAATACACTTCCTTGCCACGTTTTTCGCTTCCCACCAGTCCCGCGTTGCGCAGTACTTTAAGATGGTGGGAAATGGCAGGTCGGCTGATGTCAAACACCGCCGCGATCTCGTTGACACAGATTTCTTCAGCAGGTTCGAAGATCAGCAATATCTTCTGGCGTGTCGGATCTCCCAGCGCAGAGAAAAAACCGGCAAAGCGATCCCAACCCTCGGGTAATTGCCGCGCGTTTTTCTTTATCATTCCAGCTGGTCTCCTGCATTGATTACTAACATCGTGCCGCAGACACGAGAGGCGCAGAATAACGCAGCCGGCTTATATGTCAATATATTTGAAAATAATTAATTACTTATCAGCAGTTCGCATGGAATTTGCGGTATTGAGCAATACCAAAGAAAAATAGCCGTTTGACGGCTCGTAGTGTTCAATAATGCTAAACCCGGTCGTTGCCACCTGGCTCTTGAGTGAGGGTAAGGTAAATTTCCGGCTAATTTCAGTTTGAATGGACTCATCGCGCTCAAACGGGATTTCGGTATCCAGGGCATCAATACGCACACGCTGGCACCGGGTGGAATGGAGATGCATCTCGATCTGGGATTTTTCCTCGTTAAACCAGGCCCGGTGGGCGAAAGTATCAGTATTGAAATGCCCCCCCAGCTCCCGGTTAATGACAGACAGCACATTGCGATTAAAGGCAGCGGTGCATCCCTGGGAGTCGTTGTAAGCCGCATTCAGTACATCGACCTCCTTGACCCGATCCACACCCAGCAGCAGGTAGTCATTTTCATCCATCATTGCGTGCAGGCGCCGCAAAAACCGGATTGACTCGACCTCGTCCAGATTGCCCAGTGTTCCCCCCAGGAATACATAGAGCCGAGTGCCCTCACCTCTGGGGACGTTATGGAAACCTTCTGAATAGTCGCCAACCAGCGCCCTGACCTTCAGCCAGTCATAGCACCCGATGAGCCTTTTGCCGGCGTCCCGCAGCATTTCCTCACAGACATCCAGCGGTAAATAATCGGCATGGCAGTGCAGTGCCTCACAGGCATTAAGTAAATGTGTGGTTTTCCGCGAGGTCCCGCTACCCAATTCGAGAATAGTGTCGGGCCGCGTGGCTTCTATAATTTCGATCGATTTCTCCACCAGCAGCGCCTCTTCGATGCGGGCGGGGTAATACTCCGGCACTTGGCAGATTTTGTCGTAAAGCCAGGATCCATGTTCATCGTAAAAATATTTGGTCGGCAGCCGTTTCGGCCGAGCCGACAAACCCGCCAGCACATCGCGCGCAAGTTCTGCGGTGGTATCAACTGCAGCGATTTGCTCGACCACAAACCGACCGGACGCACTACCGTGTACAGGTTCCTGTAACTCCATTTTCTCCTCCATGGCTTTTATTTTTTACATTTCTCTGCGGTTTTTATCTGTTTTGGACCTCAATCGATTTGGTTAGAAACTATCATGGAAACCCACGATTCGGCATCAATACGCTTACTTGGAAGAAGGACAAGCAGATCGGCGGTAAGCTCGATCTGGATTGAAGTAGAAGAGCCAATGTCTGGCCTAGGTCTGACAGCCCAGAATGATCCGTTGCATCAGCTGCTTCATCTCCACCAGGTCTGATTTCAGCTTGACGAACTGCTCGTTTTTCACACCTTGCCCCATGCGCTCTGCGAGCTCGCTCAATAGCGGATAACCATAACCACCGCCAATTCCCTTCATGTCATGAGCCAATTGTCGAACCATTGGCCAGTCCTTCTGTTCGATGGCGCTGGCAAAATCGTCTACAAGACCTGGCAAAGCATCGATAAACCGCGAAACAAGCTCACCAAGCTCTGGCTCTTCCTGTAGCAGAATTGAAACAATGGGGTCCTGGTCTGTGCTCACGCTCGTACACTGGTAATTCGCATCGTTTCTATATTGTAACCGTCTTGGCCCCCCATGCACGTACCGCCCGATATTGAGACACCGTCACAATCCGGTATATTAACTGCATGTGTCGAATTGCTGCCTATATTGGGCCCCCTGTTGCGTTACAGCACTTTCTGTTGTCGCCATCCCACAGCTTGATGGAGCAGGCATGGGCGCCAAGGGAAATGCGTGAGGCGAAGCTGAATGCCGATGGTTTCGGATTTGGCTGGTTTGCCAACATGCGACAACCGGCAATTTATACCAATCCCATGCCCATCTGGACCGACCCTAATCTGGAGGGACTGGGGCAAACCCTGTCGGCCGATTTGTGGCTCGCTTACGTTCGCAGCGCCAGCCGCCGTACTGATGTATCTCACGCCAACACACAGCCATTTGTCAACAGCACGCTGCTGTTTACGCACAATGGATTTATCGACCAGTTCGGCGAGACCTTGCGGCACAATATCCGCCATGCCCTACAAACACATTGCGAGAAAACCATTCATGGCAACACCGATTCTGAATACCTGTTCGCATTACTGCGTCAGCAACTGCTGGAGGGCATTCCCGTTGAAGCCGGACTGCGAAAACTGAGCCAACTTCTCCAGGGGTGGGCAAGCGACGTTAAGCTGCTGCTCAACTTCGTCATCGCAGAAAAAGACCGAATCGTCGCAATGCGGCACGCGATTAACGGCGATTGCCCGAGCCTGTATTACTGCGTCAACGAGAAAAGTTTTCCAGAAGGCAAGCTGGTTGCCTCCGAACCATTAACTGAAAGTGGAAACTGGCAGGCCATTCCAGAACACCATCTGCTGATCCTGAGTCGTGATGGGGCGCCGCAACTGGAAGCGATGTGACAGCAGATCTTTTAGGCTCACTGGAGGCAAGTCAGAAAAAACTACTGGCCACCCTGTGCGATCTTCCCGCAGAAGACTGCTACAAACAGTACCACCCTGACCTGAGCCCACTCGCCTGGCACCTTGGTCACTGCGCCTTTATCGAAGCCTACTGGATTCGTGAAGTTGTGTTAGGGAACAACACGCTCACAGAACCAATTAAGAGCCTTTATTTCCCCTGGTTAAGTCCCAAAACAGAAAGGGCTCGCCGTATGCCCGGCTATCTGGAACAGCTTAAGTTCTCCAGGACTCTATTTGATGAGCACCTTGAAATATTGCAACGACTAACTGATAGGGAAAAAGATCACAAGTTGCTTAACAATAATTACCTGTTGCATTTTCTTCTCCAGCATAATTATCAGCATCTTGAAACCATGGAGCAGGTACTTCATCAGCGTGCCTATCAATTAAAATGGGAATATTCTGTGTCGGGCACCATCGAGCCCGACTCCTATTGCGTATCAAGCTACTTATTTGTCGCCGATGAAATGGAATTCGGCAGTGGGCAGCCACAACTGGCCTTTGACAATGAACGACCAATTTATTCAGCTCGATTGGAGGCTTTCGCCTTGGGGCAAAGAGCAGTAAGCAATGCCGAATATCTGGGCTTCATGAAATCTGGCGGTTATACCGAGCGCCACTACTGGAGTGAAACCGGATGGCAACAACTGCAAACCTGTCAGCTATCGGCGCCAGAATCCTGGCGCCAGGATGATCAAGGCAACTGGTATTGTTTAACCGCTGCCGGTCCCAGCGAATTGCAGCCACAAGACTCGGTTGACGGTATCAACCTGTTTGAAGCACAAGCTTTCGCCAAATATGCAGGAGGAAGACTGCCCCACGAACATGAATGGGAGTATGCGACCAGTCACCATGACCAACAGACCTCGCAGGCCTGGGTATGGTGCTGTAATGCCTTCTTCCCTTATCCAGGTTTCGAGCCCTATCCTTACGATGGCTATTCCCTGCATTGGTTCGACGGTAAACACCACACCTTGCGCGGGGGGAGCCGACACACAGCAGTACCGATTCGACGCCCCTCCTTCCGCAATTTCTATACGCCGGAAAAACGCCACGTGTTTGCCGGTGTTCGGGTCGCGTTCGATCTCTGATTCCCTCGCCCACATCCAACAGGTGCGTTAGCATAGCCGCCGGTTCACGGGCGTGCACAGCACGTGGAGCGGAAACGGCGGCATGCGATCAGTAAAATTATTGTACAGAATCTTATGGAACTAAAGAGCAATCTAATGCGAAAAACCAATTTCTTATCCACCTTTATTATATTTATTGTTGCGATTTTCACACCGCTAACCAGCATGGCGGCGTCATCGTCTGCAAGCGCGCACGGGCTCGATCTCACGGGCACCTGGTTCGGCATCGCCGCGGTTGTTGTATTCGTCATCGCCTACATCTTTGTCATTAACGAAGAGTTTCTGCATCTGCGTAAATCCAAACCGGTTATCTTGTCCGCTGGCATTATCTGGATTTTGATAGGGATCGCATTTGCGCTGGAAGGACAATCACAAGTAGCAACTGATGCCATTCGCCATAACCTGCTCGAATACGCTGAGCTGTTGTTGTTTTTGCTTGCTGCCATGACCTACGTCAACACCATGCAGGAGAGAAACATCTTCCGCGCCATTCGTGCATGGCTGGTCTCCAGCGGTTATTCCCTGAGAACAATATTCTGGGTCACGGGCGTGATGTCATTTTTTATCTCTCCCATTGCCGACAATCTGACGACGGCACTGCTGATGTCGGCGGTGGTGATGGCGGTGGGCGTAGGAAACAACCGTTTCATTGCCATTGCCTGCATCAACATCGTCGTTGCCGCCAACGCCGGTGGCGCATTCAGCCCCTTTGGCGACATCACTACGTTGATGGTCTGGCAAAAAGGCAATGTCGAATTTCTACAGTTCTTCGTGCTGTTTGTTCCATCGGTAGTTAACTGGATAATTCCGGCGGTGATCATGGTATTCGCAGTACCCAATGCACAACCGGAAGCCGTTAATGAAACAATCAAGGTGAAACCCGGCGGATTTGTGGTAGTGGGACTGTTTCTGTTTACGATTACTATTACAGTGTTGATGCACAGCTTTTTACATCTGCCCCCTTTCCTCGGCATGATGACCGGCCTTGGAATGCTGAAAATATACGGATTCTTCATCCGTCGCGACGAAATACGCTCACAATCCTTTGCCGCCGAGCCGGAAATTGAAGCCTTGGTCAATCGTGAACTGGTAAAACCGTCACGCAAACCGTTTGACATTTTCATCAGCATGAAACGGGCAGAATGGGACACGTTGATGTTCTTTTATGGTGTCGTACTCAGTGTCGGCGGCCTTGGCACCATCGGATATCTCGCCCAACTATCGCAATTTTTCTATGTTGATCTGGGTCCGACCTGGGCGAATATCTTTGTCGGCATCGCCTCTGCCATTGTCGATAATATTCCGGTGATGTTTGCTGTATTGACTATGAATCCCGAAATGAGTCACGGCCAGTGGTTGCTGGTGACACTGACGGCGGGTGTGGGCGGCTCGCTCCTGTCCGTTGGATCCGCTGCTGGTGTCGCGCTGATGGGGCAGGCGCGGGGGATTTATACCTTCTTTGCGCATCTCAAGTGGACCTGGGCGATTGGCCTTGGTTATGCCGCCAGTATCTGGGTACATTTTCTGATCAATGCAAAATACATGTAGTTTATTGGAAAAGGTATCAATCCATAATTCCAGCCCGCCCCGCTTGTCGGGGCGGTTGGCGTTGCGCTCTACTGAATCTCACTTTCATTTTTTGCTCCAAGGCGATAAGTTTCTGGTAGAAAAAATAATAATTCATTTTAAAGGAGTATTTCGACTATGAGTGCCTACACAGAAATCCTGAATCAGGTCAGTGGTTTTGTCTGGGGGCCGGCGATGCTGCTCTTGCTGGTGGGTACCGGCATTTTTCTTACCATCGGTACCTCGTTCATTCCCTTGCGCAAAATTGGTTACGGCCTGCGGATGCTCTGGGCCGGTCGCAAGCCTTCGGCGGAAGAAGGCGACATCAGCCCGTTTAACGCACTGATGACAGCGCTGGCGGCAACGGTGGGCACCGGTAACATTGCAGGAGTGGCAACCGCCATCGCATTGGGTGGGCCTGGCGCGGTATTCTGGATGTGGATGACTGCACTGGTCGGTATGGCGACCAAATATGCCGAAGCCGTGCTCGCCGTACGTTATCGTGAAGTCGATTCGCGCGGTCGCCAACAGGGCGGACCGATGTACTATATAAAGAACGGTCTGGGCGACAAGTGGAAGTGGCTCGCCTTTTTATTCGCCGCCTTTGGAACTGTTGCCGCCTTCGGCATCGGCAACACTGTTCAGGCCAACTCGGTGGCGCAAGCCGTGGCAGCAAACTTCAATATACCCACATGGGCTAGCGGTGGCATTCTTGCCATTCTCACTGCACTGGTACTCATCGGCGGGGTAAAGCGAATCGGTACGGTTGCCGGTAAACTGGTGCCATTTATGGCACTTGCCTATGTTGCTGGCGCCATGGTCATTATCATTATGCAATTCGACCAGGTACCCGCTGCCATCGGTCTGATTATTGGTGACGCGTTTACTGGCACCGCTGCCACTGGTGGTTTTGCCGGGGCCTCTGTGATGATGGCGATACGCTTTGGTGTTGCCCGCGGTGTTTTCTCTAACGAAGCCGGTCTGGGAACAGCACCCATCGCCCATGCGGCCGCCAAGACCAATAACCCGGTGCGCCAAGGCGTCATCGGCATGCTCGGCACCTTCATCGATACCATCATCATTTGCACCATGACCGCACTGGTTATTGTGCTCAGTGCCGGCTGGACCCAGATTGATCCGGCAACAGGCCAGCAGATCTCGGGCGCGGCACTGACGTCGCTGGCATTCGGCCAGTCGCTCCCCGGAATTGGTAATTACATCGTTACCATCGGCATAATGCTATTTGCTTACACGACCTTGCTGGGATGGAGTTTCTATGGTGAACGCTGCGCTGAGTATATTTTTGGCGTGAAGTCTATCGTCGCCTATCGCGTACTCTGGATTATTTCGATTCCTATTGGCGCAACAGCCGAACTCAATCCCTTGTGGTTGCTTGCGGATATTATGAATGCACTGATGGCGATTCCAAATCTGATTGCGCTGCTTTTACTTAGTCCTATAGTATTCAAAATAACGCGCGAATATTTTGCCAACCCTGATGCGCAACGAGATTATTGAGACAAAAGTGCGTGAAGCACTGGCGGAAGACATCGGCAGCGGTGACCTGACCGCTGCCCTGGTCGCAGATGAGGTGTTAACCGCGCTTGTCATCGTCCGTGAGCCTGCAGTTATTTGCGGGAGTGACTGGTTTAATGAAACATTCAGGCAACTCGATAGTCGCATTGCGATTGAGTGGTTTGTTGAGGATGGTCAAACCGTGGTAGCAGATGATAAAGTTTGCCGCATTAAGGGAAATGCAAGAGTTCTGCTTTCTGGCGAAAGGACTGCTCTAAACTTCCTGCAAATGCTTTCCGGTACGGCAACCCTGGTCAAACGCTACACCGATGCCGTTGCGGGAACAAAAACCACTGTGCTCGATACCCGCAAAACAATTCCCGGGCTGCGCGACGCGCAAAAATATGCGGTTTCCTGCGGCGGCGGCCACAACCACCGCCACGGCCTGTACGATGCAGTGCTCATCAAGGAAAACCATATTCAGGCCGCTGGCGGTATTGCAGCAGTAATGGACGCCGCTCGCAAAAACGCACCGGCGGGTAGCCTGATTGAAATTGAAGTGGAAAATCTTGGCCAGTTGCAAGAGGCCCTTGATGCCGGTGCCAAACGGATCTTGCTGGATAACTTCCAGCTTGAAACTTTGCGCAAGGCGGTTCAGCGGGTAAAGGGAGAGGCGCAACTGGAGGCCTCGGGCGGGATCAATCTGAAAAATATACGTGCGCTGGCGGAAACCGGCGTGGATTTCGTATCCATTGGCGCTCTCACCAAGGATGTCCGGGCCATCGACTTTTCATTGCGATTTGAATAAATTTGCCCGGTAAGCGAATATTTCCGGGCCCACAGGCGTCAACCATCCGGAACAGGTATTGTGAGACACAATGTGAATAATCTGACTTTACGGTACACCATTTCTTCATTGCTGCTGATGCTGTTTTTGGTGCCAGCGTGCTCATTCGCGGGCGAACCCGGCGCGGCGACCGCAATACCGATTCCGGATAAAAACGGGCGCTATCTGTTTAGTGTGACACTGCACACCGAAAAGGAAATTGAATCCCTCCTCACTCGCGCGGAGTCACTTTCACGGTCATTGAAATCGCGCAAGAAAAACCACGCGGGCATTGCGCTGGTTCTGCATGGCAGCGAAATCGCAATGTTCAATAAGAAGAACTACAGGAAATTTCGCAACATCGTCGATAAAGCGGCGCGGCTGGATGCCAATGATGTACTTGAAATAAAGGTCTGTAAAACCTTAATGGATGACATGAATATCAGGGAAGAAGACATGCCCTCATTTGTCGAAATCGTTCCTTACGGACCGGAAGAGGAAGACCGCCTGCTAAGACAGGGCTATATCTATTTGTAAACCTTGCGGCGGAAGAGTTCGCGTGGGCTGATCACGCGGTCGAGAAACAAGATACCATCAAGATGATCAATTTCGTGCTGCATTGCACGCGACTCAAATCCTCGACATCGAAACTGCGTGGCATTGCCATAAATATCGAAGGCACGTACAACAATTGAATCAGCGCGCACCACGTTGCCGGTGTAATCCGGAACCGACAAACAGCCCTCACGTCCCGCAATCTCGCCTTCCCTCTGCACAATCTCGGGATTCACCAGCACCATACGGCCGTTGTTGCTGCTTTTCGGTTTGTGCTTGCGACTGGATTGCATCATCGCACTGACATCAACGATCACAACACGTTTATGTTGACCAATTTGCGGTGCGGCGATGCCGACTGCGCTGGATCCATCCAGCATGGTATCGATCAGATCAGCCGCCAGTCCTTGCACATCGTCGCCAAATTCAGCAACCGGCTCTGCTGGCTGCGACAAACGATCGTCGGGAAATATCAGAATGGGTAAAACGGCCAAGTGGACTAACCTAGCAGTGTATCAATTGCTTCAAGGTCCACCTTCAGCCCGTTCTGGTTTAATTCGTGCACGGCGGCTTCCAGTGAATCGACACCCCCTTCGGCAAAACCATCGAGCACCATGACGTAAACCGGTTCCGCTTCGGTACCGCTGATTTCCGAGTTGAGATCCAGTATATCCAGGCCGGCATCGGCAAGCATGCTGGTAACGTCGGCAACAATGCCGGCACGATCGGCACCGAATACCCGCAGCTGAACATTGGGTACCGGGTGTCGATGCAATTCCGCCTCAATCCTGTCGACATGCACGTCAAGCCCAAGCCGGGTCGCAGCAGGCTGCATGAGCTCGCTCAGGTCGGCAGCACTGCCCTCACCCCCCACCATCATCATAATGGTGAAATTACCGCCAAGGCGCGCCATGGATGTCTCGCCAAGCGACCAACCGCCGTCGTACAGGGCCTGGCTAAGGCCGGCAACAATACCCGGTTTATCCTGCCCCACTACCGTTACCATATACCAGTCCGCCATTGTCGCCCCGCTGCTCAAACTATTTCAACATTAAAACCATGTGTCTTATCATAGCCACATGTTGATCGCTTTACTCATCTGGATTTACAGCGCCGCACTGATTGCCATCTTTCAGTGGCCCGATTTCCTGTCAATGATTGTCACATTTCTCCTGCTCGGCGCCATCCCGACGATTCTGCTCGTTGTAATGATGACGCGCCGCAAGCGCATTGATGTTATTCGCCGCCAACAGCGGCAACGACGCGATGCCGACCGGGCGGCGTCAGTGCAAAGTAGCATGAGTAAAATAGATAACCACCACCCCGGCGATGATTAAAACAAACTGCTGCACCGTGGCCGATACTTCGGTACGACGATGCAATCCCGGTATCAAATCCGCAACCGCAATATAGATGAAACTCGCTGCCGCAATGGCGAGCACATACGGCACGACCACAATTGTTTCTTGTAAAAAGAAGTAAGCAACGAGCGCCCCCACAAGCGTGGCCAGGCTGGCTAGCGTATTAAATAGAAGCGCCTTTGCTCGTGAGAAACCACCATTTAGTAAAATCGCGAAATCGCCGACTTCCTGTGGAATCTCATGGGCGATGATGGCGAGACTGGTCACAATACCGAGGTGGATATCTGTCAAAAACGCGGCGGCGATCAGCACACCATCGACCAGGTTATGGATACCATCGCCAATCAGTATCATATTGGCAGCCGCTTTTTCCTGGATGTGCTCCAAATTTAGCGAGTGTGCTTCGCAGTGATCACTGTGGCAGTGACGCCAGATCACCATCTTCTCCAGCATAAAGAAAATCAACAACCCGATCAGAATCGTGCCACCGATATCATGGGCGTTTACAAACGCCGGAGCACCGAGGGCATGCGGCATCAGACCCAGAAACGCGGCACCCAGTAATGCGCCAATTGCGAAGCTCACCAATCCGGGCAGGAGTCGTGATCTAATGCCAGCGGGCAACAAAAGGAAACTGGCGGCTGCCAGTACGCTTAACACGCCCCCAAGAACCGAGAACGCGATTATCCAGATAAGGGTTGTGCTCATATATTATTCGCTATGAAAAATCGGTGGCGCATCATACATTAAAAAATAATACTAATCGCCCGCTTCGTCTCGTATCCAGACAAGTGATGCCATACGGCCAGTGACACCGTCCCGGCGATATGAATAAAAATGCTCTTTGTCCGTGTAGGTACAAAATTCACCACCGAACACCTGGTTCACTCCGAGCGCCTGCAATTGAAGCCGGGCCAATTGGTAGAGATCCGCACGCCAGTGGCCTGCCTCGATGGGTTCAAACGCATTTTCAGTCCCGGCGATTCTACCTACAAATGCATGATATACCTCTTCCCCGACATCAAATTTTTTTGGCCCGATGGCAGGCCCCAACCAAACCAGCAACTGCGAACCCTCCACCGCCATCGCTTCGACAGCCTTACGGATAATACCTGCTGCCAGCCCGCGCCAACCGGCATGCACCGCCGCCACCCTGTCGCCTGCACTGGAGCACATCAACACTGGCAAACAATCCGCGGTCATCACCGCACATACCTTGTTTGTTAATTTGGTGAAGCTACCGTCTGCAACATTGTCGGTCACATTCCGATCAAGGTTCAGCAACGCGTTGCCGTGGACCTGTTTTAGCCAGTGCGGCTCACCGGCCAGGGCCAATTGCTGTTTCAGCACGGAACAATTGTGATCGACATGCTCGCTGTTGTCGCCGACATGTCGCGCCAGATTAAATGATGCATACGGCGGCAGACTGACCCCCCCTTCCCGGGTTGAGGTAAGCGCCCGAACCGAAGGCGGGGCCGGCCAGTCTGGCTGAATAAAATTTGCTTCCGATTTTTTCATTATCTAGCCGAACTCATGCTCCCTTGCGTCTTGTTCCAATGCCTTTATCAAGGACAACATGTCAGATGGCATTTCACATTGCCACGATATGTCTTCGCCAGTGACGGGATGTTTCAGACCCAGCCGACAGGCATGCAGCGCCTGGCGGAGAAAACTTCTCAATGAATTCTTTAACGTCTCGCTGCAATTCTTCGGTAATTTTAACCTGCCGCCATACACAGGATCGCCGACGACCGGAAAATGAATATAGGCCATGTGTACCCTGATCTGGTGGGTGCGTCCGCTTTCCAGTTTTACAGTAACCAACGTGTGTGCACGATAGCGCGCTGCGACACGATAGTGGCTAACCGCCGGTTTGCCGCGTTCGACAATGGCCATTCTTTTACGATCGCGGCGATGACGGCCAATGGGCTCATCAACAGTGCCACCGGAAATCATGACCCCCATGACAATGGTTTTGTATTGCCGATGCAGTTCACGAGTTGATAGTTGCTCAATCAAATTCAGTCGCGCACGCTCGGTTTTGGTTATCACCATCAGCCCGGAAGTATCTTTATCAAGGCGATGCACGATTCCTGCCCGCGGCAGAGAACGAAGTTGCGGTGCATGACTTAAAAGCGCATTCAGCAAGGTACTGTCCGGATTGCCGGCACCGGGGTGCACCACCAGACCGGCAGGTTTATTTAGTACCAGGATTTCTTCGTCTTCAAAGAGGATATCCAGCGCCATCGGCTGCGCCTCCCATTCGGCGTCGGCAGCCATCGGCACCTCGATCAGGACGGCCTCGCCGCCACTCATCGGGTCGCGCGGTCGTGCTTTATTGTCGTTTACCTTGACCTGGCCGGATTTGATCCACTGCTGTAGTTGTGAACGTGAGAAATCCGGGAAAAGCTGCGCTAGCAACCGGTCCAGGCGCACGGGTTCAATTAAACGGCATAGGCAAAACGCCAGAATTTGTGGTTGTGGTTGACCTTGATCCATTCCCATCGCCTTGTCTTCACTCACCCGTGGAATCAGGGTAAGCTTGCCGCCGCCCGTAACCCGCGAAACTGAATTTAACCAAATGTGGCATTTATCAAGAGCCCTGCTGCTGGCATCGATACTGCTCGGTACCGGTTGCATCAATTTGAAAGAAGAAACCGACCAGACAAAAGACTGGTCGGCCGAGCGATTGTATCAGGAAGCCAAGAGCGCACTGCACCAGGATGAATATGAGCGCGCGGTCGGCTATCTTGAGAAACTTGAGGCCCGCTATCCCTATGGTAATTATGCCGCTCAGTCCCAACTGGATGTAGCCTACGCCTACTATCGAGACCATGAGCCCACCCTGGCGCTGGCTGCCGCAGAGCGCTTTATTCGCCTGCACCCGACACACCCGTTCGTGGATTACGCATATTATTTGAAAGGCCTGATTCATTTTAAGGTCAAGCGCGGCGCCTTTGACTGGCTGTTGGGTGCCAACATCGATTATTCCGACCGCGACCCCGAGGCCATGCGCCAATCCATTGCGGCGTTCCGCGACCTGATCAAACGCTTCCCAGACAGCAAATATGCGCCGGATTCCCACCAGCATATTACCTACCTGATTAATCTGAGGGCAAAGTACGAGATTCACGTCGCCCGCCATTACTACAAGTATGGAGCCTACGTTGCAACCGTGAACCGTTGTAAATACGTACTGGAAAATTTCCAGAATACGCCTGCGGTGGAAGATGCGCTGGGCATCATGTCGATGGCGTATTTAAAAATGGGTTATACCGGGTTAATGCGGGATACAGAGCGAGTACTTAACCTGAACTTTCCCAATAGCCGCTACTTACGCAAGCTGTCAGCGCTACGCAACGGAAACGAAGAAGAATCCAGTTAGGAGCCGGCACGACTAGATTGCGTCGTTGCCCTTTTCGCCAGTACGAATACGGATCACCTGTTCCACCGACGTCACGAAAATCTTGCCGTCACCGATCTTGCCGGTTCGTGCCGAACTCATAATGGCATCGATACACCGGTCCAGCAGTTTTTCCTCAACCACAACTTCAATTTTCACCTTGGGCAAAAAATCGACAACATATTCCGCGCCACGATAAAGCTCGGTATGGCCCTTTTGTCGACCGAACCCCTTCACCTCGGTCGTAGTCAACCCGGTTATGCCGACATCGGACAGGGCTTCGCGTACGTCATCCAGCTTGAACGGCTTGATAATAGCTTCGATTTTTTTCATTTTAATTAAACTCGTTTGAGTGATTCCAGACAGCACCAACTGAACTAAACATAACACAAATTCACCGATTTCCGTCCTCCCGATAACCGGAGGTGATTGGGTAGCGACGGTCGCGACCGAAGGCTCTGGAGGTCACTCGCACACCGGGTGCGGCTTGCCGGCGTTTGTATTCATTGCGGTCAACCATGTGGATGACCCGACACACCGTATCGACATCAAAGCCGCTTGCCACGATTTGGTCTGCGGATTCGTCCTTCTCCACATAGCGTTCCAGAATCCCGTCGAGCACCTCATACGGAGGAAGCGAATCCGTATCTTTCTGGTCTGGCCCCAGCTCGGCTGACGGCTCGCGCTCAATCACACGCTGCGGAATCACTGGTTGCAACTGGTTACGATAGCGCGCAAGACGATACACCAGCGTTTTCGGCACATCTTTTATTGCCGCAAATCCCCCGGCCATGTCGCCATAGAGGGTGGCGTAACCCACCGCCATCTCACTCTTGTTACCGGTGGTCAGCACCATCTTGCCGCTCTTGTTAGATATCGCCATCAGCAACGTGCCGCGTATCCGTGCTTGCAGGTTTTCCTCGGTGGTATCTGCTGCCAGCCCGGCGAAACGTTCAGACAGTGTCTGCTCGAATTGCGCGAACAGGTCCTTGATCGTAATAACCGAGTACGATACTCCCAGTATGTCGGCCTGCTCGCGGGCATCTTCAATACTGATGTCCCGCGTGTATCGCGACGGCATCATCACCGCCTCGACCTTGTCCGCCCCCAAGGCATCAACGGCGATGGCTAGCGTCAGCGCGGAATCGACGCCACCGGACAACCCAATAACGACGCCGGAAAACCCGTTCTTCTCCACATAGTCCCGCACGCCCAACACAATGGCATCGTAAACGCTTTGCTCCTCCGATGGTTCATCGGCAAGCTTGCCCATGATCGGCATCCCTTTGTCGTCGAACTCCACCAGCACCAGCTGTTCGCGAAAGAAACCGGCGCGCACCACGATAGCACCGCCGGCATTGACCACAAACGAATGGCCATCAAACACCAGTTCGTCCTGACCGCCAACCAGATTGGTATAGACGATGGGCACCGAATTCTTTTTGGCCAGTTCGCCGACGATGATCTCGCGTTGCTGCCACTTGTTGATATGAAATGGTGAGGCGTTCAGATTGAAGACGAGTTGGGCACCTTTGTTAACCGCGTTCTGCACCGGTCCGTCTTCCCAGACATCTTCACAAACCGTAAGCGCGACCGTCATCCCGCTAATCTCAACAACGCAGGACTCATGACCAGCGGTGAAATAGCGTTTTTCGTCGAAGACCGCGTAGTTGGGCAGGCACTGCTTGTGGTAGGTGGCAACAATTTTGCCGCCACGAATAAGCGATGCGGCATTATAGCGTCTGTCTGCCACCAATCTCGGGTAACCCAGAACTATATCGATGGCGACCGCGGCGTGCTGAACGCGTGCCAGGCCGCGTTCAACTTCCCTATACAGGCCGGGGCGCAATAACAGATCTTCCGGTGGATAGCCGGTCAGGGTGAGCTCGGGAAATATGATGACATCCGCTTGATAATCCTTTCGCGCTTTAGTGGCGGCATCAATCACCTGCTGCGCATTGCCTGATATGTCGCCCATCAGCAAATTGATCTGGCCCATTACAATGCGCATCAGCCCTCCCACCCACAGGGTGCGATCTGCGCTAATAATCGGTCCCACAAACGGGATAGTTTTTTATTGTATACGCCCAAAAAATGCTACCAGCTGGTTTTCCAGCTGCTATTTTCGTTCAATTTTGATTTTACGTCGACTGTGGTCCAATCCATGACCCGTGCTACGGGATATTAATTATGATTATTCGCTATATTTAGGACTATGCCTAGCTATAACACGGCCCCGTTTTATGAATAGCTCCTTACGCGTAGAGGTGCTCGACGACTTGCGCGAGATTGATGCCGACGATTGGGACAACTGTGCCGGCAGCGAAAACCCGTTCCTGCGCCACGCTTTTCTGCTGGCGATGGAAAAACACGGTTGCGTGGGCAGCGGTACGGCATGGCGGCCACAGCATTTGGTGGTTTACCGCGGCGACCAGTTGGTCGGTGCAACACCGCTCTATCTAAAATTCGATTCCTATGGCGAGTATGTGTTCGACTGGGCGTGGGCAGATGCCTATCAGCGTTCCGGAATGCAGTACTACCCGAAACTGGTTGCCGCCGTCCCGTTTACCCCGGTCAGTGGAAAACGCATGTTGATCGCCCCTGGAGAGGACTTTGCTGAAATCGCCGGCCTGTTGGTGGACAGTGCTCTGCAACACGCACGTAAACTCAAGGTATCGTCTCTGCACTGGTTATTCACTTCTGAGGTAGATACGCAGTTGCTGGAAAACCATGGGCACCTTCGACGCACCGGGTATCAGTTCCACTGGTGCAATGAGGGTTATAAATCGTTTGATGATTTTCTCGCCTCTTTTTCATCAGCCAAGCGAAAAAAGATCAAGCGTGAACGGCGTTATGTACGCGAGGCAGATGTGGTACTGGAAGTGTTCGAAGGCAGGGAACTGACCAACGAACATTGGCAGCAATTTTACACCTTCTACCGCTCGACTATTGAATGCCGTGGCGCCATTCCCTATCTCAATATTGCGTTCTTCAAGGAGATTGGCGCCACTATGGCAGATAATATTGTCATGATATTGGCTAGTCACGACGGCAAAATTGTCGCCGGTGCGCTCAATCTGAAAGGCGATGACACACTCTTCGGTCGATACTGGGGCAGTCTGGGTGAATTCAACAGCCTGCATTTCGAAACCTGTTACTACCGTGCCATCGAGTATTGCATCGACAAGGGTCTGCAGCGATTTGAGGCCGGCGCCCAGGGCGAACACAAACTGAGTCGTGGTTTCCTGCCCAGCAAAACCTGGTCCGCCCACTGGTTGAGCCATCCCGAATTCTCGCAAGCCATTTCCAGGTTTCTCCAGCGCGAGCACCAGGGCATTGACAACTATGTTGACGTTCTGCAATCCCACTCCCCGTTTCGTCAGTCTAATGGAACGTCCGGGAACAGCTGATATTCGCTGCGATTGCGGGTTACAATTCTCCCCAACATGTTCCTGCTACCTGCCGAAACCAGTAATTACCAGTTCCCGCCTGTTGATCTGGCGTCGCCCGAGGGATTGCTGGCCGTGGGCGGGGATCTGCGCGCAGAACGCCTGCTCGAGGCTTATCGACATGGTGTTTTCCCCTGGTACAACGAGGGCCAGCCCATTTTGTGGTGGTCGCCCGACCCGAGAGCGGTTCTGTTTCTTGATGACCTGAAAATTTCGCGCAGCTTGCGCAAGACCCTACGTCGCGGTCGATTCAGCGTGACGATGGACACGCAATTCAGGCAAGTGGCCGAAGCTTGCTCCGCACCACGCGCCAGAACCGACACCCCAGGAACCTGGATTCACCCCGAAATGATCGATGCCTATTGCCAGCTCCATAATATGGGTCACGCCCATTCGGTAGAGGTCTGGCAGGACGATGTGCTGGTCGGGGGTTTATACGGCCTGTCGCTGGGCGGCGCCTTCTTTGGCGAGTCAATGTTCAATCGCGCCACTGATGCCTCGAAGGTAGCGCTGGTACAACTTGTGCGGCAATTACAACACTGGCAATTTGACTTCATCGATGCCCAAATCAGTTCAGAGCATCTAACCTCCCTGGGCGCAAAAGAGGTGCGACGAAATCGATTTATCACCTTACTAAACCAGTCACTTGAGACGCCATCGCGCATCGGTCAATGGGTCTTTGAGACAGAGCTGTGCATTTTAAATTCGTACAAAGAAGAAAGCGAATGAATATAAAGCTGGAATTGCCCAAGCTCTACGTCTCCATGCCCCATGAATGCAGCTATCTTCCAGAACGCATGGCAACAACCCTGTTTGTTGATCCGGAAGCACTGATTTCGAACCAGCATTACAGCCACATGGCAACGCTGGGATTCCGTCGCAGCGGCAGTCTGGTGTATCGACCCCACTGCGAAAATTGTCGTGAGTGTATCGCCCTGCGCATTCCGGTGGCGTCATTTACACCCAATCGCAGTCAGCGTCGTGTGTGGGCGCGCAATCAGGATCTGGTGATTGAAAAGGCATTACCCCAGTATACGCAAGAACATTTTGCACTCTACAAACGCTACCAGAAGGTCAGGCACACTGATAGCAGTATGGATACCGGAGATCCAGACCAATACAACAGTTTTTTGTTTGGCGCCGTCGCCGACACCGAAGTACATGAGTTCAGAATTGTCGCTAATAGTGGCGGCAAACAGGAACTATTGGCGGTGGCGATAATCGATAAATTGGAAGATGGGCTGTCTGCGGTTTATACTTTCTTCAATCCTTCCGAATCCCGGCGGGCGCCGGGAGTCTATTCTGTCCTTTACCAAATCGAACTGGCGCGACAGCTAAAGCTGGCATACGTTTATCTCGGATATTATATCGCCGATTCCCAAAAAATGAATTACAAAATGAATTACCAACCTATCGAAGGTTTCGACGGCAAAAACTGGAAGAGAATAAAGCGCTAATCGCAACTTGCTTCACTGTGTATGGTCTAAACCTGGTATAAGTGAAGCACACAAACCGGACTGCCGGACAGGAAATGCCTATGCTGAGCTTTATTTACCAACTGCTGCGTAAATTTGAAACCGAGCACGGTTACCGCCCCAACCTCTTGCAGATTTCCCCACAACATTTCACTGAACTCCAACGTAACCTTCCTGAATATTCCCATCGCCAGGAAATTACGCGATTTCTGGGAATGCGCATTGTGATCAGCCGCGAGGTCGCGCACCCTCACGTGGTCTGGAGCTCGATTGCCGAGGTGGATTCGGCCTAGAAATTTCAGATTTTGTTCCGGCGCAATCGATGAGCTAACCGAACCTCGTATTCCTGTTCCACTTCTGCTGCCATTCCACCGGCAACTTCACCGTATTTCCCAGTAATACCTTTACCTTGCTACACGCATGCGGCATGATACGCGCGCAAATTTACCATACCGGTAGACGTCATGTACCTGCAGGGCACAAGTCCTGATGACGAAATTATCCAAGAGGAACAGAGTGGCCAAAGAAGATAGTATTGAAATGGAGGGCACCGTCATCGAGACGCTGCCCAATACTTTGTTCCGTGTTGAGCTGGAAAACGGTCACGTAGTTACCGCCCATATCTCTGGTAAAATGCGCAAGCATTACATCCGCATTCTGACAGGCGACAAAGTCACCGTTCAGCTAACCCCCTATGATCTTTCCAAGGGCCGCATTACTTTCCGCAGTCGCTAGGCCTCACTACCTTCTTAAAGAACTAAATCTGCCGCAGAGACGCAAAGGCGCAGAGGAAAGAAAAAATCATAGGGCCGGCTTTCAGCTGGCCATAAGAAGTAAAATTCTTTGTTCTGGCGGTCCACCGGACCGCCCTTTATATTCCTCCGCGTCTCTGCGTCTCTGCGGCAGATGTTTATATTCGACCTGAATAAGAAAAGGCCCCGACTTTTGCAAGCCGGGGCCTTCGTCTTACATCATCCTAAACTGGCTCCAAATCCAAAAGATAGTTGTTACCGGAATACCAACACGATCTCCGATGGTGGCCAGTCCATTTACCAGATTAGGGAACGGCGTAGTACCGGCATGAGACGAAAGTCACCCGGCAAAATGCCCGTCGCGTCAAAAGACGCCGGGCATTTAATATCAGTAAATTGAAGTGATTGCTTGAGAAACCGAGCTACAAATCGAATACAAGTTTGTCTTTCTTGACCCGAAATTTTACATTGCCGCCATTGGCCAATTTACCGAACAGCAGCTCATCGGCCAGCGGCCGTTTGATCTTGTCCTGGATCAAACGCGCCATGGGGCGGGCGCCCATTGTCGGGTCGTAGCCGTGTTTGGCCAGCCACTGACGGGCATTTTTGTCGAGTTCGATGGTGACATTCTTATCGGCCAACTGGGCTTCAAGTTCAAGAATAAATTTGTCGACCACGTGACCAATTGTCTTTTTGTCCAGCGACTTGAACTGGATCGTGGCATCAAGGCGATTACGGAATTCGGGACTGAAAATTCGATTGATCTCCTGCATTTCATCACCGGCATGATTCTGCTTGGTGAACCCCATGGAAGAACGGCCAAGGCGTTCGGAACCGGCGTTGGTTGTCATTACAATTACTACGTTGCGGAAATCGGCTTTACGGCCGTTGTTATCTGTCAGCGTGCCGTGATCCATCACCTGCAACAGCAGGTTGAAGACATCGGTATGGGCCTTCTCAATTTCATCCAGCAACAACACCGCATGCGGGTGTTTGTTGACTGCTTCTGTTAACAAGCCGCCCTGGTCAAATCCCACGTAGCCCGGCGGTGCGCCGATGAGACGCGACACCGTGTGTCGCTCCATGTACTCGGACATGTCAAACCGGATCAGCTCAACACCCATCACATGGGCCAGTTGGCGCGTGACCTCTGTTTTACCCACTCCCGTCGGACCCGCAAAGAGATAGGAACCAATCGGCTTCTCTACGTCACCCAGTCCGGAGCGCGACAATTTAATTGAGGTGGCCAACGTTTTAATGGCGTCATCCTGGCCAAATACGACCAACTTCAGGTCACGCTCCAGGGTACGCAGGGCCTCACGGTCCGAGGTGTTTACCTGTTTCGGTGGAATGCGCGCCATTTTGGCAACAATGTTTTCAACATCATGCACGCCAATGGTTTTCTTGCGCTTGCTCGGGGGCAACAGGCGCAGACTGGCACCGGCCTCGTCGATCACGTCAATGGCTTTGTCCGGTAAATGGCGGTCATTGATATACCGATCAGACAGCTCGACGGCAGTGCGAAGCGCCTGATTGGTGTAACGAATCTTGTGAAATTCTTCAAAACGCGAACGCAAACCACGAAGTATCAGCACAGTTTCTTCTACTGTCGGCTCCGGAATATCAATCTTCTGGAAGCGGCGCGCCAATGCACGGTCTTTTTCAAAAATACCGCGGTACTCCTGATAGGTGGTGGAACCGAGGCATTTCAGCTCACCTGTGTTCAACGCCGGTTTCAGCAGATTGGATGCATCCATGGCCCCGCCAGATGCCGCACCGGCACCAATGATGGTGTGAATCTCGTCAATAAACAGGATGGCATCATCCTCTTTTTTCACCTGCTGGATCACCGCTTTCAATCTTTTCTCAAAATCACCACGGTATTTCGTACCGGCCAGTAAAGCACCCATGTCGAGAGAGTAGATGGTTGCCTTTGCCAGCACTTCAGGCACTTCGCCGTCCACAATCATCTTTGCCAGGCCTTCGGCAATCGCCGTCTTGCCTACACCCGCCTCACCTACAAACAGGGGATTGTTTTTACGTCGGCGGCACAGAATCTGTATTGTGCGGCTTATCTCGTGTTCACGCCCAATCAAGGGATCAATTTTTCCCGCAAGCGCGAGCTCGTTCAGATTAACCGTAAACACATCAAGCGGACTACGATCCGGCGCCTGCGTCGGCACGTCTTCGGTTTCTTCCGGCGCCGGCAACTCCGACTGACCTTCTTCCGGCACCTTGGAGATACCATGAGAAATATAATTCACCGCATCAAAGCGGCTGATGTTCTGTTTGTGCAGAAAATAGACGGCGTGGGAATCCTTCTCGCCGAAGATCGCCACCAGTACATTGGCCCCCGTAACTTCTTTCTTGCCAACACCCTGCACGTGCAATACCGCGCGTTGAATCACACGCTGGAAGCCGATTGTTGGCTGGGCATCGGTCTCTTCTTCCCTGGCCAGACTGGGAACATTCTTTTCAAGGAAATCGTTGAGATTGTCACGGAGCTCGTCGACCTTGCCGCCACAGGCGCGTAACACTTTGGCCGCCGAGGGATTATCCAGCAGCGCCGTTAACAGATGCTCAACAGTGATGTACTCGTGGCTTCGGCCACGAGCATCGCGAAAAGCACTATTGAGCGAAAATTCCAGCTCCTGTGATAACACAACACCCTCCAACGCTAGCCTGATCTTAATCCAATTCCATAGTGCACTGTAACGGATGCTCATTTTCCTGAGAAAAATCCGTTACTTGCTGTACTTTTGTTTCGGCAATATCGCGGGAAAAGACACCGCAGACACCCAACCCTTTCTGGTGCACCTGTAACATCACTCTGGTGGCACCTTCGCGGTCCATGCGAAAATACTTTTCCAGTACCACAACAACAAACTCCATAGGAGTATAGTCATCATTTAGCAGCATGACCTTAAACAACGGCGGTTTGGCAAGCTTGGGGCGCGCCTCCTGTACAACCAGGTCATCCGCAGTTTCCGGTAAATCCGTGCTCATTTTTCCTGATGCTTTCTATTATATGTTAGATCATCGCAACAACGGCGGCTCTATGCCTATTTTGCGGCACAAAGTTAATTTTTCAAGCGATCAATCTGGCATAGAATTTGTGCAATTGCGACTGGTATGATCGGCTGGAATACGAATCGTTGCTAAAACCCTTGACTTGAAAATTAAAAGGGGCAAGAGTCTTTGGTTCGGGAAAATTGACGGGTAATGGCCGTCACCCGAACGGATTGATGCATGTGAATACAACAGGGTTATCGGCGCAAGTCGAGAGAAACCGTATTAAACGGACCAACCCATTAACAGCACCAATTGAGGCAACACCAGCAATTCAGCAGGAGGCAGGAGGCAGGATGGCAACTGGAACAGTCAAGTGGTTTAGCGCCAGCAAGGGATATGGTTTCATCTCTCCCGAGAATGGCGGGACGGATGTGTTTGCACACTTCTCCGCTATCGAAATGGACGGATTCAAAACGCTAAAGGAAGGCCAGGCAGTTGAATACGATGTGCAAGACGGCCCCAAAGGTCCGCAGGCCTCAAAAATAATGCCAGTGGGGGCCACCGCCTAAGCAACAGCGCCACTGATCCAAAAAGAAACCTGGCCAGTGATTCTGGCCGGGTTTTTATTTTCACCAATGGCGGTGCCCCCAAAGTACTACATATTCAGAATCATGGCATCACCAAAAGCGCTGGTCGCTCCCGGCGTCCTGCCTCGATTATCGTTCCCGACACAATTCTATCTCCTCCATCCCTGGAGTCGTCCCGCGACACCAGTACGTCCCTGTACATCGCAGTTTTATTTTTGCGGTTGCATTTTGTTGATCAAGGCATCCCCAAATGCGCTACAACTTAATTTAGTGGCGCCCTCCATCAGGCGTTCAAAATCATAGGTCACGGTCCTGGCCTGAATCGTCTCTTGCATCCCTTTGATAATGAGATCGGCGGCCGCGGTCCAGTCCAGATGGCGCAGCATCATTTCCGCCGACAGGATAATTGAACCCGGATTAACCTGGTCTTTACCGGCATATTTTGGTGCCGTTCCGTGAGTGGCCTCGAACATGGCAATGGTGTCAGACAGATTGGCGCCTGGCGCAATGCCGACTCCGCCTACCTGGGCGGCCAGGGCATCGGAAACATAATCACCATTGAGGTTCAGCGTTGCGATGACACTGTACTCTTCCGGGCGCAACAGAATTTGCTGCAGAAAAGAGTCTGCAATCACGTCCTTGATTACGATCTCAGTGTCCGTGTTCGGATTCCTGAACGAACACCAGGGTCCACCATCAATCTCAGTCGCGCCAAACGCTTTTTTCGCCAGTTCGTAACCCCAGCTCTTGAAAGCGCCTTCGGTAAATTTCATGATATTGCCTTTGTGCACCAGCGTGACTGAATCCCGATCAGTATCAACGGCATACTGAATCGCCTTGCGCACCAGACGTTCGGTGCCTTCACGCGACACCGGCTTGATACCAATGCCCGATGTGTCGGGAAAACGAATCTTGCTGACGCCCATCTCGTCCTTGAGAAACTTGATAACTTTCTTCACCTCATCGCTCCCGGCGGCCCATTCGATGCCGGCATAAATGTCCTCTGAATTTTCGCGGAAAATCACCATATCGGTTTTTTCCGGCTGCTTGACCGGGCTGGGGGTGCCCGCAAAATAACGTATAGGCCGCAGACATATATAAAGATCCAGATCCTGTCGCAAGGTCACATTCAGTGAGCGAATACCGCCACCGACCGGCGTGGTTAACGGGCCCTTGATGGACACTGCATACTCTCGTACCGCCTCAAAGGTCTCGTCAGGCAGCCACACGCCGTCACCATAGGTGGCCGTGGCCTTGTCGCCCGCATACACTTCCATCCAGAATATCTTGCGCTTGCCACCGTAGGCCTTGTTCACGGCCGCATCGACCACTTTCTTCATCACCGGGGTGATATCGACACCAATGCCGTCACCTTCAATAAAAGGGATAATTGGATGATCGGGAACACTGAGACTGCCGTTGCTAACGGTGATCTTTTCACCCCCTGCCGGCACCTGAATCTTGTCGAAGGCCATTGATGACTCCACTGTTTTAGTTAAACTCGTTTCATTACACTCGGGTTCGCCGGGGCCAGGGCCAGGGCGAGAAAAGGGGCGCATTCTACCACTCACAGTGGCTCCACCAAGCGGTTGAGCGTGAAAAAGCAAATGAAATCCCAGCCACGGCTAATCATATTAAACAAGCCTTACGGGGTACTGTGCCAGTTTACCGATGCCGGTGGCCGGCCGACGTTGGCGGATTTTGTGCCTGTTGAAGATGTCTACCCGGCAGGCCGTCTTGACCGCGACAGCGAGGGGCTGGTGCTGCTTACCAATGATGGCGGGCTGCAACACCATCTGAGCGACCCCCGTCACAAGACCGAAAAAACCTACTGGGTCCAGGTTGAAGGCGTACCGTCGAACGAGGCGCTTGCCCGACTTCGCGACGGTGTCTTGGTAAAGGGTCAAAAAACACGTCCCGCCGAGGTGTGCCTGATCACAGAACCCGATCTATGGCCACGTGACCCGCCCATTCGGTGGCGTAAAAACATCGCGACACGCTGGCTTGAAATAAAGCTGATCGAGGGGCGCAACCGGCAAGTACGGCGCATGACGGCCGTGGTCGGTGTTCCAACCCTGCGGCTGATACGCGTGGCAATTGGTGACTGGCATTTGCATGAGCTGTCTCCCGGCCAGTGGCGAGATGTGGCGGTGAATTAATTAATGTCATCCTGTTAGATTTCTTGAATAATGTTATTTGATTCGGTTTAACTAAAGTTATGAACAGCAAGAGCAGGGAACACGTGGTGGTTGGTATCTCCGGTGGTGTCGATTCCGCTGTTGCTGCCATGTTGTTGTTACAGCAGGGCTATAAAGTCACTGGTGTGTTCATGAAAAACTGGGAAGAAGACGATGACGCCGAGTACTGCGCCGCGGAAGAGGACTACAGGGTCGCACGTGAAGTCTGTGCGCAACTGGAAATCCCGTTGCGGGCCATCAATTTTGCCGCCGAGTACTGGGACCGTGTGTTCTCCTATTTCCTGGAGGAATACCGCGCCGGCCATACACCCAATCCCGACGTTATGTGCAACAAGGAGATCAAATTCAAAGCCTTTCTCGACTACGCACGGTCGCTCGGTGCATCCCGCATCGCCACCGGGCACTATGCCCGCCTGGATCTGAGCGACGGCTACTATCGACTGCTACGCGGACGGGATGGCAATAAGGACCAGAGCTACTTCCTCTATACCCTGGGACAAAATGAACTGTCGCAATCCCTGTTTCCCATTGGCGAACTGGAGAAACCGCACGTGCGACAGCTGGCCGAAGAAGCAGGATTTGCCAACCATGACCGCAAGGACAGCACCGGCATTTGTTTCATCGGCGAGAGGCGCTTCAAGGACTTTCTGTCGCGCTACCTGCCGGCACAACCCGGCGAGATCCGCTCACTGGACGACAAGCCCGTCGGGCAGCACGACGGTCTGATGTACTGCACAATCGGTCAGCGTCATGGTCTCGGGATCGGTGGCGGGGGTAAACCGTGGTACGTGGTGGCAAAGGATTTAGCCCACAATGTGCTCTACGTGGTTCAGGGGCTGGACCACCCCGCCCTGTTTGCAGCAGAACTGGGCGCGGCAGACCTGAGCTGGGTGCGCGGTGAACCACCGGTAAATGGACTGCATTGCACAGCCAAGATCCGTTACCGCCAGCAGGATAGCGGTTGCCAATTGTCTCCGATAAGCGATGTGGTGGATGTTAAATTCGATCAAGCCCAGCGTGCCATTACCACCGGCCAGTCTGTAGTATTTTACGACAACGAAGTCTGCCTGGGCGGTGGCATTATCAAATCGATCGTCAATGAAACCGCCCTTCCGGTTGCCGGCATGGCATGAGCCGGCCGGCCTGATCTGTTAGAATGCCGCCGTCCGCGGTAACACCGCCAAACCAAAAAAGAACAACCATGGCCATCAATACGCCCCTCGATCTCAGCAGCTTGACTGCGGTGTCACCCCTCGATGGTCGTTACGGCCGCGCAACAAAATCCCTGCGACCGATCTGCAGTGAATATGGCCTGATCTATTTTCGTGTGCTGGTTGAGATTCGCTGGCTGCAGATGCTGGCCAATAATACAGCCATCCCGGAGGTACCGGCATTTGATGCCGGAGCTAACATGGTATTGGAAGAGATTCTGGAAAAATACGATGAGGCTGACGCACAACGCGTCAAGGATATCGAGGTAACCACTAACCATGATGTTAAGGCGGTGGAATATTTTCTGAAAGAAAAGACGGAAAATAACAAAGCGATAAACAAGGTCAGCGAATTCTGGCATTTTGCCTGCACTTCGGAAGACGTTAATAACCTCTCCTACGGACTTATCCTGAAAAGTGCACGCGACGAACAGCTGCTACCCAAGGCAGATGAAATTATTGCCGCTATAGACGCGCTGGCAACACAATTTGCCGATGTCCCGATGCTGGCGCGCACCCACGGGCAACCGGCCTCGCCAACCACGTTGGGCAAGGAAATGGCCAACGTCTCGCAACGTTTACAGCGACAGCGCGCCCTGATTGCCAATGTTGAGTTGCTGGGCAAGATCAACGGCGCAGTGGGTAACTACAATGCGCATCTTTCGGCCTACCCTGAAGTTGACTGGCCCGGGCTCGCACGGGCATTTGTCGAAGACCTGGGATTAACGTGGAATCCCTATACCACACAAATAGAACCGCACGATTATATTGCCGAGCTGTTTGATGCCATTGCGCGCTTTAACACTATCTTGATCGATTTTGATCGTGATATCTGGGGTTATGTCTCGCTGGGCTACTTCCGCCAGAAAGTCATTGAAGGCGAAGTCGGTTCTTCGACCATGCCGCACAAGGTGAACCCCATCGATTTCGAAAAGTCCGAAGGCAACCTGGGGATTGCCAATGCGATATTGAATCACTTGTCGGCAAAACTGCCCATCAGTCGCTGGCAGCGCGATCTCACCGACTCCACCGTATTACGCAACGTGGGCGTCGGCATCGGTTACTCCATTCTCGCTTACACCTCCACCCTGCGCGGCATCAGTAAGCTGGAGGCAGATGAAGACCGTATTGCATCCGACCTGAATGAACATTGGGAAGTCCTTGCCGAACCGGTACAAACCGTAATGCGTCGCTACGGCATCGACAAACCCTATGAGATACTAAAGGCACTTACTCGCGGCAAGAAGAACATTACCCAGGAGGACTTGCAGGAATTTATCAATGGCCTGGACATACCGGATCACGCCAGGCAATCACTGCTGGAGATGACTCCAGCCAGCTATATTGGTAACGCCGCTGAGCAGGCCAAAAGAAACGCCCGCTGAAGCAGGCGTTATAAATTTAGCGAATATATGTAACCTGGTCTAGCCTCTTTTTTTCTTGATGGTCTTCTTTTTGGCCTTTTTAGCAACCTTTTTAGCCGTTTTTTTCCTGGCCGGCTTCTTCTTCACAGCACTGCGCTTCGCAGGACGTTTACTGCCGGCGCCACCGGAAAACATTTCCTGCATCTGCCCAAAGATCAGGTATGTTCCGACACCAAGAACGAAAATGATACTCAACACGGTGTAAATATTGGCCGGCATGGTACCGCTTCCAGCCATACTGAATGCACTTACCGCACCCAGAATAATCATCATGACCGCTATGCCACCGGTAAAATCGTCCCTGGGATCGTTAGAGCCCAACAGCAGCAAAACAGCAAAACCCATGAATGACCCGGCAAGCATGGCGTGAGTGACGGTATCAAGTGGACCAATACTAATCAGCCTGTGGGCTGCTAGTGGATCCGAAGCCATGGCCAGCGACCACAACAGAAAAAATACGGCCGTGATTCTTAGACTTATCTGAATTTGTTCTCGCATATTATTTTTCCTCCACGTCAGTAGTGGCTATGCTATTATTTATTTAGCACAATTATTGGTGGATCGGTTTTATCGAGCCACCTCATCCTCCCATAAGACAAGCTAATGGGCAACGAGGAAAACAAGATCTTTAACAAGTCTGGCTCACGATTCCGGGCATCGGGACGTGAAGCTTTAAAAGAAAATGTGGCACTGGCCTTTGAAAGCGCCCGCCGTGCCATCGCCATCTACTCCCCCCACCTCGATCCGACGCAATTTAATCAATCGCGCGTAATTGATGCGCTGGCAACATTCTGCGCCGGTGGTCGCCACAATAAAGTACGCATTCTGGTCGACCATGGCGACGAAACCATACGCAATAATGGTCGCCTCACTGGCCTGGCACGGCAATTTAGCGATTTTATTGATCTCCGCCAACTGGGCGAAGGCATCAGTGCACCCGTCGACATGTTTGTTGTCATTGATCGCGACAGTTATTTACACCAACCGGACAACCAAAAAGCGGAATGCATTGTGGATTTCAGCGCCTCCCATGAAGTCAGCGCATTTGCCAAACGATTCGAGCAGTTATGGGAACGAAGCGAGCCTATCGCGGGTCTACACGTGCTGGGGCTGGGAAGATAGCGGGAAGATAATGATTAGATGATGACCAGACAGACATTCTTGATTTTTTCACTGTTGACGCTGGTGCTGACAGGTTGCTCAGGTGGGCCAGCAAAACCCCTGCACAGCTATTCCATCTACGGCGAACGGGCGGCGGCCCATGCACAAAAATTCATCGGCACCCGCTACCGCTTCGGTGGTGACCACCCCAAACGTGGATTCGACTGCAGCGGTCTGGTGCAGTACAGCTACAAACTGGCGGGACTGAAAGTACCTCGCAACACCAGGCATCAGTACCGTTCCACGCGCCGAGTGCCACGCAACCATCTGCGTCGTGGCGACCTGTTGTTTTTCAACCAGCAAGGCAAACGCAATTCCCACGTTGGCATTTACATCGGCAATGGCCGATTTGTGCACGCCCCTTCCAGCGGTAAACGCGTAAAGATCTCGACCCTGAAGAACCGTTACTGGCAGCGTCATCTGGCCACCGCCCGTCGATTTGAGGCATTCTAGCCAAACGCGTCATACCGTGCGCCTGTGCGAGGTAATCTGGAACAGTTCTAATGCGCTCCCTACTCCACTGGGTTCAATAACCTACGTCGCTTTAATCAGATACTTTCTCGGAAACCATTGATTTTTTTGACGTTTCTGTGGCTAATCAATTTACGCCGTCTATAATCAAGAGACGTCGTCCGATCCTGGCGTGGGTGTTGTGCGCTCTCGATCGTACCGATCGCCCCTCGTTGAGCTAGCCATTGCTCGATTGTATGAATTGATACAGATGAGTTGTGTATTTGCCTTACCGGCATTGAAGCAACCCCAAGGAGTCGATATGCAGTCTGAACATCGAGGAGAGATTGGGCAAGAGCGGCGCTGGTGCGCACGAAAATCCATCGAACTAGACGTTGGCCTGTACTATGACCGACTGGGATTACTGTCCTGCAGAACCCTCGACATGAGTATGGAAGGCATGTTCGTAAATACCGGTCGCATCACACTTTCCGCATTTACCAAAGTGGACGCAGTATTGACACAGCATAACGGCACAGACAGCCAGCAGATTCGTTTGCCCGCAAGAATTGTGCGCGTTAGTCCGGAAGGTGCAGGCCTGCAGTTCCACAACTTTGATAGTGATACTTACTATTTTTTAAGAGAAATTCTAAGTACACACTGACAGCGAGAAATTATTTCTCTCTCTTGACAAGCTGTCACATTCCACGGCAAACAGGTATATTTCGTTTGCCGTTTGTTATTATTTCCTCCCCATGAGCCAACAAGACACTCTGCATCGTTTTCTATTCGACGGCGGTTTCGTCCGCGGTGAACTCGCCCGCCTGGATGCGACCTGGCTGACTGTACTGGAAAAACGATCTTATCCGAAGCCAGTGCGAAACGTGCTTGGTGAACTCATGGCCGCATCCGCATTGCTTGCTTCCACATTGAAGTTTCAGGGTTCATTGATCATGCAGATCCGTGGTAACGGGCCGATTACGCTGCTGGTTGTGGAGTGTAATAGCAATGGCACCCTGCGGGCCACGGCAAAGTGGCGCGACGAATTGAATGGCGAGTCACCGAAAGAGCTGTTCGGTAACAGTCAGCTCGTTATCACCATCGACCCCAAACAGGGTAAGGAACGCTACCAGGGAATCGTCAATTTGCAAGGCGACTCGATTAGCGAGGCACTGGAGAACTACATGCTGCAATCCGAGCAACTGGATACCCGGCTCTGGCTGGCGTCAGACAACAAGCAAGCCTGCGGCATGTTGCTACAGAAACTTCCGCAAGACCACACGATTGAAGATGGTGATGAGTGGAACCGCGCATTGCACCTTGCCGACACACTGACACGAGAAGAGCTGCTAGAACTGGACCCGAGTGAAATCATACGACGCCTCTATCATGCAGAAACTATTCGTATGCTCCCGTCTGGCATACTTAGTTTCCACTGTTCATGCTCAAGAGACCGGATTGTCAAGGCACTGCGCATGATGGGGCCAGATGATCTAAGTAGCCTGATAGAGGAGCAAGGTATCGTTTCCGTAAATTGCGAATTTTGTAGCGAGCATTATGAATTCGACGCTGTCGATGTGGAGCAGATATTTGCGGCCAGCTCACAGGTCAGCGCCCCTTCCGCCCGACAGTAATCAGAATTATGCCATGACCGGGAAAATACAACCTTCTGCTGTTGTTATAATTGGAACAACTTGCGCGCACTGTGCACAAGTTATGGATTCACTTCAGGAGCTGGTGAAAGATGGCAGTCTGTCACGCGTTGAAATAATTAACGCAGAAATCGAAACCGAACTCGCCGCCAGCCTCGGTGTGCGCTCGGTACCCTGGATCAGGATTGGCCCGTTTGTTCTGGAGGGATCTCATTCCACAACTGAACTCCGTCAATGGGCTAATCGTGTCACCGCCCCGGATGGCATGGCATGGTACTTCGATGAGCAGCTCAAGGACGGCAAGCTCGCAATTGTTGAAAAAATGATAAAGGAGGAGCCCGATCGGCTGTCGGCAATCATTCTACTTGCGTCAGACACCAATACCGCCATTCAGACCCGCATTGGCATAGGCGCCCTGCTTGAAGGTCTTGAAGGATTTGGTATCGCCAGATTCCTCGTCCCGGAACTGGGTAAGCTTACCCGCCATCCCAATGCCCGTGTGAAGGCCGATGCCTGTCACTACCTGGCGCTGTGCGAGAATCCCGATGCCATCACTTTTCTGGAGAGTTGCATCGATGATGCTGATCCCACCGTGCGTGAAATCGCGGCCGAAAGCATTGAACACCTTGCCTCTCTGTCCTCCACCCACAAGGCCACATCCGACTAGTCCGTCTCCGCTCATGTACCTTTTATATTGTTCCGCCTTCGGCGACTTTTAAAAGCTACTAATCGGGGCTGGTACCCCATGGGCACTTTGTCACTTCGTTCGGGCGTCCGGATAGCCCAGGTACTTTTCTCTTGCTTGTCCAAGAGAAAAGTACCCAAAAGACGACGAACACGACTGCATGGATGCAGGAGGTACGAGCCCAAGGATGGGCGAAGGTAGAACAATGCAGGAGCAATTGTCGAGAGCAACGCAGGAGCAGTTGCCGAGGATGTTCTAGTGTCGCGTAGGCCAGGGACGATGTATATGGATATACAAGTGTCGCGGGAGACATGGACGTCGGAAGCGACTGGCCGAGAGCGTCCAGGACACCCGGGGACTTGCGCTACGCGTATCCTCACCCTGCCTCGAAAACCGGCGTCGCGAGCCTAACTCACCGGCCAAATGTCGTTGTCTCTCCATCTGGCTCGGGTTCAACAAAGGACTCGCTATTCGGTTTTCGAGGCAGGCTTCGGCTGCATCCACGGGAGCATTAAATCCAATAGTCCGCACCTCCACTGAGGTATAATTGACAAACGACCAGCATGTGGCAACGCCTTATTGTGCTACTGAATGCGTGCATTGAAAACGATGCACCCAATGCAAAAGGAATCACAACCAAAGACATCAAACACCTGCCCCTACTATGGACGAAGAGCAATACCGGGAGACCTACCAGCAGATTAATTCATTGCCGTGTGTCTTTGAGCACGCGATATTGCGGCGATGTGGAACTTGTGAATCAGCACAGCATCTTAATATCGCCGAAAGAGAAGCGGTGAAATGTCTGTCTGAAGCATTACGCGAAGACTGCAAGGAATTCCTTGCTATCATTCATGAAAAATCTGCTTTTGCCATTGGCCAACAAACCCCCGGCGAGAAGCTGCCATTTGGCAAAGAAATTAAAATCCAGTGTGGCAGCATCGCCGGTCTAAGAAATGCTCTTGATAAAGACGGTGAAGATCTGGGAATTCATACGCTGATTCTTAACGCTACAACCGCCAGCGGTGACATCAACAATCTTCCCTTCGAAAAAATTATTCGTGATATTTCCGCATTCACAAGCCGCCGCAGAAAATCGTGACTATCCGCTTTTGGCTAAACGTGGCCATTCTCAGAACGCTAACACCCAGGCGCGTCGCAATGAAACGCAACGACAGGGAAATCAAATCCAGCGCCTGTCTGGCTATTTTCTGCCAGACCAGAATATCGTTAATTGCCCGCTACTGAAGAACAGTGATTGGATCCGTAAATAATTTTGAATTTGGAATAAGCACCTTATTGCCCTCGGAATCAAGCTCCGTGTATCGCAGGTCAATAGCAATAACAATGCCCTCGTAACCTGATATCTTTATCCGATCTCCTTTCTCGAATGGTCGATATAGCAATATGAGAATGCCAGAGAGAAGATTGGAAATTGTATCTTTCAGGGCGAAGCCAAGTGCAAACCCCGTCAATCCCAGACCAGCCACTAGCGCGGATACATTCACACCTAACGTTCCAAGCGCAGTTATCAAGCCAAAGATTGCAAGTGTAACACTGCTTGTACGAGTAAGGAGAGCAGTTAGATTTTTATCAAATTTCAATCGCTCGGCAGCACTCATAATTATTCTTTTTACAATTTTCGCAAGAGCAAAAAATGCAACGAAAATTACTACAACTCCGATTACCTTCGGTAACCAAAGAAACGCTTCGTCAATGAAATATTGTACTAGATTCTCCACGGTCTATTAACCTCTTGTTGTCCTTCCAGAGAAATCGTAACTTAAATCAGGACGGGGCATAAAAAATGTTTTCAATCGACTCTGACCCTTTTGTTTATCTTGTCGCGGACAATGTAAGACCAGCGCCACGATAGAATCTATATTCTTGATGTATGCTCTCTTCGTCGGTCATTACGGTCATTAGTCAAAGGGCGCCAAACAGACCTGATGGATACTCGTTAATGTCTGCTATGGGCGGTGGACATTAATGTTTTTCTCAATATACCCCAAATAGCCACCGATTTGATGGCTTTCCAACCCCCCGTGGACACTTAGAACTGCCTGGCGCAGTTCATTAAGTACTTCCTTGCCCATAGA
>JAZFSZ010000110.1:0-38624 GCA_036446455.1 Acidiferrobacterales bacterium
GGGCAGTTGTCAGTATAATAGCTGTGTTATGAAGCATACCCCGCAAAATATTAAAGACCTCGCCGCTCGAACGCTGGATTACTACAATCAGAAAGCAGACGATTTTTTTGCCGGTACGATTGATCACGATGTCGATCAGAACATCTCTACGTTGTTGCAGTTTATTGAAGGGGACGCGCCTTTTACAATTCTGGATGTCGGCTGTGGACCGGGCCGTGATCTCAAGACATTTAAAGAGCGTGGCCATATTGCGGTGGGTCTGGAAGGCGCCTCCCGATTTGTTGATATGGCCCGGTCTTACAGCGGCTGCGAAGTATGGTTGCAGGATTTTATTAAACTCGATCTCCCTGCCGACCACTTTGATGGCGTTTTCGCGAATGCATCGTTGTTTCATGCACCGAGCCAGGAACTGCCCCAGGTATTGCTGGCATTACACGCGACACTGAAGTCAGATGGCGTGTTATTCAGCTCTAACCCGCGTGGCAATAATGAGGAAGGCTGGAACGGTGGTCGATATGGTGTTTATTATGATCTGGAGACCTGGCGCACTTATATGACCACCGCAGGTTTTGTAGAGTTAATGCATTATTATCGTCCGCAGGGCGTACCGTGCAATCAGCAGCCCTGGCTGGCAAGTGTATGGAGGAAAACCTAGCCAGATTTTACATATCTCGCAGATAAACAATAATTTTCCATATTTCTTCATCTTTTAGAGAACTCTTGAATGCCGGCATTACCGTCTTGATGGGTAAGCCACCTTCCGAGATTGTCCAGAACAAGTACCCATCTGTTGCCATTGGCATCTTGCTAAAGCTGGCAATGTTCGCTGGACGGGGATCCATATTTTTACCGGCAGGACCATCACCGTAACCAGATAATCCATGACAGCTTAAGCAATTCTTCTCATAAAGTATTTTACCGGCATTAAGATTGTCTTTATTCCTGACAAGTGTGTTTCTCTTTGAGGAATATTCGGAACCTATTCCGTTTCTCATGACGAATTGATGCCGAACCATGGACATATTCATCATACCCATCATGCCCTTTCCCTTCGTCATACCCATCATGCCTTTTCCTCTCATCATATCCATTCCTGCAAACCCTATCGCTAACAATAGTAACAATGCAAATCCCGCAACCAGTGCTGTATGTTTGCTCATAGTTATATTCTCCAATTAATCCCTGGTGCTTGAGTTATATAGTGCGGTACTTAACGGCGCCCCGGTGAGCGCAGCGAGCGTCTTGAGTAATTTGTAACGTGACAGGCACGAATGCGCACAGTTTGAATCCTTTCATGCGCCCCCGCATCATACCCAATCTAACCATTTCATTGCTTGTTATGACTCCTCTCCTGATTCAGCCACTTGGCAGTTCGGTTTGCTCAGGTAGTTCAGCTTCCTCCACAACCATGCCAGGGCTTTTCATCCATTTTGGTCTGCAATCCGATATTGAGCCGGTTGAGACCTGAATAAAGATCAATCACTGCATATAGTTCAAGCATGGCATCATCATCCAGGCCGGCATGTTTTACAGCTTGGTTGTAGACTTGTGTACAATATTCACAGCCACTCATGATTGACACAGTCAGCGCCACGATGTCTTTTGTTTTTCTGCCTAACTTTCCATCTTCACCCATCACCGCCTGCACTCTGTTCCAGGTCATTTCCAGATAATCCGGGTTACCTGCTAAAGCCAGATACATATTAGGCACAAAATCAATTCCCAGGGTTTCTTTAATTTCCCCGTATATATCTTTAACTTTACCGGTGGCTTCAGTATCTACGACCACCTTGACAGATGCTCTAACAGACTCGATTTCGCTAGCCATTTTCGCCTCCTTACGTCATTAAACAATTAACTCTTGCGAGAGACCCAATCTATTGATGCTGATCGCCCGATGCCTGGCTCACGTTTGAAGTCGTGACAGTGAGTAGAGTCCTGTGCAGCTATTTGTCAACTGCTGAGTTCCCGGGAATCAGGATAGATTTCATCAACTGAAATGAAATCTCTATGAAGAAAGAAGGCGGTCTTGAAATCCATTGCGCGAAAGATGCTGTATATATCGCGGTCAATCCCGGAGTTAAGAACAATCATGATGATTCCAAATGGTGGAACTTAATTCGACAGAAGTTGAGACTATCCTTGCAATATATTCTTTTTGCGCTCGTATTCACCTTCATCGATGTCGCCACGCGCAAATCGTTCCTGAAGTATCTCGAGGGGCGTTTTCTTGCTCTGGCTACCGGAGGTGGACTGCATCAACCACTTAACAAGCGAAATGATACCGGCAATGATCAACACCCAGACCAATATCATGAATGCCCATCCAAAGAATCCCATTCCAAAACCACCCATACCATCCATCATCTTGCACCTCCATAAATCCGGGTACCTGGATTACCAGCGATATCATCGACAAATTGCAGTTATTTTTCATTGATCAGCATCAATTGTAATGGCCGCACGCAGGACACGGAAGAAATGGGGCCCATATATCAGCCTGCCGGGCTATCGATTTATAACAAGAAACCCGCCGGTGGCGGATTTCTGTTTAAATAACATTATTAAAGAGACCATTTATTCCTTGAACGCTTCTCCTTCGACTTCCAGATAGATGGTACTGGTGAGATAGCCCAGATTGGTCTTGAAACCTACCCAATTCTTGTAGGGGTCAAGTAGTTTTGTCAATATCGGTTTTATCTGGTGGCTCTCCAGGCCCTCGTCATAATTTTTCTTGATGGTATCGAGTAATGACACCATCAATACTCGGTACCTGTCGACGATTTGCCTGGTGCCAGCTTTGCCATGTCCCGGGACGAAAATTTGCGCGTTCGTTTTCAGTGCCAGGTCCAGAGCCTCGATACTGCCCGTCGTCGATTTTTGCGCCCGGCCTATAAGGCCGTTTCTGACAATGTCCCCGGTGAATAACACACCCTGATCCACAACATGAATCATGATGTCGTTATCAGTATGGGCCGGGCCTGAGTGCAAAATGCGGAAGCGGGTATCACCGATCTTGATGATGTCGCCCTGGGTGACCGTCTTGTCCGGCCCGACAGGCCGCGTGCCGGAAATCGCGCTGTTGGTGCGATCGTTCAGAATTTTTATCCAGTCCTCACCTGCGCCATCCGCAATCAGCGACTTCATTTTTGGATGGGAATAGATAACCGCTTTGGGGAATGCTCTTTTTATACCGTCGTTTCCCAGCCAGTGATCTCCGTGGACATGGGTGTTGATTACGGCTACCACAGGTTTATTGGTTAGTCTGCGTACCTGGCCGACAACCATACTGCCAATGTGCACGCTGCTACCCGGGTCAATGATGACGACGCCTTTGCTGGTAATAACGATTCCGGGGTTGTTTCGGAATCCCTGGTTTTGTGGCGTTGGAAACGAAACGGGTCCATGAATAACATAGACATTTTCGGTCAATTTGCTTGGTTGATAGCTTGCCTTGAGCCCGTTGGGGGCAGTGGCAGCCACCGACATCGCTGGTGTGGAAGCGAGCCACATTGCTAACAATGTAATTGCCAAAACAGAAAATGATTTCATATCCGATCTCCCCGGCCCGGTGCCTAATTATTCATTTGAGAGATAAGATAATAGGTTACAGGTATTTTTACAAATCTGCCTTCTTCGCCATTCCGGTCCAAACCCTGCGGACCCTGGCGCTTTGAAAGCAGGACAAACAATATGGGGGATCACGGCAAAATCGATAAAGGAAAAACGATTTTTTTCTGGTTTTTTTACTACTTGCTTTAGTATTAACTGATACCAGATTTTCGTGACGCCGTTGGAAAATGAAGATTGATCAAACTGAAAACAATTTTACCTACACGGCGTTTCGTGTCGGCGAATGGGTTGTTGACCCTATAACGGGTCAGGTTTCTCAGAACTCTACCTTTGTTGTTTAGCCCGCGTTATATTGTCGAAGTTTTCCACGTGCTCAGTGTTAAAAGACTAGATCAGAATCGCGCAGGGTGGTCGATAAATTAAATGGAAATAACTCTGAATCATACAATCGTACCATCGCATGACAATGTAGAGTCAGCCAGATTCTATGCAAGAATATTAGGTTTTGAATTTGTGAAAGAGTGGGGTCACTTCGCTATTGTTAAAGTTAATTCAACATTGACGCTGGACTTCCTGACGAAAGAAGACTTTTCAACAATACATTTAGCATTTAAAGTTAGTGATCGGCAATTCGATACGATACTTAAGCGCATTAGAACAGCAAATATTAACTACGGTAGCGCTCCAAACTTACTGGAGAATGGCAAGACCAATAATAATGATGGTGGCCACGGAGTCTATTTTAGAGATCCCAATGGCCATATACTTGAGTTACTCACCAAAGATTACGTCATCGACTAGCCTATGCTGCTGTTTTTTTAGCAGGAATCCGGTCTTTATCCCCACCTATTTCATATATTAGCGTTTACTGATATAACGCGCGGTCTTTCACGCCGGTAAATCCCCGTAGGTGACGATGTTTAAGCTTGGTTGCGCCAGCCGCGTATGCTTTAAAAACGAGATTTTGTCCGGTGGTACTGGGTCTGGAGCTGGAGAAGACGACCGCGGGTGACCTGGCCAGTATCAAGGGCGGTCTGCCTTCATTCCATATTCCTCTGATTCCGATTAATTTCGAAACTCTAAATATGTTCTTTGGTTCTATGGTTTGCCCAGCTAATTGCAAGGGAAAGATCGAATGACTTCGGGTATATTGACCGCATACCCATTTCCACAGTCATGGAGGTTATGTGGACCCGATTATTTCAATCAGAAATATCACCAAGACTTACGCCACGGGTTTGCAGGCGCTGAGCAACATCAACCTGGACATCCGTCGGGGAGAGATCTTTGCACTGTTAGGCCCGAACGGGGCAGGTAAGACCACCCTCATCAATATCATTTGCGGCATTGTCACACCAAGTGACGGCACCGTCCTGGTCGATGGCTACGACATTCTTTCAGACTTCCGCGCAGCACGATCAAAAATCGGTTTAGTACCGCAGGAGCTGGCCACCGGCACCTTTGAAAGCGTTTGGGCGACAATGAATTTCAGCCGCGGCCTGTTCGGCAAATCGTCAAACCCGATTTTGATCGAGAGGGTGTTGCGCGACCTGTCGCTGTGGGACAAGCGCAAGGCGAAGATCATGACATTGTCGGGTGGCATGAAACGCCGCGTATTGATCGCCAAGGCGTTGGTGCATGAACCACAGATCCTGTTCCTCGATGAGCCGACTGCCGGTGTCGATGTCGAGCTGCGGCAGAAACTGTGGGGAATGGTTCGGGGTCTGCGTGATAACGGCGTTACCATTATCCTGACCACGCACTATATCCAGGAAGCTGAAGAAATGGCTGACCGTATTGGCGTGATCAACAAGGGAGAGATCAGTGTGGTCGAAGACAAGACTGTGCTGATGAACAAACTGGGAAAGAAACAATTGACACTGACTTTGCAGAATCCATTAACCCGTATTCCCGCTGAACTCGACAGGTACCCGCTGGAGTTGTCGGCGGATGGCAATGCGATTGTCTATACCTTTGATGTGCAGAAGGAACACACGGGAATCTCCGAGCTGTTGCGCCAGTTGGGTCAGCATGGCATCGACTTCAAGGACCTGCACTCCAGCCAAAGTTCGCTGGAAGAAATCTTTGTCAGCCTGGTGAGGGAAGAGTCATGAACACCCATGCCATCCGCGCTATATATTTCTTCGAAATGGCCCGTACCTGGCGCACAATAATGCAAAGCATTGCTTCGCCAATTCTTACAACGTCACTCTACTTCGTTGTATTCGGAGCGGCTATCGGCTCGCGTATGGGTGAAATCGACGGCATCAGCTATGCGTCCTTTATCATTCCCGGTCTGCTCATGTTGTCACTGCTGGGCGAGAGCATTTCCAACGCCTCGTTCGGAATTTATTTTCCCAAGTTTTCTGGCACCATCTATGAGCTACTGTCGGCACCGGTATCTCCTTTCGAGATCGTTATTGGTTACGTTGGCGCGGCCGCCTCCAAATCAATCATCCTCGGTGCACTGATTCTCCTCACGGCGCAGCTGTTTGTGGATTACGAAATCACGCATCCGCTATGGATGGTGTGCTTTCTGCTGCTCACCGCCGTTACCTTCAGCCTGTTCGGTTTCATCATCGGCCTTTGGGCCGACGACTTCCAGAAGTTGCAGATCATCCCTATGATGATCATCATGCCGTTGACCTTCCTGGGTGGCGCCTTCTACTCGATTAATATGCTGCCGCCGTTCTGGCAGAAGGTCACCTTATTCAATCCGGTGGTTTACCTGATCAGTGGTTTTCGCTGGAGCTTTTACGGCGTCGCCGATGTCAGCGTTGCCATCAGCGTAACCATGATCTTGTTGTTTATGCTGCTATGCCTTGCCGGCATATGGTGGATCTTCAAAACCGGATATCGGCTTAAAAATTGACAATAAAAAGGCACGGCTGATATTTCATTTTAATGCCAATATTCTGGTTGGCATTGCCGGCATCAGTGTACTGATTTTTAGTAGTATCTGGAAACAAAACGGGCCGGAATGATTTACAGTTAATCATTCCGGCCCCAAACCAATATTTTGGTTTAACTTTCCCTGCAAATAAGTTTCGCAAGATCTATTAGATTGGTTTCGTCATTGAATCTCTGTATGTTATCCAGCGCTTTGGCAACAAGAGCAGAGACTTCTTCGTCCGACTTACTCGGATCGATTGAAAGTGCTGCGGCTTCAGTTACTGCGTCCACGCGTATAAACATGTCCTTTTGCCGCGCCATATCCCCATGGGTGTCGCCAGTATGAACTCCCATATCGACAAGCGCCTGGATGCCTTCCATTTCGTCTCTAGCTACTGCATTCATTGCCATCGAGGCATCGTAGCTACGATCTGAGTCTGTGACCCAGTTGTCTGCCCAGATCTTGAATTTTTTGTTGTTGTAGAGGTTGCCCAATGCTGCGATTGCAAATCGTAGTTTTTGTTCCAGTCTGACAACCGGTGCCTCCACTTCTTTGACAACCATGTAGCATTTGCCATCGTTGGATTTCGGATCGACCGCCCATTGCTCGATTGAGTACAGCTTCATGGGATGTTTGTTGAGGTCTTCCGGATTTACCAGCGCGGCAAACAGCGGCGACTCACCTGCTGCGTGAGTCATTTTCATCAATAATTCATTGCCTTCCGTTGCATCTGCGACATATTTACCCACTTCCAGACGAATATTGTCTGGTGTCGTACCGTTTTCATCTACAAAAGCATATTTGTGCATTGTTAATCTCCACACAAGATTACGTACAGAAATATGTGCATAACGTGTGCCAAACAACAGGATATGCTCGCTTAAAATCCAGGCGAGTAGTCAAATCTGCGCCTGGAATCAACCGGTTGAGATTTAGCCTATTATTACAGGCTAAAACTGTGGGTTTCCATTCTCGTGCCGGTGTCTATGCAGTTCCTGGCAGATTTATTTAGTTCCTGCCTCTTGTCGCCAAAGGGCAGTAATCGGATTTGTCGTTACAATTGTGACCCCTGAGTGACCAATATTTTCAGTGACATACAGGTTGCGTCATTGGTTTTTTTAACGTGAGAAAATTCGCTGTTGGGTTTCATTGCCGGTAACACCCGGTTACAGACCCACAATCCCGGTGTGCATGACCCCTCTTTTTATGCCGATAGATTCGATCAGATTGACGGCATTACTGCCGGTTGCAGCAGGGCATTATATTATGGAGTCTCTGGGCTGCCCAAGGCAGGTTCGCTTGGAATTTGTCTGGTTTCAGCCATTTCTAACGACGGAGGGCGCTACCATGAACATTCGCACAACAACGGATCCGATATCGATGAAAGATGTCCCGAATCCGGAGATGCATCCATGCTTTTACGAGGGCGATGGCGGTAACGGTATCGAAATATATTTCGAGAACGAGAGCAATCGCGAAGAATATTTGAGCATTAGGGTAGAGGGGAACATTGTTCTCAAAGGCGATGATTCTGAGGATTATGTCGCGGAGGGATGAGTATCATCCTTGGTGTCGCGGGAGACGCAGATTCGGTTAGCTGATTAATCCACTGAATAGCAAGTTGTGATGGCCAAGCTTCGTCAGCTTGCTGATGGCAATTAATCTACGGACGCATTGTTCAGAATTGTAACCCAAGTGACTTACACAGAAATTTCATCAGTGGTATCGCAGTCCGGAACGACTTAATAACATCAGGTTTGAGATTGCCAGTAATCACTCTTTTATTGCCAATGCGTGTGATAGCGATAAAATCCTTGCGCTTTAGATCGCCAATTAGCGGATGATCCCTGGCATATCCTCGTGGGGGATTAGTCAGTGAATTACCGACCAGGTCAAATTCTTTTTTAAAATTCTTTTCCTGACTGGCCTTCAGCCATGCCTCACCATTTTCCGAAATCGCCGTGCGGATACTGGCCAGTGCCGGTGCATCCGGATGCCAGATTCCGACACCAATAAAGCATTCCCCGGGTTCCAGATGCAAATAGAATCCAGGCGCGTGCACATCCTTGCCCAACTTATGGCGAAATTGAATGCCAATGTTGGTTTTAAAAGGGCGTTTGTCTTTAACAAACCGTACGTCGCGATAGACGCGCATGAGAGAGCCGCCCACTTTTTTCGGGATAGCAAGAAAGTGAGGGGAAATAGCAGCAAGCGCGTCACCCATGTCGGCAATGAAATCCAGCGCCGGACTACGAACCAGATCTTCGTACTCTTGTTTGTGGAGATGGAACCAGTCCCGATCGTTGTGTTTCTCCAGCCTGGACAGGAAATCGAAAGTTGCCTGGGTAAAGTATCGATTCGCCATTGCAACCGCTCCTTATATTGAGAAAGGCAATCATTGCCAGCCTGGATTTCGGTGGGCCACTGATAATCGCGAACCGGCCGATATTCAGGATGCCGGGCGCAGTAATAACGACTTTACCACCGAGCGAGTATGTTCGTGTTACCCGCAGTTTTTGTAAACTTATATGTTTCGGTTTATTCATTTAAGGGAAATGCAAGCCTGACAGTCTACCGCTGATACGTTTAATGTCGTTGGAAACTATCAATCCCAGACAAAAGTTTTCTCTATAATTAATGGCTTATGATATCCATCCATTTCCGCGCAAAGACCGTTTATAATGAATTGACACGGGGCGCGGCAACGCGCCCGATCCATAACGGTTAAACAGCCATTCCCCTACTTGTGAAATTGCAGTCATTTTTATCCCGCGTTAAACGGTACATAACATTCAAACGCATGCGTGTGACGTTGCTGCTGTTATTTTTGGCGTTGTCCGGTTATCTGATGTACCTCGATCACATTGTGCGTGATCAATTTGAAGGCAGGCGATTCTCGTTACCCGCCCGCGTCTATGCACGACCTCTGGAATTGTTTGTCGGCAAGAAGTTGTCGCAGGAACACCTTGAGGCGGAGCTCAAACTGCTGCGCTATGTCCACAGGGATGAATTGACCAAATCAGGACATTTTTCGCGCAACGGGGACAAACTGACTATTTATGTGCGCAGCTACTCTTTCTGGGACGGCGCGCAACCCGAACAAAAAATTCAACTCACACTAAAAAACGGATTTGTGACCGGACTTACCGACATAACAAGCGGTAAAAAAATTGACTTGACGCGTCTTGACCCTGTTTCCATTGGGGGCATCTATCCCGCACACAATGCAGATCGGGTGCTGGTACGGCTCAACCAGGTTCCGGACCATGTTACGGATGCCCTGGTTGCGGTAGAAGATCACAATTTTTACACGCACTGGGGTATAGATCCCCGCGGTATTGCCCGTGGCGTGTACACCCTGCTCACCGGCCAACGGGTACACGGTGGTAGCACACTGACCCAGCAGCTGGTGAAGAATTTCTTTCTGACCTCCAAACGCACGCTGACGCGCAAGTTTAATGAAATTCTGATGGCCGTATTGCTGGAGCTGCATTTTGACAAGAAAGATATTCTCGAAACCTATATTAACGAAGTCTATTTGGGCCAGGATGGCAATCGCGCTATACATGGATTTGGACTTGCCAGTCGTTTTTATTTTGACCGAGGTATTGAGCAACTTGAAATTCATCAGGCGGCGTTACTCGTCGGTTTGCTCAAAGGCCCGAGCTATTATGATCCGCGGCGGTTTCCTGATCGCGCATTGAAAAGGCGCAACCTTGTTCTTTCGGAGCTTGAGCGCCAGGGCTACATTACCCAGATGCAACTGGATTCCGTGAAATATCGGCCGCTGGATGTGAGTGAAAATCCGGGGCTGGGTACTTCCTCTCATCCGGCGTTTATGGGTCTGGTGCACCGCCAGTTGCGGCGTGACTATTTCGAAGAAGACTTGCGATCTGAAGGGCTGCAGATTTTCACCACACTGGATCCCATCGTCCAGGCGGCAGCAGAGCGTGCGCTCAGCAAACGCCTGAATCAACTCGAGCGCTCCCGCGGTTTGCAGCCGAATACACTCGAAGGCGCCGTGGTGGTTACCAGTGCTCTCAATAGTGAAGTTCATGCGGTAGTGGGAAGTCGACGACCCCGGTTCGAGGGTTTTAATCGTGCACTGGATGCCGAGCGTCAAATCGGCTCCCTGATGAAACCGGCGGTGTATCTGACGGCGTTGCAACAGCCAGATCGCTACACACTGTTGACGCTACTGGATGATAGCGAGCTGGTGTGGAAGGAAGCCGGAACTGACGATTGGCAGCCCAATAATTATGACAATAAGTTTCATGGCGAGGTGCCGTTACGCATGGCGTTGGCAAAATCCTATAACGTGTCGACTGCCCGACTGGGTCTGGAGCTGGGTGTAGATGAGGTGATCCGTACTGCACAGAAACTGGGTATCGAAAGAGAAATGGCGCCATACGCATCGACCCTGTTGGGAACGGTTAATATGACACCACTGGAAGTGGCGCAGATGTATCACACCATTGCGACGGGTGGTTTTCATATGCCGCTGCGTGCAATTCGTGAGATTCTGACCGTGGAGGGCAAGCCCCTGCAGCGGTATGAACTCAAGATTGAACAAACAATTGCAGCAGGCCCCGCATATCTGATTACCACCGCGTTGCAGGGGGTGGTGCGGGAGGGCACGGCGCGGCGATTGAAAAACTATTTACCGGCGGGAATAAACGCAGCTGGCAAAACAGGAACTACCGACGAATTGCGCGACAGCTGGTTTGCTGGATTCACGGGTGATCGTGTGGCTGTGGTCTGGGTGGGCAACGATGAAAACCAGAATACCCATCTCACCGGTTCCAGCGGTGCGATGACCGTGTGGGGTGATATGATGTCCCGGCTACGGCCGGAACCCCTGGTGCCGCCGCTGCCCGAGAGCATTGAGCGCGTATATATTAGTGTGGAAAGCGGATTGCGTGTCGATAAGGACTGCGCGGAGGCACTGGAGTTGCCTTTTATTAAAGGTTCAGCGCCGGAAAAAATCGCACCCTGCGCGTCCGTAATCGAACGCAAAAAATCCGGTGGCTGGTTCCGGCGCATATTAGGTCGAGACTGAGGCTGTTATTGTTAGCAAGAGGAATAAAGGATGGAGTTGTCGCCACCGCAGTTTGTTAAAATTGCGCTACTGATTTCGATTTTTTGGTTGTCGGCCTGTGCAACGACATCAATCAAGGAGGTACCGGTTTCGGACAACCCTGCCATCATCGCCCTTGTTGATGGCGCCCGCACTGATATCGCTGCTTATCAATATGGCAAAGCGGCGGCAAGTCTTGAGCGTGCCTTGCGCATTGAGCCGCGCAACGCACGCTTGTGGCATGATCTGGCGCAGGTACGATTGCAGGAAGAAGAATATCAACAGGCCGAAAGTCTGGCCCTGCGTTCCAACCGGTTTACTGGAGATAATAATGTGCTGCGTCGTGCAAACTGGGAATTGATTGCCGACAGTCGCAAGGAGCGGGGTAATATGAGGGGGGCGCAGCGCGCCCGGCAAAAGGCGAAATCGCAATAAAACGAAATCCGGACAAGGTGCTGCGGATTGTCATGGGGGCCAGCTGTGGTTCGTTGGCACTGCACTTTGCATTGTTTACCAACACCAGGCGGGTGTGAAATGAATACAATGCTCTTGTTTTTAATTCTGGCTTCGGTTGCCATGATCGCCACCCATGTGGTTCCTGCCTTACCATCCATTCGACAGCGTTTGGTCGGGATGCTGGGTGAGAGGGGCTACCAGGGTGTTTTTACGCTCGTTGCATTGGTGGCGATAACGGCCATGGTCTATGCGTTTAACCGTTCACCGCTGGAGTTTATCTGGGAACCGGGGCCAATTGTAAAACGTCTACCTGCCGTGTTGATGCCGCTGGCATTTATTCTTTTGGTGACCGGTTTGCTGACCCGTAACCCGACAATGTTTGGTCAGGAAAGTCGGCTTGATAGCGATACACCGGCCCGCGGGATTGTACGCATCACGCGCTATCCGTTTATCTGGGCAACTATTCTCTGGTCGGTTAGCCATATCGCCGCCAATGGTGATATTGCTTCGATTGTTTTTTTCGGTGGCTTCCTTGGACTGGCGGTATTTGGCGCAATAGGCATTGATAAGAAACGCGCCGCCAAATATGGTGAGCAATGGACACGTTTTGCCGATGTGACTTCGAATATCCCGTTTGCGGCCATATTGTCGGGGCGTAATCGCCTGGTCTGGTCCGAAGTTGGATGGACGAAACCAGTGATCGGTATTGCAGCCTATGTGGCAATGATTTTAGCTCATCGTTGGTTGTTTGGTGTGATGCCCTATTAAGCAAATGAAACTGACACACTATCGTGATAGTAAAGCGTATGTGACCAAGGACGGCTCCGTAATTCGGGAACTGATGCATCCCAACCAGCACGGCAATCGGCTGCAAAGTCTCGCCGAAGCAACGGTACTTGCGGGCGCTAAAACGAAACTCCATCAGCATCAGAAAACCGAGGAGCTGTATCACATCGTGGCCGGTGAAGGCTGGATGACTTTAGGTGACAAGCATTTTCGCGTAACCCAGGGTGACACCGTCTGTATTGAGCCCGGCACACCACACCGTATAGAAAACAGGGGGCAAGAGGAGCTTAAAATCCTGTGCTGTTGCACGCCACCCTATGATCGCGACGATACGGAGCTGCTGGGCGAACGCTAAACCAGTCGTCAGGCAACTGTCGCGGGGGGACGGCAATAGGCCAATTTTGTCATGTCTGCGCGCCAGTCAGGACAGGTTGTTCGCTGGCACGCCCCTGACTATCCGGTAACATATTGTTTCTAATAGAAATTATCCGATTTCTTCCAAATCCGTTTGGCCAGAGATTTGGCACGGGATGTGCTTACCATTTCAGGAATATTAAATTCTGGAATGAAGTATGTTACGAAATCACCTGAAAAAGCACCTGCAGATACTGCTCATGGGTATTTCCCTTGCGGGTGTCTGCGGAGCGGCCAATGCCAGCTTGTATGTCTATCAGCTACCGAATGGTTCCCGCATCATCACCGATCATTTGGTGAACAATAAATATTACAAACTGGTGCGCACTGGTGATGCAAATTCACATATCGGGATTTTGGTCGCCAGCAGTAACCGCCAGTTCTTCCGTACTGATACCTCTGCTTACGACGGAATTATCAGCAAAACAGCCAATCAGCACCGAGTGGATCGAGCACTGGTGAAAGCCATTATTCATGCCGAGTCGGGGTTCAACCCTTATGCCACATCCAGGAAAGGCGCGCGTGGCTTGATGCAATTGTTGCCCTCGACGGCAGCCATGTACGGTGTAAGCAATCTTTTCGATCCGGTGCAGAATATCAAGGCCGGAGTGCAGCATCTTAAATATCTACTCAAAAAGTATCGTAATAATTCCCGTCTGGCAGTAGCCGCTTACAATGCAGGCGAAACCGCAGTGCGACGTTACAGTGGTGTCCCTCCCTTTAAAGAAACGCGTACCTATGTAACCAGGGTTCTGCGCTACAAGCAGCGTTACAAAAATCTGTAGGCAAAAGCACCACGGGTCGGATTTGCCAAGGCATTGCTGTCCTGGTTAAATTCCTGTTGTTTGGTGGGACAAGCCAGGTAAGACAGTATCGCGGGCATATCATTGATGAATAGACCCGGAAGAAAATCCGGCCATATTTGCCGCAATCCATTCTTGCTACTCTGATCATATTACTCATTCTTGTTTTTCTCGACGTACTTTCGCATACGGCGATTATTGCCACCCTGGGCTCATCTGCCTTTCTGGTGTTCACGCGACCACGCGCCTATGCTTCACGATCGCGACCCCTGATCGGCGGTTACCTCATTGGCATGGCAGTAGGGATCATGTACTACTACGCAACGCTACTGCCGGCTTATTTCTCGACCTCGGTGTCCTGGCAACCGTTCTGACTGTGTTATCCGCTACGGTGGTGGGCACCGCTATTTTCCTGATGGTTGTAACCGACACGGAACACCCGCTGGCAGCCGGTATGTCGCTGGGTCTGCTGCTGAATCAGTGGGATCACAAAACGCTATTGTTCATTCTGGTAGCGGTCATTGTCATGGTAGTAGTGTGCAAGATTTTACAGCCTTAAATGGTGGGTCGAGTGTGTTGCCAACGACGGTAGGCAAATTGTGATATGGTTCGCCGCCTGAACAAGGAAAGCAGTATGGCTGGCAATACCACGGGTGATTCCAGTGAAAACAAGGAGGCAAGAATTCTCCGTGTGATGCGCCAGGTGTTGACTACCATAGTAAAAGACACCGCGACCGCACCGGGCATGAAACACCCGCTTTCGGACGCAACCGTTGAAGACATTCGAAAATGCTTTGAGTTGATTTCGGCACGTGAACAGGAAATTCTTCGAGATAGCGGTGCTGACAGCACAATGCGGCCACATTTCACTGATGAACCCGGCGCGCAAGACAGTGTGGTTATTCCGCTTGGCAAGTTGAAAAAAAGAAAAAAACCAGAGGACAAATAAAAAGGCCGGTCACACCGGCCTTTATTTACTTATTGTTGCTTAGTTCCATCAGTAAACTATTAAGTCGCCGCACGAAATTGGCGGGATCTTGCAGTTGTCCTCCTTCGGCGAGCAGTGCCTGGTCAAACAGAATATGACTCCAGTCGCTGAAGCGGTCGTCCCCAGGCTCTTCCTTTAGTCGTAAAACCAGTGGATGCTCGGGATTGATTTCGAGGATCTTCCTGGTTTCTGGCATGTGCTGACCGGCTTCCTTGAGAATGCGTTCCATATTGCCACCCATATCCATGGTATCGGCCACGAGGCAGGCGGGCGAGGTTGTCAGACGGTGGGTTACGCGGACATCCTTCACCTTGCCATCAAGTGATTTCTGAATACGCTCGATAAGGCTCTTGGCCTGTTTCGCGGACTCTTCCTCTTTTTTCTTTTCTTCCTTGTCCGCCAGGTCACCAAGATCAAGATCGCCCCGGCTCACGGATACCAGTGACTTGTCGTCAAACTCGGTCAGATGGGTGACCACCCATTCGTCGATGCGGTTATGTAGCAACAATACCTCAATTTCTTTTTTGGCAAAGATCTCCAGGTGCGGGCTGTTTTTGGCAGCGCTGTAATTTTCAGCCGTGACATAAAAAATCTTGTTCTGCTTCTTTTTCATTCGTGTGACATAATCTGCCAGCGAAACAGTTTGTTCATCACTATCGTTATGGGTAGAACTGAATCGCAGCAGGGCCGAAATGGCGTCGCGATTCGGCATATCCTCGACAATTCCTTCCTTCAGCACCTGGCCGAACTCTTGCCAGAACTTACTGTATTTTTCTGCATCGTCCGTCGCTATCTTTTTCAGCAGCGCCAGTATTTTCCTGGTGGAGCCGGCTCGCATGCTGTCGATGTTCTTGTTGTGTTGCAGTATCTCGCGCGACACATTGAGCGGCAGATCGCTGGAATCAAGCACACCGCGTACAAATCGCAAATAGCTGGGCATGAGCTGTTTGGCGTCGTCCATGATGAAGACACGACGGACATATAGCTTGATGCCATGATGTCGGTCGCGGTCCCACAGGTCGAATGGTGCGTGGGCCGGTATGTAAAGCAGGGAGATGTATTCCTGTTTACCTTCTACCCGGCTGTGAATATGGGCCATTGGATCTTCAAAGTCATGGGCGATGTGTTTATAGAATTCGTTATATTCCTCGTCCTTGATATCGGATTTTGCTCGAGCCCATAGCGCCGACGCGCTGTTAACGGTTTCATCTTCTTTTTTGTCGTCCTCCGATTTCATAATGATGGGCAGGGCAATGTGGTCGGAGAATTTTTTAATCACATTACGCAGGCGGACACCATCAATAAATTCATTTTCATCACTGCGAAGATGTAACACCACCTCGGTGCCGCGCTGCGGGCGCTCGACGGTCTCCAGGGTAAAGTCCCCTTCGCCAGCAGATTCCCAGCGTACCCCGTGTTCAGCTGTGAGACCGGCGCGCCGTGTTGTCAATGTGATCTTGTCGGCGACGATGAATGAGGAATAGAAACCTACGCCAAATTGGCCGATGAGCTGGGCGTCCCTGGCCTGATCACCGGTCAGTGACTGAAAAAACTGTTTAGTGCCTGACTTGGCAATGGTGCCGATATTATCAATGACTTCCTGCCGATTCATACCAATGCCGTTGTCGGTAATGGTGATGGTGCGGGCGTCCTTGTCGTAGTCGACGCGAATATTGAGTTCGGTATCGCCTTCATAGAGGGCGTCGTCGCTTAATGCCTCGAAGCGCAACCTGTCGGCGGCATCAGCGGCATTGGAAATCAATTCACGCAAGAAAATCTCTTTGTTGCTGTAGAGTGAATGGATCATGAGATCCAGCAACTGTTTTACTTCCGTCTGGAAGCCCAGGGTTTCTTTATGGGCGTCGACATTCATTTTAATGGCTCCATTTAAGATGTAATTTGATCAATATTGTGGGGTTTTTTAGTGTGGTTTCAAGGCAATGACGGGTTTGCACTATTTTCCGAGCAACAGGGCGAAGCGCTCAAAGATGGGGGTAGTGACCGGTTCAATTTTTCGATGCATCAGTGTGCCTTCGGCAGTGGTGCGAGCAAACACAGGCGTGACTACCAGGTCGCTCAAACGGGAAAGCACCAGTACCGCTTCCAGCTCCGGTTCCAGCGCCGGCAGGACGTGCTGTAGCTCGCCCACCGCTGCGGGTTTCTGTTCTTTAAGCAGTCGACCGGTTTCATAGATGATTTCCATTATATCCTGGGTGTCGGAATGTTGTTGTCGCGCCGGTGAAAAGTAGTCTCCCAGGGAATTGAGCAGCGATACCACCACATCCTGGTTGGCCGGTTTGCGCAGTATGGCGTCAGCGGCCACGATAAAGGTCTGGCCTTGCGGCGCCAGCGTTTTTAGCAGCATGCCGGCGATTGTGTTGCCGCTATCGCTGAGGTCGTTCAGTGCCGCCGCCAGTTTGTCATACTTCGGGTGCGCCGGTCTGGATTCAGGCAGGTCATCCGGGATTGCTTGCAGAAAACCGACGCGATAGGCGTTTTTGCGCGCACCATTTGACCACACTTTCTGTTTTACCCCGTCGGTAATTAAACCCGGTTGCAATACCAGCCGAATGGTATCGATCATCACCTGGGGTTCGGTATCAAAAGCGATGTAGTCGACAAGGTGCTGCGCCAGGATTTTTCCCATTTTGCCTTGTGCCACTTTTGGGTTGGCCAGCATTCGACGGGCGTTGTCGGAAACCGGGTCCGACCACCAGGCACGTCGTGCCAGTTCGTTGGTGAGGCCATTGGCGTTGGCCACTGCCACCACGGCCTCGGGTTCACCCAGCATCAACAGATCAGACAGGCCCTCTTCCCGCGCCTGACCCATGCGGGTCCAGCGTTTGAGAAACACCGGATATCCGCCGGGCGAGCCCAACACCTGGCCCGACAGCATTTCGCGTACCTTCTTGATGTACTGTTCCGGCTTGCAATCAGGGTTCAGGGTGAGTGTCGATTCCGACTCGCCGGACAAGGCATGCACGGTCATTTGTGACTCGTCAATACGAATGGCCTGAACGTCACTGTGCAGCATGACGTTGAGTTTCAGGGTGTCTTCGCTGGTAAGGCTCAAAATAGATAAGTCTTCATAATATGATATTAAACATCCGCCGCGGAGACGCAAAGGGTCGCTCTTGCGCATCCCTGCGCCCGCGACACTTGTGCACCCATGCACATCGCGCGGAGAAAATCTTAAGGGCGGCCTATCAGACCGCCAGAACAAAGAATTTTACTTTTCAAGGCCGGCTGAAAGCCGGCTCTATGATTTTTTATTTTCTCCGCGCCTTTGCGTCTCCGCGGCAAGAATTTCTTTGTATTTCTGTGTCGGCGTTCAGTTCAGTTGTATCCGGGTGCCCCACGGCACAGGCAATTTGCCCTTTACCAACCAGATCACCGGGTAGTGGGGTTCATGCGGCGGAAACTCGCCTTCGGCGTCGGTAAAGTAGATCAGCAGGTCCGGTTGCTGATCACATGTCTCAGTCCAGTTAAACACCGGACGAAAATCGGTGCCACCTCCACCACCGAACGACTCCGGCAGCTCAATGTCTTCCCAGGGCGCAAACTCCCACGGGCTGTCCCAGGTTAGTTGGGCGTCGCAAGCGAGCACGGTAATACGGGCCCGCATTTGCCCCTTGAGGGCGTTCACTTCGGAAACGAATTCGTTGATTTCCTGGTCGCCAATGGAACCGCTGGTATCCAGTGCTACCACCAGATTTGTCTGGGTGCTGCGCAAACTGGGCATGATCGATTCACCTTCTCGCCGATTGCTGGGTCGCGAATAACTGTAATCGTCCCGAGCGATAGAAGTCATATAGCGCGCCAGCAACATTCGCCACGGTAGTTGTGGTTGCAGCAGGTGATCCACCAGGCGCGCCATGGCAGCACTGAGTTTACCGGCCTGCATCGCCTGCTGTGCCGCCCCTGCCATTCGTTGTTGCCACTGTATAGCCAGTGTCTCACGTTCCGATTCGGCCAATGGCGCGGGCTGCCGGGCACCCCCGTTTTGGTCATCGGCTTCGGCGTTTCTACCCTGACCGCCGCTGTCGTTTTCAGGTTGGTCTCCGTCCTGACCGCGTCCATCGTCTTTATTCTGCCGCTGGTTTTCATTTTGCGGCGACGACTGATTGCCTTCGCCGTCGCTGTTGTTGTCATCGTAGAGGTGCTGATCTTGCGGTTCCTGATCGGTGTTCTCCGCAATCAGCGGATAAATTTCTTCTGCGGTCATGCCGTCGTATTCTGATAACAGCAGCGCTTCCGGTGTCGGCTTGAGGCCGTCGTTTACCAGCAGGGGATTAATGGCGAAATCACAGGCGACATCCCAGCGGTGTTTGTCGCGGTGCTGGCGCCGTGCAAAATGGGACAACGCACAGTGCATGGCCTCGTGCGCCAGCACGAACTGGGTCTGGTCGAGGTTCAGTGCGGCGATGTAACCGGAGTTGTAATAAAGGGCTTTGGCGTCAGTTGCGGTGGTCTTGCACCACTTGGGATCTCCGGCTTTTATTGGCAGGCGCAACACCAGTGCGCCCAGAAATGGTTTGTCGAGAATGAGGCGCGTGCGTGCGGCACTCAGTTTGGTTTCTACGTCGTGGTTGGACACGGGTTGGTATTGCTCAACCGTCGTACAGCATCACGTCGGCGACTTTCTTGGCCCATTGCGAAAATTGTGGTACGGCAAAGATTTTCTCGCCAATGGCGCGGTGCATATCAGACACCAGCATCACACCCATCTCGCGCTGTGGAAAACGGCCGGCGTAATCGAGGATATGACCCAGGGCCTCATTGGCATTGTCACTTTCCTGTGCGCGGATAGAACGGCCCACCAGCGCCGCGGCAACGGCGTATTGCAGATCGATTTCCGTTGGCACCAGAACCGACTCGTCACCCGTGGTGATGGCGTCGATATCAGGCAGATTATCGAGATTGTCGATGAAGGCCTTGAGTTCAATGCCGGCCGCGGGGCCAACACAGGCCTGTAGCGAACCAAGGAGAAGATCACTGTTGTGCTCGAATTTTTGCAGTGCCCGATGGGCAAATTCCCAGGAACGCGGTGACGGGAAGGCTACCGGATTGTGTGCGGGATCAAAATCAAACAACAGCTCGGGTCGAAAACGCAAAAAGGCAATGACACGTTCATCGATACTGTTGTTGTAGGCCCAGAGCACCCAGTCATCGAGATGGGTTTCGAATTCCAGGTGCGAGAAACGATTGGCCAGCGGTGCCGGCATACTGTAGGTAACACCACGATCACCCTGACGGTTACCGGCAGCAAATATGGCCCAGCCTTCGGGCACCTGGTACTCACCGAGGCGGCGATCAAGGATTAATTGGTAGGCGGCGGCCGACACTGTGGGTGCCGCTGATGTAATTTCGTCAAGAAAGAGTATGCCTTTTACACCGTGGCGTTTGGCATCGGGCAACATGGCTGGCACCGCCCATTCCACCTTGTCATCGATACGAAAGGGTATACCCCTCAAATCCGAGGGTTCCATTTGCGAAAGACGAATATCAATCACCAGTGTTGAATGGCGGCGTCCGATTTCCTGAACAATCTGTGATTTACCGACACCCGGGGGTCCCCACAACATGACCGGGGTGTGATTGCCTGTCTCGGTGGACAAAAATTCACCGTCGAGGATGGCAAGAATCTGTGCTGGACGCATATGAGCTCCGTCATGGCCCCTGTGCGGGGTGGGTTAAAAGTAGTGAGTTTACATTTTCTGGTAGATTAAGTGTTACGGCAATAGTCCTGTAAATTATAGGCCGATATCTCAGGCAGGTGCGATGGGACAGGAAATAGGTCAGGACCATTTTCATAAACACGACTTTGATGCGTTTGAAGCGCATATAGATGATGAAATGGTGCTGCTGTCACAATGGTTTGAACAGCAGGCCTTCGATGCCAGCAGACACACCGGTGGTTATGAGGTGGAGGCGTGGTTAATCGATAAGGAATACCGGCCAGCGCCAATTAATCGCCAGTTTCTGGCAAAAATCGACAGTAATCTGGTGGTGCCGGAACTCTCTACCTTTAATGTAGAAATCAACACCACACCACAGGAGTTGCAGGGGCGGGCGCTGAAAAAAATGCATAATGAGCTGGACCAGACCTGGTCTCGTTGTCGTCGGGTCGCCGGGGAGCTCGGTGCGGATATGCTGATGATCGGCATACTGCCGACCGTCGGGGTGCAGCATCTTACGCTCGACAATATTTCCGTTATGACACGGTATCGCGCCCTGAATGAACAGATACTCCGTTTGCGTAAGGGCGCACCCATTGAACTCGATATCAACGGTAGAGAATCGCTGGTGATATCGCACCAGAATGTGATGCTGGAAGCGGCGTCGACGTCATTTCAGATTCACCTCAAGGTATCACAGGAGCAGTCGGTGCGTTTTTTCAATGCGGCGCTTATTGTATCGGCGCCAATGGTGGCGTTGACGGCGAACTCCCCGTATCTTTTCAGCCGCGACTTGTGGGACGAAACACGCATCCCGCTGTTTGAGCAAGCCGTCTCGGTACGTTCACCCAAATCACATTGGTCGGATCGTGTGACCTTCGGTAGCGGTTATGTGCAGGAGTCCCTGCTGGAATGTTTCGAGGAAAACAGATTGCGCTTTCCCGTGTTGTTGCCGGAGACGATAGACGGCCCATGTGAACAGTTGGGCCATTTATTGTTACACAACGGTACCGTCTGGCGCTGGAATCGTCCGCTCATTGGATTCAATGCCGATGGTGTACCCCATTTGCGGATAGAACACCGCGTGGTACCCGCCGGGCCCAGTGTAGTTGATGCCATAGCCAACGCGGCGTTTTTTTTCGGTCTGGTTTACAGTATCGCCAATGAAGAAATCCCAATGGAAAATGGTCTCACCTTCGATCAGGTGCGTGCCAACTTTTACGCAGCGGCAAACCAGGGTTTGAATGCCCGCATTGACTGGATCGGCGGTGCCGGGCAGCCGGTGCAGGCCTTATTGCGCGAACAGTTATTGCCGCGTGCCCGTGACGGACTCGAGCGTCAGGATTTTGCCAGAGACGACATTAATTTCTATCTGGGCATTATTGAGCGGCGTCTTGACTGCTGGTGTAATGGCGCGGCCTGGCAGCGCGGCTGGGTGGAGCAACATGGGTCAGACATGCAGGCACTGACCACCGCCTATGCCGAGCGCCAACGGGGCGGTGCGCCGGTTCATCAGTGGGAACTTTAACCAAGCGTAACGGCGGACATGCTAAATGTAATTGACATCGTTCCAGACGGACTTCTCGAATGTGAGGCGCACGATCTGCACCGTGTGCTGGACGGACCCACGCTGCTACATTTGACGGGGCATCGCCAGCAGCCTCTGTTTATATCTGTATTGCTGCATGGTAACGAAGATACCGGATGGCAGGCGGTACGTGAGTTGCTTGGACATACCGGTGGTGCGGAGTTGCCCCGGTCCTTGTCTGTATTTATAGGCAACGTTGCAGCTGCGAAAGACAATCTGCGTTTTCTCGAGGGCCAGCCGGATTACAACCGGATTTGGGAAGATATTCCTGGCAATGAGCAATTGCCCGAGCGGGAAATGATGCGGCAGGTGGTGGCACAAATGCAGGAGCGCGATGTATTCGCCTCTGTTGATGTGCATAACAATACGGGTTTCAATCCGCATTACGCCTGTGTACGTAGTCTGGACAATCACCATCTGCATCTGGCTACCCTGTTTTCACGTACTGTCGTTTATTTTCGTACACCCACCGGTGTGCAAACTGCACCCTTCGCCAATTTGTGTCCCGCGATAACAATAGAGGCCGGACGACCCGGGCAGCAGCACGGCCTTGAGCACACTCGTGAATTCCTCGGCGCCTGCCTGCAATTGTCACAGGTGCCGGATAAACCCGTCCATCTTCAGGATATCGATTTGTTTCATACCGTAGCTGTTTGCAAGATACCGTCAGATATCAGTTTCGGATTTGACGATGACACACGTGATATCAATTTTATCGGCGATCTGGACCATTTTAATTTTCGCGAATTGCCGGCTGGCACAACATTGGCGCGGGTGACCAACAAGGGTGAATTGTCGCTGGATGTACGTGACGAAGACGGTGTCGAAGTTGCGCGAAAATATTTTGAAGTGGCCGATGGCGAATTGCGCACCACGACCAGCTTCATGCCTTCTATGTTAACGGTCAATGAAACGGCTATTCGACAGGATTGTCTGTGTTACCTGATGGAGCGCCACCCGGGCGTTTGAAAATATGATGATTAATCTACCTCGTCTTGTTCTTTTTCCGTGGGACACGGACCACCGACCCGTGGCACCGTCCGTTATCCGGGAGCTTCTTGTCGAGTTAGGGATGACGGGTGGGATCTCACAGCGGGACTCGGCTCTCTACTTGCCCGGCCTGGAGTTTATGACCCTGATAAGCTTTCTCGGCTGTTCCCCCAGCGTGTCCATGGCGGTGGCGAGTGACGATCAAGCGCCAAACCCGTATTTCATCGAGATCACTGATTGTGGTGATGCGGTCGTTGCGATCTGCGGTGCGCTGCGACGCGCACCGCGCTGCCCACAGTGCAAACGTGTCGCCACAGACTGGAACGACGCGCTTGCGACCGCGAACACCGGGCTTTTCTGCGCTCACTGCGGGTTTCGCTCGCCGCTTCCCGGCTGGGACTGGCGACACCAGACCGGATTCGGTCGCCAATGGATCAATATCTGGGGCGTTCATGAGGGTGAGGCCGTACCCGGTGAAAAACTGCTGGAGTCATTGCACAAATTGAGCGGAGTGGTGTGGGATTACGCCTGGTGTCGTCCATAGCGCGATGTTGAAAAAGTCCTTCCGGGTCTGTGTGTTTCGCGAGGCCAACGAGCGCGGTGTTCGATTCTCTCAGTTTATCAAACACTTATGTGCTTAATTATACGACGAAACAGTCTTGTATCGCCCGGCGGGCGATAAATACACATTTAAACAGCACCCTTGTTCGGCGTGCAACGACAGCCCCGGCGCTGGTAGAATGGACAGTTCGCCGGCGCGGTGCGGTGGGAGGGCAGGCATGAATAACAGTAAATATAGTATCGAAATCTATGAGCCGGAGCACTACGATGGCCCGCACCCTTTGTACGGCACTGCGGTTGAAGTGATTAGCGGTCCGGAACGTGCGAAGGCGTTATTGCTCAATCTTGAGCAGTCGCTGAACGCGGACGGCGATATCTGTAAACAGGTAGTTGTGCGCTCACGTCACGATGATCCCATTGATCGGGTCATCGGCAGTCCGAGCACGGTAGTGGTGTACTGCGTTAAACCTGCCCAGACACTGACCGGGAACTCGGAATACAAATATACCGACGTGATCAATTGGGGTATTGGTAAAATCAGCCCACTGGAGAACAGCAAGTCCTGACCTGCTTTCCTGATAGTCACCTCAGGACATTGCATCAAAAAATTCTATTGCACCAGCGAATCGTTGGTCTGGCTCGAAGGCGCAGGCCCTGTCGATTGCGCTGGCCATCGATTCCGGTAACTCTTCGTTGTATTTGCTGATGCATCGGAACTTGCGTGCCATCATGTCATTGGGTGATTTCACATTACCGTACGGGAATTTTCCGGTGAGTAAATAATAAAGTGTGACGCCAGCGCCAAAGATGTCAGCACGGGCATCATCGCCGGTGTCGCGAAAGGATTCCGGGGCGAGGTATCGCGCGTTTAGAACCTTCAGTGCTTTTTTCGGGGACTGTTTTAACCAATAGCGAATGCGATGACTGTCGAATCCGAGTATATGGATTGTTCTGTTTTTTTTGTTGAGGATGATATTTTCAGGTCGTATATCGCGGTGAATAATATGTTGTTCATGGAGATGTTCGAGAAATCCCAGTAGTTGTCCGGCAATAAGTCTCACCTCACCTGCTGCCAGGCAGCCCTTGCGTTTCATACGCTGCGCCAGATTTTCGCCCGATATAGATTCCAGTGCGGAATACAGAGCCGAGCGACGTCCGCGCATGATGTTGATTGTTTTCGCCAGTACCGGGTGCGAGATTTGTCGTGTCAGCCATTCATCCCGAATAAAGCTGTCCAGCAACTCCTGCCCCTCCATATAGTCGGGATCCGGGAATTTTAATAACACCAACGAATCATCTTGCAAATCCGTGGCTGTGTAATAGTGCGAAAGTCGTCCCTTGCGACGGCGCTTCTGGATTTTGAATCCATCTACCGACTCACTGGCAGCGGGTAGTGCGCGAATCACTGGATAATGTTTTTTAATTCCGACGGTACTGTCTTTGTCAGTTACACAGTCAATTCGGGCAACAATAATACTTGCGCGTGATCGAATACCCTTTTTAACCGCCGCATTGACAAGGGTTTCTGCCATACGGCTGGCATTGAGTTCGTCCACCAGCGCGCTGATGATAACGCTGCCATCGAGAAATTCATTTGCCTGTTGGCTGGTTACCAGAAGTACATCGCCTACCTGGATATCGCTGCATCGAAAGTCCATCTCAATATTGCTTTCCATACCACATGCGCGTGTCAATACGGGATCCTGGTTCGCGCGGGGTTGAGTATGGTCGCTGGTCAATTGCTGCAATCGTCCTTCGCGATAAAGCCAGACACGATTGTTACCGGCGTGGCCAATGAACAAGTGGCCGCCAAGAATAACCAGTGATGACAAGGTAACGGTATGCCGGTGGTACACACTTGACCGTACAGACTTGTTTGCAGTCGCGAACGCGGTATTCAGTGCCTCTTCGGTGGACCAGTATTCGGGCACATCGAGAAACGCGTTTTTAAAGCGGGCGAGTACGGTTATCTCGGGTTCTTCATCACCCGGATCGCCCGCGACTTCAGCCACCGCAAGCAAGGCACCGTACCAGGCTGTGTCTTCCGACGATAGTTGCTCCATTAGCGCTGCTGAGCCCGTGTCGAGTCGAACGCCGTTTCGAGATGCGACACCGACATCTATCACCAATCGATTCATAAATCAGTGCTTCTCAATGTTTTTAATTTCTTTATGTCAGACGAAGTCCTGTTTATTATAGAAGCAATTCCATACAAATTTGCCAAATGCCCCGTTTTAAATACCTCCTGCTCGTCGCGACTGTAATCAGCGTGGTTGCCGATGCTGGTTCGGTGCGGCTGTTAGCGGCCGAGCTTGCAGATACGGCCACAACAAGGCTGAATGACGATCCCTATGAGCGTCTCAACAAGAAGTTGTTTTCTTTTAACGATGGCCTGGATCGCTATTTAATGAAACCAGTCGCTAAAGGTTACGTCGCCGTCACACCAAGCCCGGTAGGCCGGGGTATTACCAATTTCTTCAACAATCTTGGTGAGCCGCGCGTAGTGCTGAACGATGTTTTACAGGGCAAGTTGGGTCAGGCGGTATCGGATAGCGTCCGGTTTTTACTGAATTCGACACTGGGTATCGGTGGCCTGTTTGATGTCGCCAAACATTTTGGTCTCAAGCGGCACAGTGAAGATTTTGGTCAAACATTGGCAGTCTGGGGAGTCAAGCGCAGTTCCTATTTTGTTATTCCTGTCTTCGGGCCGAGCAGCGTGCGCGACACTATCGGCGAACTTGTGGATTTCTTTACCTATCCGTTGGTCTACTATCATGACGTGGGAGTGAGTAGCGGACTGTACGTGCTGCGGCTGGTAAATAGTCGGGCGAATCTGTTAGATGCGAGCGACATACTGGATGCAGCAGCGGGCGATTATCGCTATGAATTTGTGCGTGAGGCCTATTGGCAGAATCGCAAGAATGAAATTTATGATGGCAATCCACCGCTGGACCTGCCATACATGATTGAAGATGAACCCGCGGACGGTCAACCGGAGGGCCCGCCCTGACTCGGCGATGGGCAGCGGGTCTGGTACTGGTGCTATCACTGTCGGCGATGGCGGCAGGCACCGATCGGATTCAAAAAACAAGCCAAGGCTTGAAGATTGCGGTACGACCACACACACCGTTGCAAATGGCGGCCTTCTACGAGGCTAGGGGTTTTCCCGTCAACGCCATGCGCGAACTCGACAAAGCCTGCTTCATGACGGTCAGCGTGGTCAATTTACGGCGCGATATTGTGTGGTTGGAACCTGAGCGCTGGGTGATTCGCAACAAGGTCGGCAGGGCGATCCCGTTGCTGGACAAGGCCTACTGGGACAAGAAATGGCAGCAGTACCGGGTATCGGCGGCCGCCCGCACGAGTTTTCGCTGGACCCAACTACCGCCATCACGTGACCTGCGTCCGGATGAACCCGTCGGTGGCAATATCGCTTTTATCCCGCAAAACGGGCCGTTTTCCCTTGAACTACGGTTTTATCTCGGCGCCGACAAGGACAGGGGTGAGGCAATAATCCACTTTATCAGGCTGGGCTGCCCGGATCGCCACTAGGCAAGCCGTCGAAAAAAGCAATCCCGGTTGTCTTCAACGGCCTTTCAGGGCGTGGCGGCGCGGGTTAAAATCGGTTCAAACAAGCTGATTTATTGTGTTTTTCCCTTCCGTCCGGCTGCATTCAGCGTTACAATCGCGCGCCGCTGCGGTCTGATTGATCGTATGCGAATCAAGCGTAGGAGTAATTTTAGATGGTAACCATTCGTCTGGCCCGCGGAGGCGCGAAGAAACGTCCGTACTACCGTATCGTAGTCTCGGATCGTCGTCGCACACCGCGCGCGCGCGCCATAGAGTACGTAGGGTTTTTTAATCCGAGAGCGGTAGAAGGTGAAGAGCGTTTGCGGTTGGACCGCGAGCGCATCGAATACTGGATGGCACAAGGTGCCAAGCCTTCTGATCGCGTTGCCAGCCTGTTAAAGCAGAGCTGAGTTCAATGTCCGAACCGGCACTGCCGGAGGACTGGGTAATTCTCGGGAAGGTCGTCGGAGTCTACGGCGTCCAGGGGTGGATCAAGATTGAGTCTTATACCCGTCCGCGAGACGCCATATTCAAGTACGGTACCTGGCAGATTGGCGCTGAACAGGGATGGCAGCCGCTAACGGTCAAAACCGGTCGCCCACAGGGTCCGGGGCTGGTTGCAAAACTACATGAGGTTGCAGACAGGGATCAGGCCAGGATGTTGATCGGCGCAACCATTGCGGTTGCAAGAGATCAGCTACCCCCAGCTGCTGACGGAGAGGTTTACTGGGCAGATCTGGAGGGATGCACGGTGATTAATCGCGCCGGAGTCGAGCTTGGCAAGGTAAGCCATTTGCTTGAAACCGGGGCAAACGATGTATTGGTAGTTCGGCAGCTTGACGGTGGTGGCTGTGAACATCTGATACCTTACATCGATGACGTTATTGACAGAGTCGATCTGGGGAGCAGGACAATCCAGGTTGATTGGGATGAAAATTTTTCACGCGGCTAAGGCGAGCGCATCAGGACAACCGGGAGTGGGTCATTATGACTGACATCATTCGTGAACTCGAAGCAGAACAAATTAAAGATAAGGCGATTCCGGACTTTGCGCCCGGCGATACTGTCGTGGTACAGGTAAAGGTACGCGAAGGAAGTCGCGAACGCCTGCAAGCATTTGAGGGACTGGTGATCGCACGTCGCAACCGCGGTGCCAATTCTTCTTTCACCGTGCGCAAGATTTCGTACGGTGAAGGTGTTGAGCGCGTATTTCCGCTGTATAGCCCGAATGTGGCCAGGATAGAGCTGAAGCGTCGCGGTCGTGTCCGTCGCGCCAAGCTGTATTATTTGCGTGATCGTACCGGCAAAGCAGCCAGAATCCGCGAGAAAATCTAGTTTCGGATTGCATTCAGTTAAAGGACGCCTTGGGCGTCCTTTTTTCATGGCCGATGCCAAATAGCCATAAGGCAGGTCATCGGTTATCGTTCCCGCTGCGAGTTGATTCCATGATCTATTCAATGTTCTTTGTGCCGGCCTCCTGTTTGCTCAAGCCGCCTGAATTCCGGGTGATCGCATTGTTTGTCCTGGCATTTGCCGGTTTCGTTTTTTCGATGCCGTCAATTGCGGCGCCAGCAGAAGGCAACAGGGGGGAGCGGTTCGCCACTGTTGAGGCATTTGTTGCCGGCGGCGCGCGGTCCCTGGCATTGCGATCCATTGAAGCACACCAGAAAGCGGACATGCACAGTGAAAGCTGGATGCGCTGGGAGCGATTACGGATTCGCTTGTATCGAGATCGAGGCGATTGGTCGGCAATCAGCGCTCGGCTCAAGGTCATACCGGCCTCAATGCCATCGAAATTTCGTCAGTGGCTGTTGACCGAAGCGGCACAGGCCGAGCTCAATGCACACCGTGGTGAAGCGGCACGCAAACATTTACGGCAACTGGTGTGGGGTAGCGGAGCGACGGATAAACAAATGGCGCACTGGCGGAGACTGATTATTCGCAGCTATTTGATTGATAACAAAATCGACGATGCCAGGACTGCCCTGCTTCGTTATAAGGCGGACTACCGTGCCAGCTCTGATGTATGGCAGATATTGCATGCGCGCGTACTTATGCGGGCAGGGGACTACCCGCGAGCCTTCCGCCTTCTGGGCGACATACAAACACTGGAAGCACGTCTGCTGCGACTACATGCAGCGCTGAAAAGCGGTATTTATCAACCTGAAGTGGTAATGGCGCGGGCGCGGCGTCTTGCCGGTCGGCCACGACTGGAGCCGGACCAGCAACGCAGGACCTGGTTGCTGGCAGCCCAGGCAGCCCGCAAGCTAAAAAACCAGCACCTGGTAACTGCTTTTCTGGAATTGGCGCTGAACGTGGGACTGGAGGACAACCCAAATGGTCCATTTTTCCCAATCAAGGCCGATGATCTCTGGCAGAGTTACATTGACCTGGCGGAAGTGGTGGGTAACCGTGAGCGGCTGCTGGTAGGCAATGAGGCGCCGTGGCTGGAGAAAGCGGAGATTCTCGCCAAATCGGACGGGGTTTCCAGCCGTGCGATCTACGGATTTCTTGCCCTTCGTGCCGGGATTGCTATCGTTCGTGGCATTGCACACCAACGACTGACCGATGCATTGTTTGCTGACGGCAAGCATACTGTAGCTCGTGCCATTTATGCACGCTCCACTCGTTTTGAAACGCCCACGGTGATTCCGGATTCGGTGCGATATCAACTGGCCAACGAAGCATTGAAGGCGCACGACGTACGTCAGGCGGCAAAATGGATGAAAGGTCTGCACCAACCACCAGCCGGTGAAGATGTTGGCCAATGGGTGCTGCGACGGGCACGCACGCTGCTGTACGCGGGCGACACCAGACCTGCCATCGACCTGTTGCGTAAAATGTTGCACGATCGCAAAACTCTGACCAATGACATGGCCAAGCGTACCATTCAGGTATTGTTTGATTTGCAGGCAGTTCGAGAGCATACCGAGGCCTATAAATTGATGCAGCTGGTCTATGACCGCGTGAACAAGGACAATCTGAAGCGTGAATTGCTCTACTGGATGGGCGAATCAAAAGTTGCGCTGGAGGAATACGAGAAGGCATCTGAGTTATATTTACGTTCTGCTACGTTGGGGCAACCGAAGGGCGCTGACCTGTGGGGGCAAAGCGCACGCTATCAGGCGGCGGAGGCCCTGGGAAAAGCGGGTCTGGCGGAGGATGCCCGCAGCATTTTTAACGGATTGTTGCGCATCACTGGAGATGCCAAGCGGCGCGCACTGATCGAACGGAAATTGCAACAGTTATGGCTACTGGAAAACCGCAATATAACGCAGTAATAGATCTGCCGTTTGGTCGGCTCGCTATTTGCGCGGACGATGCCGGTCTGTTATCGGTTGCGCACGTGTCACCTGCGACGAAACTGAAAAAAGCCAGTCATCCGTTGGCAAAGGAAGCCTGTCGTCAACTCAAGTCCTATGTCGCCAATCCGGGATTTCGTTTTTCCGTGCCGGTAATAACAAGCGGCACATCCTTTCAAAACAAGGTGTGGCGGGCGTTGTGCAGGATTCCCGGTGACCAGACGGTGACCTATGGTGAGCTGGCGCAAAAGTTACACACCTCGGCGCGTGCCGTGGGTAACGCCTGCCGCTGTAATCCGGTTCCCATTATCGTTCCCTGTCACCGCGTGGTGGCCAGAAATGGCAACGGCGGCTATATGGGAAAACGTCACGGGTCGGCAATACAAATTAAAAACTGGTTGCTGCGCCATGAAGCCAGCGGCGAGTAAAAAGGATATTGCGTTAATCGAGTCTTTCCTCGATACGATTTGGGCCGAGCAGGGTCTGAGTACCAATACACTTTCTGCCTACCGCAGTGACCTTGAACACTACGCACGCTGGGCGCAACAAAACAGCATCGCGTTACCAGCCGCCGCACAGATGGATTTGCAGATGTTTTTGGGCGAGTGCGTTACGGCGGGGGTTAAACCACGCACTACCGCGCGACAGCTATCGTCACTGCGGCGTTTTTATCGTTACTTGTTAAGAGAGTCGGTCATCGAACAAGACCCCTCTGCCGAGATTGAGTCGCCGAGACTGGGGCGACCGCTGCCCAAAAGCCTGAATGAGAAAGAGGTGGAGGATCTGTTGGCGGCACCCGATACGACTACGGTGCTCGGATTGCGCGATCGCACGATGCTGGAAACACTGTACGCTTCCGGACTGCGTGTATCAGAGCTGGTCAATCTGGTGTTGCACCAGCTAAATCTCGAACAGGGTCTGGTAAAAATAATGGGTAAGGGGAACAAGGAACGTCTGGTGCCATTGGGCGAGGAGGCCATCCGCTGGCTGGATCGTTATCTAAATGAAGCACGACCACAGCTTGTGAAAGGGCGGGCGACGGATGCCATGTTTCCCAGTAATCGTGGCCGGGCCATGTCACGGCAAACCTTCTGGCACAGTCTGAAGCGCTATGCCGCGACCGCCAATATCAATAAAAGCATTTCTCCACATACACTGCGGCATGCCTTTGCCACTCATCTCGTGAATCACGGTGCGGACTTGCGGGTGGTGCAAATGCTATTGGGTCACTCCGATCTTTCCACCACACAAATTTATACACAGGTGGCGCGAGAACGGTTAAAGCAGGTGCATGCGGCGCATCACCCACGGGGCTAACCGCAAGTGTTTATACCCGGGCAGGGCTCAATACCTTCGACACCTGGTTGAAAACTTCATCCACAGTGATGACCTGCAAACAGACGTTGTCAGTACAAGCAGTTTTGCGATGGTTGGCGGCGCTGACACAGGGGGAACAGGCCAGACCGGCGTAAATCGGCGTTGAATTGCCAAGCGAGCCATACAGATTGGGTGTCTCCGGGCCAAACAGCACGAAGTTGGGCATTTCCGTAATGGATGAGAAATGATTGGGACCGGAATCATTGGTGACCATGAGCACAGACACAGAATAGAGTACCGGTAACTCCGTCAGCGTCAGTTTACCGGCAAAATTGATGCAACGATCGCGTTCGATGGCGCGTCGCATTCCTTCGGCTTCATCCTGCTCACTCGGTGCACCGGTCAACAGAATAAGGACGTCGGAATACGCATCCAGTATGCGTTGTGCGAGTTCGACATACCGTTCCGGCATCCAGCGGCGTTGCGGCAGCAGTCCGCTGGCATTAGGGTTGATCAGCACCACTCGTTGCTGTTTTTCATCAAACCCGGCATACGATTGCCTGATCAGGTCACGCATTTTTTGTTTGGCCTTATCACCAATAACAATCTTTTGCAGCCTGATTTCTTCTTCTGTAATGACCGTCTTCGAATAGGGTACTTCCGGGTGGTCCGCAGTAAGGGCGTTAACCAGGGCAATGAAATTCTTCGCGATGTGAATATGTGGATTATATGCCACGCGATGCGTCAGCATTCCCCCGCGGTAAAGACCCTCGTTGTAGAAACCATAATAACCGACGCGATTGCGGGCACCGGACAAACCCGTCAACAGGGCGGTGTATCGTGAAAACAGCTCCAGATCGATCACGCTGTCGATACGATTGTGACGTGCCCACCACAGGAAGCGCAATGTATCAAACACCAGCGCAAATAAATTCTTGTCGCTAATGGTGAAGATATTTTTATCTGGTATGGTGTTTAACAATTGCAGGCTGGGTTTGTTTGAGGTAAAAATCAAAAAGAACAACTCTGCCCCGGTTTTCTGTTTGAGTTTCTGCATCGCCGGGTCAACCAGGATGGCGCTGCCCATTTCGGATAGCTCAATAAACAGCGCACGGTGAGGCGAGGCCTGCGCGGGTTGTGTCAAACGGTCCATGAGCTTGACGATACCGGTGGCAATAAACGTCAGTGGTATGCCCGCGTAGTAATCAATTTTCCGCATCAAATCAACGTTCATTTATCTGCCTTTGCCTGCCTTTTTCCTGAAAGGAAAAAATACATCCCGGGCGCTGAAGCTGCAACCAGAATCAGCCCGTAGATCAGTGAAACGGAGAGGATGGTCGCCTTCTGCGCTCCGATGAGAAGAAACAACCCGATCATGCCGGATTCACGTACACCCCATCCCGCCAGCGAAATGGGGATGATCGTGAGCAAAATGACCGGAGGGACAACTACCATGTAAACCAGCAGGCTGTAATCCAGTCCCACCGTCAAGCCAATGAAATAGACGGCCATCATCGACAACAGGTGTATCACAATTGAAAGCACTAGCTGTCTGACGATGGTACGACCGCTGCGGTAAACCGTGCGTATACGATGGGAAAGATCGTGCACCAGTTTGGTGACCTTGTTTTTAGTCAACCACTGCAGATTTCCTGCGTACATTAGAACCAGCACACCAGTGAATCCGGAAATTGCCATGCCGATAATGGTGTAATGCACTGCTGCGTTCTTCTGCAGAAATATCGGATTTATGAGAATGGCCACGAGATTGAGCAACAGGAGTCCGAGCAGGCCGACAATACGGTCGATAAATACACCGTAAAATGCTTCACGCTTACCGCCGCCTACCTTTGCGGTTTCAAGCACACGCAGCGCATCGCCACCAATACTTGTTGGCAGTGCCTGATTGAAGAAAGTGCCTTTGAAATAGCTGCGAATATAGAACGGCAGGTTTTTGCCAAACGAGAGTTCGCGCATGATCATATGCCAGCGAACGGCAGCAACCAGTGCGCTGAGTATCTGCAACCCGAGGGCCGGGAGCAAAAGCCACGGATTGCTTGCCTTGAGGACTTCGAGTACCTCACGGAAATCCACGGCACGGAAAATCAGCACAAACAGTCCCACCGAAACAATAATGCGAGCTGCATGTTTGCCGAGCGAGTGGCTGTCTTGCGAATTGGTTTCTGCGTTATTGTTCAACGTAATTAATCAAAAATGTTGCTTGATATTGTTGCGGGGAAAGTTAACCCAGGAAGGCCGCTCCCTGTTCTCGACAATCAGATTCTTGTGCCGGAAATCAGCTGTTATAGTAGTTCCCGGCTGTTCCTTATCGAAAAGTAATTCAAAACCGAACATATCCCGGCCCGAAGCGCCGCGATTATACGGTATTGTGCTATTTTTCCCAATCCATCAGTAAGTTGGTGAACTTTTGAAACTGAAATTCCCTCAGACCGTGCCTGTGCCACGTTGGTTCTGGCTCCTCATCTCATTGTTTTTAATCGGCAATGTTATCGCGTTGTTTGCCGTTGGCGTACACCCTGATGAAGCCTATTACTGGGTATGGTCGGAAAAATTGCAGACAGGCTATTTTGATCATCCCCCCATGGTGGCATGGGAGATTCGATTTTTTACCAGTATCTTTGGCGACCATCCGTGGGTAATTCGTCTGCCGGCGGTACTTGCCTGGGCAGTAATCAATATCTCGGTCTATCTGATCGCGCATGGGACATTTCCCCGGCAGCCCCGGGCGGGCTGGCTGGCGGTGCTGGTGGCCACTAGCCTGCCGCTGTATCAGGTCGGGTTCCACATCGTTACACCCGATGCTCCGTATTTACTGTTTACCGCGTTGAGTTTCTGGGCAATTTATATGGCGCTGACGCGCGACCCTCGCTGGTGGCTATTGACCGGGTTATTCGGTGGTCTTTCCTTGCTAAGCAAATATATCGCTGTGTTATTTCCCGCGGTTGTCTTTTTTGCATTGATTATTAGCAAAGAGGGGAGAAAGCATTTCCTGACGCCGTGGCCCTGGCTGGCGGTGGTTATTGCTGCCATCTTGTTTAGCCCGGTTATTTACTGGAACGCACAGCACAACTGGATTTCGTTTCTGTTTCAGCTGGGGCACGGCGTCAATCTGAAGAACGACCCCTCAGTGATGAATGTGCTGCTCTATATTGGCAGCCAGCTGGCCATGGCCATGCCCTGGGTTTTTATCGCCATGATAGTAGCAGCGGTGAAAACCCGTTCCGCATTGAGCGACCGTAAACCAGTGCATGGGATGCTGGTACTTGGTTTTGGTTTACCGTTGGTGTTTTTCGCACTCACTGGTTTTACCATGATTAGCGGCGCCCACTGGCCTGCCGCTGCCTATATACCGGGATCGGTATTGCTGGGGGGTATGTTGGCGCAATGGTTGTCCGCGAATAGCGCACGTGGTTTGGAAGCAAAGGACCGACAGCGTAAATGGTTGGTCATTGTGATTGTTGTGGCTGGCCTGCTGTCGATGCTACTCGCCAACGTCATACGATACCGGGGCAATACACAATTGGCCAATACCTTTGGCTGGCCGGAAGTTGGTGTTGCCGTTAAAGATATCCATGATCGGCAGCAAGCCGCGGGTGCTTGCACCATTGCCACCCAATATTGGGGCTTGTCCGCGGCTATTGCGTTCGCGCTCAACATGCCGCACCAGGTGCTGGCGTTGACAGGTGGCAAGACCAGCCAATACGATATCTGGCGCGAAGAAGACAAGAATCAGTCAATGGCCGATGTCTGTGTTTTGGTAACGATGTCTGATGATGACAGCAATTTCCCACAAAAAAAAGAAACCACTGACGGCAATAAGTGGCAACTCGAACGCGTACATGAGGTGCCTTCACCTGTACGAATCCGATGGGCTGGTATTTATATCCGCGCCAATGTGCAGGCTGAGTAATGGATTTCCTGGGAACACTCAACGAAACAATTTTCTTCTGGATTAACCAGGATGGTGGGCATCACTATGCATGGCTGGATGCGTCAATGGTTTTTTTGTCTGATAAGGTCAACGGTCTCATACCGTTTGTAATGGTCACGATTTTTGCTTTCTGGCGCAGTGGCAGGCCGGCATGGCGGGTTATCGCTCTGATGGTGGTGCTGGTTTTGCTCGCCGACTGGAGCGGAGCGTTAATCAAGCACTGGTTCTCGACCGAGCGCCCCTGTCATGCCCTTGAAGGAGTTCGATTACTTGCGGGCTGTGGTCGCAACAGTTTTCCTTCCAACCATGCGATAAATATGGCCGCAGTAGCCACTTGGCTTGGCTGGCACTATCGAGCCCTGATCGCGCCAATGGCCGTGCTGGCCGTTCTGGTTGGCATCTCACGCATTTATGTCGGGGTGCATTATCCGGGCGACGTATTGTTCGGCTGGGGCTGGGGCGTTTTATTCGCCACTGCATTTTACTGGATTTGTTGGCGAACTGTGCCGCTGCGATACCGCAGGTGGCAACAGGCTCTGCGTAAGACGAAAGTGCACAAGGAAGAAAACCGGTAATGGAGATATCCAGACAGACTTTTATCAGGATTCTCGTCGCTGTTACTGTCGTCAAGATTGTTTTCGCTTTCATCTTTCCAATCAAGAATGATGAAGCCTACTACGTTCTCTGGGCGCAACATCTGAGTAGCGGTTATTACGATCATCCGCCCATGATCGCCTGGTTACTGCATCTGATGTCCTATGTATCCGGTGCCATTGCCTGGTACCGCATGCTGGCTATTGGTGCCGGTCTGGTGGGTGTCTGGGTGGTCTACCGCTTTGCGCTCTTTTTCTCGTCAGAACAAAATGCGCGGTTTGCGGCAACATTGTTTGTATTATCACCACTTTATATTTTGCTGTTCCTGATCAGCAACGATGCGCCACTGTTGATATTCTCATCGCTCGGCGTGTTGTTGTTTTACCTGGCACTTGAAAAAGAACGGCGCTGGTATGCTTTTGGCAGCGGTGTTTTATTGGGCGCAGCGTTCTTGAGTAAATATCTGGTCGCGCCATTGGGTATTGCGCTTGCGCTCTATTCACTGCTGTGGTCGCCGCGCAAACGATGGTCTTACCTGGCCCTGGCCGCCCTTGGTGCCTTGCCGTTTGCGCTGCAGCATCTGTATTACAACTACATGCATTGCTGGAATACGCTGAACTTCCATTTCTTCCTGCGAAATACTGGAACCAGTGCCAGTTTTTCTACTTTGATGTTCTATTTCTTTGGTCTGGCGCTGATGATGACACCCTGGGGTATCGGCTACCTAGTTACCAGGCGCAAGTTGTTTGCAGCTCTGCAGTATCGATATCTGCTGGTTGTTGTGCTTACCAGCACAGTATTGTTTGCCCTGGCGTCGCTCAATACCGTGATCGGCCTGCATTTTTTCCTGGTGTTCGCACCGTACTTGTTCGCCCTGTATGCCGCTGTTGAGGCACCCGGTGCCCGAAAATGGCTGTTGCGGCTAAGTGGTGGTTATGCGGTTCTTTGGATCGGGTTATTCGTTGCCCTGGCGGTGTTCCCGCTCGACAGGATGCAGGGGTGGAAACATCATGCGGATTTTGTGCTTGGGTTGTCACCCAAGTCCGTGTGTGAGCAGCTAGCCTCCTGGTCGCAATATCCGATGTTCAGTGATTATTATGCGACTGCCGCGATTCTCAGTTACGAATGTGACAGGGAGATAAACGTTCTATTCAGTGGGTCGCGCTACGGGCGCGAATTTGATCGTTGGACTGACTTCAAATCACTTGATGGCAAGACCCTGGTGATAGTCTCCGTAGGGGGAGACAAGGGGGCAAACTGGAGACCCTACTTCACGCGTTCACACAGCGAAATCATGTTGGTACGGGGTGCGCCGTTTACTGTTTTTACCGGTGAAGGATTCAAACTTGCGTTATATCGCCAAAAGATACTGAACGGGATAAAGAAACGGTATTATCGGCCCCCGGCATGGTTACCGAAAGAGGCGTGCCCGATTGCAGAATAACAGCGACATCTTGAAAGGCGAGTTTAATAGAGCATGAGAATACTGATTATTATCCCGACCTATAACGAAAAGGAAAATATCGAACCTATTGTTCGGCAGGTGCTTGAAGTTGATTCAGGCATCGAAGTGCTCGTCGTGGACGACAATTCTCCTGACGGTACTGGAGAAATTGTTGATCAGATGATCGAGTCAGAGCCGAGAATTCATGTGCTGCACCGCAGTGGTAAGCAAGGCTTGGGTACGGCCTACGTTGCCGGATTCAAAAAGGCGATTGAAATGGGAGTGGACCGGGTCATTCAGATGGACGCAGATTTCTCACATAACCCGACCTACCTGGCAGATATGCTGCAGGCATCTGATAACTACGATGTTGTGATTGGCTCACGCTATATGAATGGCAAAATCAGCGTGGTGAACTGGCCGTTGTCGCGACTGATGCTTTCCTATTTTGCCAATATCTATGCGCGCTGGGTGACAGGCTTGCCGGTATTCGACGTGACCGGTGGGTACAAAGTCATCCGTACGGATGTACTCAGAAAAATCGATCTCGACAAGATCAGCTCCAACGGATATGCATTCCAGATCGAGATGAATTACATTTTTAATAAAAAAGGTTTCTCGATAAAAGAAATCCCGAT
>JAZFSZ010000111.1:0-53482 GCA_036446455.1 Acidiferrobacterales bacterium
CGTTTAGGATTGTCATAGTTCAGGTGATAAACCACTTTCTGATTGCCGTAGCCGCCGGCCTTAACACTGGTAACGCTGAAGCCAAAGGCAACCATAGCGGCAATTGCGATAGCAATAATTTTTTTCATAATACGTAACTCCTGTAAATATTTTTATATTGTTGTAATTGAAAAATCTAGACCTGAATGTAGGCCCAGCCCTCTTGTTGACGCCGCATAATTTGCGCCACTCCAGAGTCGATTACGACAGTGCCCGGTAGCAACCTGGCGGTGATGCCATGCTCACGCTTGAGTCTGTCGATTGTATTTTGACACGTTACAAAGGTTAGATTGGTGTACCGTTTCTGCATGGCCAGGATGCGATCCGCGAAAAGCGATGTATCGACACGTAACAAGTCGATACCGCCGCCGTTGGTGATCAGTTCTATTTCCGCTTTTTCACCGGTACGCTCATAGAAATCCAGTACGCCCTCAAGCTCATCCAGCGCGGTACGTGCCAATTCCGGATCACGGCTACTGAGATGAAACAGTACTTTGGTAACCGCATTACTGTTAGCTGCGACCCGAGTGGCTGTAGCGTCATCATTGACCGCCATTGGCACCGTTCCACTGGTCGGAGCGGTATTCAGCTGTGCACCGATGAACACGCCCATGGTCAACAGTACGCTGGCAGCTATACCAGTAATCCAGGGAAGCCGGTTGCCGCGCAGAGCAGAAAGGGTGTTGCTTCTGACCGGTGCCGGGGGCACATTCTGGTAAGCCAGACGTACCAGTTCGCGGCAACTGTGTAATTCGCACAGGCGTTTATTCAGTACAGGATCTTTTGCTATCTGTGCAAAGATCTGCTCCCTATCCAGTGCGTCGAGCTGATTATCGACAAAGGCGTTCAACAATTCGTCTGAGATGTGGTTTCCGTTGTTCATTTAATTCTCCGGAGTATGGCGTCCTGCAAGCCCGACTGATTCTCAAATTCCGTGAGCAGGCGTTCTTTAAGCGCGTTGCGTGCCCGGCACAGGCGGCTCATCACCGTCCCGATCGGTATATCGAGAATCTGCGATACCTCGATATAACTGAATCCCTCCAGATCCACTAGTGTTATTACCTGTCGCTGGCCTTGTGAGAGCAGGGCTACTGCCTTGCGCACCTTATCAACGATCTGTAATTCGTTTGTTTCCGACTCGGGTGTGGTGTCTTCCACCAAAGTGACATTATCTATGTCTTCCGTTTCCCGATTGCGACGGAAATAGTCGTAATAGCAATTCGATAAAATACTGAAGAGCCAGGATTGACCGGCCTTGGGATCACGCAGCTGACCGGCTTTGCGATAGGCCTTGATCAGGGTTTCCTGCACCAGATCGTCAGCCAGTGCGGCGTTTTGGCACCAGGCGTAGGCGACGCGGTATAAACGTGCGCGCGATTCCTCAAGTTTCCGGCGTGAGTTCCGGCTGCGATAAAAAATGTCGAATATTTCCATATATTGCTTTTTGTTTTCCGATCATGGGCCATGACTTATGGGTTGTAGCCGTTTGATCCGTTATGACCTCTACATAGACGCCGGGTCAGATGGTTTTATTCCCCGAAAAGAGAGGTAATCTTTGCTACGGTTGCGCTCGTTATACCAGTTAACACGTTGCCAATTTCATGGTGGCTGGCAGTCAGGCAGAGATCAGCCCCTGTTCCGGCTGTTGCGCCCCATCCAGCAGGACGTTGCCGTTTTTTACACTCAGGCGTCCCTCGGCAAACCAGCCAACCGCCAGGGGATAGATGCGGTGTTCCTGCTCCAGCACGCGCGCGGCGAGATCAGACGCAGAGTCGCCATTTTTTACGTCAACGGTGGCCTGAATAATGATGGGTCCGGCATCGATATCGTCGGTAACGAAATGTACGGTTGCGCCGTGCTGTGCCACACCAGCTTTGAGTGCACGTTCATGAGTATTGAGACCGGGAAAGGCCGGCAGCAAGGCAGGGTGGATATTCATCAGGTGACTGGCGTAGTGGTTAACGAAGGGCTCACCAAGGAGTCGCATGAATCCGGCGAGCACCACCAGCTTGGGCTGGAATTCGTCAATCAGCTCAATCAACGCGGAATCAAATGCATCGCGATATTCGAATAGCCTGTGATCCAGCACACGGGTATCGACACCGGCCTGGTGCGCTGTTTCAAGCCCGGCTGCATCCGGGTCATTACTAATGACCGCGCGTATGTCCACGGGAATGGCGTGACGGCTCGTTGCATCGATGATGGCTTTCATGTTGCTGCCCCGGCCAGAAATCAGAATAACAATGCACAGGGGATTTGTTGCCATTAACGAATCTCGACAGTGGCGGCACCGTCATGTTTTTCAATCTGCCCAATCACACTAGTGGTCTCGCCGGCCGCTTGCAGCACGCGAATGGTTTCATTTGTGTCATCGGCATTCACCGCCAGAACCATACCGATACCACAATTAAACGTGCGGTACATCTCCGCCTGCTGCACGCTACCCTGCTCCTGCAGCCAGCGGAAAACCGGAGGAACCTCCCACGCTGCGCTATCAAGAACTGCACAGGTACGGTCTGCTATGATGCGGGGCAGGTTGCCCGGCAGACCGCCGCCGGTTATATGGGCGATGGCATGAACATCGATTTTGTCAAGCAGAGACAGGATCGCTTTGACGTAAATCCGGGTGGGGGCCAGCAGCACGCTGCCCAGCGTGCTGTCCGCAAACGGGGTATCGAGACTGGTACCGGCAACTTCAATAATCTTTCGAATGAGCGAGTAGCCGTTGGAGTGGGGACCGGTAGAGGCCAGCCCGATCAGCGTGTCGCCGACCGCAACTCTGGATCCATCGATGATTTTCTTCTTTTCCACCACGCCAACGCAGAATCCAGCCAGATCATAATCACCCTGGGCATACATGCCCGGCATCTCCGCAGTTTCGCCACCGATGAGCGCAGCACCGGCCTGGCGGCAACCCTCGCCAATGCCTTTAATGACGGCATGGGCGGTATCGTGCTCCAGTTTACCGGTGGCGAAGTAGTCGAGAAAAAACAGCGGTTCCGCGCCCTTAACGATTATGTCGTTGGCGCACATGGCCACCAGGTCGATGCCGATAGTGTTGTGGATGCCGAGTTCAATGGCAAGTTTGAGCTTGGTGCCAACACCGTCGGTGCCGGAAACCAGCACCGGTTGCTGATATTTCCCCGGCGGGATTTCAAACAGGGCGCCAAATCCGCCCAGCCCTTCCAATACCCCGGGACGCCGGGTACTTCTGGCAACCGGTTTGATGGCCTCGACCAGCGTTTCGCCGGCCTCGATATCAACACCCGCTTCGCGGTAACTCAGTGATTTTTTACCCGGTTCTTTCACCCGACTGCCCCGTTTTATGAGGGGGCGTATGGTAAGCGCAGCCCCGGAAATGCGCAATCGCGGGCCCTGCATCGGCCTTCTTGCATCGCGGAATTCACTTATAATACCCAAATCATGGTTTATTCGCAGATTCCCAACATAATCACCGTTGCCCGGCTGGCAATGATTCCATTGCTGATATTGCTACTGAGAGAACAGGATTATCGGTCGGCGCTGATGATCTTCTTTATTGCCGGCCTGTCTGACGGTCTCGATGGCTTCATTGCCCGGCGTTATCGACTGGAAAGCCATCTGGGTGGCGTGCTCGATCCGCTGGCCGACAAGCTGTTGATGATCAGCACCTTTGTCACGTTGACACTGCTGGGCCACATCGAATTCTGGTTACTGCTGCTGGTGGTGTCGCGTGACTTTCTGATTATCGGTGGTTACCTCGTGGTCACCAGCCAGACCGGGGCGGTAAAAATGGAAGCCAGTATCTACAGCAAGCTCAATACGGTGATGCAAATCGTACTGGTCATGGCGATACTGTTTGAGCAGGCACAGCTGTTCCGTGTGCCCTTGTTGGTAGATTTCCTGGTCTATTCCGTATTGATTACCACTGTTGCCAGTGGTGCGCAGTACTATTGGGCATGGATCATCAAAAAACGTGTCGAACCGCTGTCTGAGCAATCCAAAGATTGAACATGCCGGATTCGACCCTGGACAGGCACCTAATGGAAAAGCAGCTCGCACTGGATGTACAGCTTCGGGACTTTCGCACCTTTGACAATTTTGTTGCTGGCGACAACCAGGAAGTAGTCGAGAAAATCCGTGAGACGGTAACCGGTGCCAGTACTGAGGTGCTTTTTTTATGGGGGGCAGTGGGATCCGGCAAGACCCATTTGTTGCGGGCAGCCTGTCGTTCCGCCAGCGACCAACACCGCCAACCGGTGTATATCCCGCTTGCTGACGCCAACAGTTTGTCGCCTGAAATGCTGGCCGGTAACTCCGCATCCACTTTCGTGTGTATTGACGATGTTGACGCCGTCGCTGGCCGGGGGGACTGGGAGCGAGCGCTGTTTTCCCTGTTCGAGGAACTGCGCGGGCGGGCGCCCCTGATCGTGACGGCTAAAACAAATCCCCGCAGTTCGGGATTGACGATGCCTGACCTCATAACACGGTTTGGGAGCGGACTGGTGTATCAAATTCAGCCATTAAGCGACAAGAATAAAGTCGAGGCAATGCAGTTGCGCGCTACTCAGCGCGGTTTTAAACTTGCCGATGAGGTAGGTAAATATGTATTAAATCGTTACCCGCGGGACACGCACGCTCTGTTCAGCTTGCTGGACAAACTCGATAGAGCTTCGCTGGCGACGCAACGCAGAATCACCATACCATTTATTCAGAAAATGGAATCGACCGAATGAGGTCGGTTAGCGGCTCTCAGGATTTTTTGATTCTGGGATTCTTCAGTCTTATATATGTCCCGGCGCAGAATACAAACGCGATACTCAGGCCCATTTCTATCACCGCATAGACCAGCTCATTGTGGAGGCCCCAACCGTGGCCGTATTCACTGTAACTAAGCACTAATCCTTCCGTAATGTAGAAAAGCATCAGTATGCTGACCCACATATAGACCCCGGCATTACCTCGCCATACCGGCAACAGCGGCACGAGCAATGGCAGGAGTTTCATGGTGAGCCCGAAATAGACCGACACTTGTTTGGGTGGTGCGCCCCACGTCTCCCACACCAGAATATCGAGAATCAGGAAAACATAGCTGGCCACCGCCAGACGCTGCCACAAGCGCAACTGGTCCTTTTTAGCAGTTTTTGTTTTACCGTTCATGAAAGTGAAAGCGCTGTCTCCGCCAGGCGTTGCCCCAATACCTGACACAGTATTTTTTCTTCCGAACTTATCGGTTGATCGTTGTCATCCCCGGCGACGTGGCTGGCGCCATAAGGTGTACCGCCGCTGTTAGTCGTGCTCAGCTCGGCCTGGGTAAATGGGATGCCCATAAGCAACATGCCATGGTGCAGCAGCGGCAACATCATGGTCAGCAAGGCTGACTCCTGACCGCCGTGTAGCGACGAACTCGAAGTAAAAACAGCCGCGGGTTTGCCCACCAGCTCGCCGCTCAGCCACAGCGAGCTGGTGCCATCGAGAAAATGTTTCATCGGTGCCGCCATATTGCCAAAATAGGCTGGGCTGCCAAGTGCAAGTCCACTGCATTCACGCAAATCATCCAGCGACGCATAGGGCGCGCCCTCGGTTGGTATGCTGTCACGGGTTGCTTCACTCACCGTCGAAACTTCAGGCACGGTTCGGATGCGCGCCTGCATACCGGCGACTTTTTCGATACCGCGGGCAAGCTGCTGTGCCATGGCTCCAATCGCCCCATGACGACTGTAATACAGAACAAGAATATCGGACATGCGACCAGCCAATTTACAGTATGTCGAGTACTGATTCAGGCGGACGCCCGATTCTGGCTTTGCCGTCGCTAATGACGATAGGCCGTTCAATTACTTTGGGGTACGCCACCATGGCGGCGATTTGTTCGTCCATTGACAGCGATTCATCATCGAGGCCAGCCTCCTTGATGTCCGCTTCCTTCTTGCGCAAGAGATCGGATGGCGATATATCCAGCAGCTCGAGCACTTTTTTCAGTTCTTCTGTCGTTGGTGGCGTTTTCAGATATTCGATTATGGTGGGCTCGATGCCTTGTTCGCGGATTAACGCCAGCGTCTGGCGGGATTTGCTGCAACTGGGGTTGTGATAAATGGTGACTTTGGGCATTCGACCTCCGGAAGTTGGGCACCGACGGGCGGTGCTCTGCTCACGCGATTGTAACGCCCATGTTCTTGACAGCCTATAGGACGAGTGATAGCTTATTTTTGTACTATAATGTTTGCTTAAGGCAGGCTCAAAATAACAAACACCAACCTAATTATGTTGGCAACCCACTGATTTACAGGAGATTAACGGTAATGACATCCGTATCCGCTAGTTGGAAGTTTGCACTAATTCTCGCCGTCGGTCTTGTTGCCGCCGGTTGTCAATCGAAGACCCCAAAAGATGACGCTGCCGATGCAGGTGCTGCTGCGGCTGAAACCCAGGGTGCACAGTCAGATACGGGTGCTGTTTCCGAATCTGGCGGCGAAACCTACAGCGTTGTTAGTGGTGACCATCTATGGGGTATTGCCGCAAAACCCCGTATTTACGGTAATCCCTATCAGTGGCCACTGATTTACAAGGCAAATGCCGATGCTATCGCCGATGCTGATCTGATCGAACCGGGCCAGGTACTTGCTATTGTACGCGGCTCGTCATCTGACGATATCGACGCTGCTGTGCGCCACGCCAAGACACGCGGCGCCTGGTCGCTGGGCGTAACCGAGGATTCTGATATAGCCTATCTCGGCCGCTGATTTTTCTGCGTTATTGGAGTTAAAAAACCCGCCCTGTGCCGAATTAAGCCAGGGCGGGTTTTTATTTGGGTACCACTGAATTTACTAATCAGAAATTTCGTCGTATTCAAAGTGCTCGAATACCGGTGTGCTTTCGACCAGTCTGGTTGCGTTCAATTTAACCAGTCGATACCCGTCATCAAAGAATAATTCACGTCCCGGCCTGAACAGGCCTTTGTGCGTTAACAATCCCTGCTTTTGTTTGAGCGCGCCCAGTTCAGGCACCATAATGGCGGGCATAAAATCCGTTTCCACCTGACTGCTGCTCACTATTTTCAGTTGCACCGGTCGCGCAATGGGTGAGATGCGCTTCATGCCGATTTCGAGTGAGCCGCTCTCGGAAGTCTTGACCCAGCGGATAGCGCTGACTTCCCAGAACCCGTTTGCGGGCGAACGCACGGCAATAGTGTCGCCGACACGTACTTGTTGGTGTTTGACCTGATCCCTGGCAATAGCCAGGCCGCCAGCGCTCTCATCCATGATGTTCCAACTGGCGTAAATAAGTTCGGGGTCGATCTCGACGGTCTGGTTTTCAGCCAACGTGGTATCCCTCGCATGATTGACCTCGTTCCGGATATATTTACTGCCCACCGAACGGCGTTGTTGCGGCATCGGCCCCACAAACTCAGAACTCAGGATAAATTCGCGACCCCCGTTGAGCCAGTGGTTTATCGCGCGGATACCAATAGCGACGTCGACAAAGTCGCCTTTTTTGTTGGTACGGCTGAAGCCGCGCTTTGGTATTACGCCCCAGGAACTGATTAATCGTTTCAGCATATCCTGGATGTATTCTCCTTCGAAGAAATCCTGATGCAGGCCATCTGGCGCGGGTTTTTTCCCCCGCTGAATCATCGTTAGTTGAGAATGCATGGAGCGTGCGAGTTCAACGGTATTGAGAATACGGTACTGCTGCTCATTGAATGTGGCTTCGCTGGGGAACATGACTTCGCCAGCGCGGTTACCACGGAAGTCGATCAGAAACTGACAATTCCGGGCCGCGGTGGGTTTGGCCGGGTCAAGCGTGGCCAGGGCTGCCCAGCGATTGAGATAATGCTGGATCAGGTCCACCAGTTTCACCGGAAGATGATAGGGGTCACTGAAGTCCACCAGCAAAGCCTGTTTGTAGACATTAGAAACGTTGCTATGCGGTATGGCTGAGTTCAGTGGATCCTCAACAGGATTGTCGATCACACCATACGCATCCGCCAGTTCGTACAAATGGTGTATTTCCCGCCAGGTGTTTTCGGGTGGTTCGGCGTAAAACTGATACGACTTTACCAGCGATTCGGCGAGATAGCGTATGGCGCGTTGAATAATGAGCGCTAGCGATTTCATTGCCCGCGTGCTGGGCCGGTTCTTGAGCGACTCAATGGCGTTGAGCACCAGTCGCTTGTAGCCGTAGGCGATCTCAATTTGCAGGTTGCGTGCGCGTTCGGCCGCCATACGGCCTTTGTCCGGCAGTGGCAGTGGCAGTCCGATGTATTCATTTTTCAGTTCGGTGCAAAGGCGGGCAACCGGCTCGCGATAAATCTCAAGCAGTTTCAGGCGGGTCTTGTTGTCGAGTGGCGTGCGATTCAGCGCCACCAGCGCCGAGAGTACCTTGTGCCCGGTTGCGGCCGGATTGAGCAAGGGAAGTTCGGCGAGCCAGTGTTCCGCCTTGCCCGGCTTGGTCTCGACGACCGACATGTTTTGATCGTCCATTTCCGGGACGATGAGATTCAAGTCCATTCTTTATCAGTTTTATTGTCACCCCAGAGATAGGTAGATTCTAACTGCCTATTTCTTAAGAGACAATTTTCTATTGTGAATCAGGTCTCTTTTCCCTCGTACAGCGGGGCTACAGGCCGTTTTATGTGCTCGCAGTGACTCAGTCCAGCTTGCCGTCACGGGCCGCTTTTTCCACCATTTGGCTAAATTCCTGTGTGCTCATGAGGCCTTTTTCGGCGACGACGTCGCCTACCGGCCGGCCACTTTTTTCGGAGGTTTTGGCCACTTCTGCCGCCGCCGCATAGCCAATCGAGGTATTCAGCAGGGTCGCAAGACCGACACTGGCATGGGCAAAATCACGACATTTATCGCGATTGACGGTCAGTCCCTTCAGGCTTTTGTGCACCACAGCGTTAATGGCATTGGTCAGCCAGTCCATAGCGTCGAACAGGGCTGAGCCCAAGGCCGGCATCATGACATTGAGTTCAAGTTGCCCCGCCTGCATCATCATCGCCACTGCCGCATCCTGACCCAGCACCTGGTAGGTCGTTTGGTTCAGCATTTCAAACATCACCGGATTGACCTTACCTGGCATGATGCTGGACCCGGGTTGTACCGCCGGCAACAGGATTTCACCCAGACCGGTTCGTGGTCCGGATGCCAGCAGGCGCATGTCATTGCTGATGCGGGTGATCTCCAACGCCAGCTGGCGAATGGCATTGGACAGTTCCTGCAAGTCGGTCATGGACTGCATTTGACCCGCGAGATTGTCTGTGGCCCGCACGGGTTCGCCCGTGAGGTTTGCCAGTTCAGCGGTAACATTTTCGATGTAACCCGGCGCGGTATTAAGACCAGTGCCAGCGGCCGAACCACCAAGCCCGCTTTCACAAAGTTGCTTGCGGGTGTCTTGTAGCCGTTTTGCACAACGCCGCAAAATCCAGCTATAGGCACCAAACTCACGACCAACGGTGGTCGGCACCGCGTCCTGCAAGTGAGTGCGGGCGCTTTTCACCGTATCCCCTTCGGCGTCGGCGATATGCTGGTACTCATCCGCCATTGAGGTAACTGCCTTCAGTAATCGCGGCAGCTTTGCCAGCACGGCCAGGCGAATGGCAGTGGGAATGGTATCGTTGGTGCTTTGGCCCATGTTGACATGATCATTGGGATTTATCGGGTCGTAGGCACCCCGTTTTCCGCCCAGAGCGACATTGGCCAGATTGGCAATCACTTCGTTGGTATTCATGTTATGGCTGGTGCCGGCACCCGCCTGAAAGCGATCGACAACGAATTGATCCAGATACTCTCCGCCGATAATCTTGTCGGCGGCGTCACGAATGGCATTTGCTATGTTTGCCTGCAGCCAGCCCGCTTTCTGGTTGGCCGTGGCGGCGGCGTGTTTGATGCGAACGTGGGCAATGACAAAGTCCCGGTCCGGTCCGCGACCCGAAATCGGAAAATTGTCGATCGCGCGCGCCGTCTGGATGCCGTACCAGGCAGGTTCGGGAACTTCGAGCTCGCCCAGGCTGTCTTTTTCAATACGGAATTTTTTACCCATTTTATGCTCCAAGGCGGTGTCAATCGATTATAAGTAGGATGCTCCGGGAATGCATCTCCCTCTTTGTGCGTCTGACAGGGAAGCCTGCGTCTACAGAAGCGCTAATAGTCCATCCATGCAGTCGTGCGCCGCAGAAGGCCTGAATAAATCGGAGCCTCCTTATGTTTAATCATTGGCACTTATGAACAGAGAAAGGAAAATGATGTGAATGAAATATTGAAGTGGTTTATGCCGTTATTGCTGGCCTTTCCGATGGCGGTAAGTGCTGCGCCCAATCTGGTGCTGAAAGATTTTAGCGGCAATGAGCACAATGTTTCTGAATATATTGGCAAAGGTAAATGGACAGTGGTGGTTATCTGGGCGCACAATTGTCCCACTTGTAACAGAGAAATTCATCATATGACTTTCTTCCATGATGCCCATAAGGATAAGGACGCGACAGTACTGGGTGTGTCGGTAGATGGGTGGAGCAAACGCAAAAAGGCACAAATTTTTGTCGATACCCATGCCCTGAATTTCCCCAATCTGATAGCGGAGCCGCGGCAGGGCGTAATGATCAAGTTCGGCGGGGGTAATTTCTATGGTACACCCACCTTCTATATTTACTCCCCCAAGGGAGAGTTCCTGGCTCGGCAAGACGGTCCATTGACACAGAAAGACGTCGAGAAATTTATCAACAGCGCCAGGCAGGCTAATAGCAGGAATAGAGGCACCGAGGGATAATCGGTCTTCGTTCCACAAGAAAAAATATGATGAAATATTTCTTCCTTGTGCCTGTTTTCGTTTTATTGGCGTCTGTGACTCAGGCCGCTGATGATACGCGCGACCCGAGTGAGTATTTCTTCCACCAAAGTTTTGGCGATTTGCGCGACGAGTTGCAGACCGCAAAAAACGAGGGCAAGAAGGGCATATTCATTATGTTCGACAATGCAGAATGCCCCTGGTGCGCAAAAATGAAGGAAACTGTCCTCAACCAGGTAGTCGTGCAGGAGTACTACCGAAAGCATTTTGTTATTATGCGGATCGATACCGAGGGCAGTGAGATGATCACTGATTTCACTGGCAAAGAGCTGCGACATAAGGATTTCGCACTCAAACAAAATCGGGTGCGCGCGACGCCGGTATTCCTGTTTTTCGACGTTAATGGAAAGCAGCTGGTAAAATACACCGGTGCAACAAGAGACATCAATGAATTCATGTGGCTCGGCGAATATGTGGTGGGTGATCATTACAAGACGAAGCGGTTCGCCATCTACAAGCGTGAGCGCCGCCGCGCCGCGAAAAACCATTCCTGATCTCGCCCGTTGCGGGTGGTTGCTGTTTAGTTTATTACTTGCTCCTGTCCAGGCAGCAGACAAATCCACGACGGAGCTGCCCAATCCCCTTAGTCTTGAAGCTGCGCTGGCTCTCGCCGATGCCAATCACCCGGTCATTGCGCTGGCGGCGGCTGAGCTGGCGGCGGCCCAGGCCAACGCCAAAGCGACACGCGCCCGGACCGGTATCGAAATAATATCGGAGATCAGGCCGCAATATATCGATCCCTCCCTTCCCGGTGCAGGACCCAATACAACGGACAGTCAGGCGCACCTGACAGTTACCAAGCGACTGTTTGATTTCGGTCATAGTCGTGCGCAGCGCAGGGCAAGTGACAAGCTGGTTGAGGGTCGGCAGTTGGCGTTGATCAGCGTACGACAGCAACACCACATCGAAGTCATGCGCCGCTATTTCGATGTCTTACTGGCTGATATGCGCTATCAGGTCGATAACGAGACCATGGCTCATGCTTATGTGAATTTTGATCGCGAGCGTGAACGCCATAAGCAGGGCCGCATATCCGATGTGGATCTGGCGGCAAGTGAGACCCATTTCCAGGAGTTACTTGTCCACCAAACCGCATCACAATTGCGTCAGCATTCGACCAGGGCGTTGCTGGCAATGGCGCTAAATCGCCCTGATAGCTTGCCTGAAGATCTGAAGGCGCCACGGCTTAAGGGGAATGATCGAAAACCGCCTGAACTTGAGAAGTTGTTGATAAGGGCATTGAATTCCAATCCCGGTGTGCAACGGATGAAAGAGGAAGTCGCCAGCGCGGAACAGGCTCTGAAAGCAGCGAAAGGGCAGGGCCGGCCTACGCTTGATGCCGAGTTTGAAGTATCTGCTTACGAAAGGAACATCGGCTCGCGCGACAACGCCCGTGTAAGCTTGAATTTGCGTGTGCCGATATACCAGGGCGGGCGCAATCAATCAGCAGAAGCGCAAGCCAGTGCATTTCTTCAGCAAAAGCGGGCGCAACTGAATAAGGCAAAATTCGATCTGCGTCAATCGGCGCTGCGTCTGGTCCAGCAACTGGAGACATTGAACATAAGCCGTCAGGCAGCGCGGATCCGCGCCGATTACCGTGAACTCAATCTTGATCGCAGCCGTGCGCTGTATGAGATGGAAGCTCAAGTGAGCCTGGGTGATGCCATGATCAGGATGACAGAGGCGCAATTGCAGGCAGTGAAAGTCGAGTTTGATATGGCGTTGGCTTGGGCTCAGATCAGCGCCCTGGAAGGGACTTTGTTAAACCAGAATCCGGGCACAGTTCCGAGGGAGACAACGCCATGACAAGACAACTCGGGTTATTCAGTGTCGCCATTTCCTGTTTATTGATATCGCCGCTGCTATTCGCTGCATCATTTGATGCGAAAGTGGAATGGGCAAAACGTGTTTCCCTCAGCGTCCCGGTTTCCGGTGTAGTAACGCTGGTAACGGTAGAGATGGGTCAGAAAATCAAAATGGGTCAGATCCTGCTGAAGCTTGACCAGGCTCCGTTTCTCACTGACTTGCAGTCAGCAAAAGCGGCGCGTAGTCAGGCGAAATCCAACCAACGGGAAGCCGATCGCGATCTCGCACAAACAAAAGAGTTGTACGAACGAGGCCTGATCTCCAATGTCGAGCTGGAAAATGCGCAACTGAAGGCCAAGCGTGCCGATGCCGCAAGGGTTGTGGCGCACGCCCTGGTTAAACGCGCCACATACAATTTGTCACACAGTCGCATCATTGCACCGTTCGATGGCTGGGTGCTTTCAAGGGAAGTGAATGTTGGTCAGAGCATAATCACCACACAGCAAGCCGCGACCTTGCTGGTGGTGGCAGAATCCAATTCTTATATTGCGCGGGCAGATGTGCCGGGAGACGAGATAAGGAATCTCGAGCCCGGTGCAAGTGTCGATGTCGAAGTTGACGGCATGGACTATAAAGGCAAGGTGCGCCAGCTGGGGCTGGAGCCGGTGCGCCCGACTACTGCGGGTGAGGCCTTTTATGAGGTCGGTGTGCACTTTAATAGCGGTGGCCGCATGTTGCGTGCCGGTCAGAAAGCGGAAATCAGTTTTTAATTGGTGCGCAGAGTCCAGTGACCTTGTGCAGACGATATCGGGTGAGCGGCAGGGTGCAGGGCGTGTTCTACCGTACCTCCACACGAGACCAGGCAACCAGGATGGGTCTGACGGGTTGGGTGCGCAATACGAGTAATGGCGATGTCGAGCTGGTTGCCTGTGGTGAAACAAACCAGCTATGTCAACTGGAGGAATGGTTAGAAGAGGGACCGCCGTATGCCGATGTGCGAAATGTGCAAAGCGAAACAATTGCACAAGCGGCATTCAGTGATTTCAGTATACGCAATTGAAACTGTCCCGCGTACTATCAATTGGGATACCAGCGGCGATCAAAAGCACGATATATCTTACCCGGGTACTTCCAGCGTCCCAGGCTACCATTATAACGGCCTAGTGCGCGCGTCAGGTTTCCTTTTTCCTGGTCCAGATAATATTTAAGAATGGTGCATCCATATCGCAGGTTGGTGCGTACGTTGAACAGGCTGTCACCGGGTCGGCCAATTTTTTTAAGCCAGAAGGGCATCACTTGCATGAGCCCGCGCGCACCCACACGCGAGATAGCAAACGGTTTAAAGTTGCTTTCAACTTCAATCAGCGCCAGTACCAGTTCGGGTTCTATGCCGACACGCTTGGCTTCATAGTGAACGTTTTTTAATAGCTCGATCCTGAATTTGGGGTCAGGGATACGTTTTCGCAGCCGGTAAGACATATCGGTCAGCCATACTGTGGCCTCGTACTGATCGCTAAAGCTGTCGGCGTCGTTGGCGGCCTGTTTGAGAAGTGCGGCGAGCTCACTATCGTAGGAAGATTGTCTGGGCTCTGCCTGCAAGCCAGGTGGAGAAAGTAACAGGCACAGCAATAGAGTTGTGATCCAGCGCGTCAATACAAATTTTCCTCTCAATAACACCGATACTATATATTAATGCGTTGATTCAGCGAAGCAACGATGCCTTCTAATGGTAGCTCACCCACATCGTCTGCACCACGCTTTTTGTATTCCACAACGCCTTTATCCAGTCCTTTCTCACCCAGTACCAGTCGGTGCGGGATACCGATGAGGTCCATGTCAGCAAACATGACACCCGGTCTTTCATTGCGATCATCCAGCAGCACATCAAATCCGGCGTCCGTCAATTCAATGTAAAGCGAGTCAATGGCAGCGGCCAACCGTTCCGATTTCTGGTAACCAATCGGCACCAGTGCAATATGGAACGGTGCGATGCTGTCCGGCCAGATGATACCGTTATCATCATGGTGCTGTTCGATGGCGGCAGCCACCACACGCGAAACACCGATGCCATAACAACCCATGGACATGACAACGCTTTTACCGTTGGCGTCGAGGACCGTTGCCTGCATAGTCTTACTGTATTTGGTTCCCAGCTGGAATATGTGGCCTACTTCAATACCACGGCGCAGCGCCAGCGTTCCATTACAATTATTTTTGATGGCCGAATGGGGACATGGGTCCCCGTCGATTACGTTACGCAAATCCGCCACTTCCGGTTCCGGCAGGTCCCGCCCCCAGTTGACGTTACGAAAATGTTTTCCATCTTCATTGGCGCCGCAAATAAAGTCGGCCAAACGCGCAGCACTTTCATCAACAATGACCGGGATATCGAGACCCAAGGGCCCGATGGAGCCGGGTTCACAGCCGACTTCCATTTTGATTTCCTCCGGAGTGACAAAGACCAGTGGTTTGGCCACTTGCGGCAATTTCCCTGCTTTCACTTCATTCAGTTCATGATCACCACGCAGCACCAGCGCGATAGAGCCACCGGCCCCTTTTACCAGCAGGGTTTTGACGGTCTGTTGCGACTCGACTTTTAAAAATGCGCTGATGTCCGCAATACTGCGCTGGCCCGGTGTGTCGACTTCTTCCATGGCCGCACCGGCTTTAGCACGCTCTCCAGACGGCGGTAATGCCGGTGCCTGCTCGACATTGGCAGCGTAGTCGCACTTGTTGCATATGGCGATGCTGTCTTCACCGGAATCCGCCAACACATGAAATTCGTGTGATGCGCTGCCACCGATGCTGCCGCTATCGGCCTCAACGGGCCGGTATTCAAGACCCGCGCGCTCGAAGATGTTCGAGTAGGTTTCATACATCTGGTCGTAGGTTTGCTGTAGTGATTCGCTGTCAACGTGAAATGAATAGGCATCTTTCATCAGGAACTCACGGGCGCGCATAACGCCAAAGCGGGGGCGTATCTCGTCACGGAATTTTATCTGGATCTGGTAGAAGTTGGCCGGTAGCTGGCGATAAGAACGGATTTCGCGGCGCACCAGATCAGTAATGACTTCTTCGTGTGTGGGTCCGAAGCAAAACTCGCGGGCATGGCGGTCGTTAAAACGAAGCAATTCCGGTCCATATTGATCCCAGCGTTCGGATTCCTGCCATAGTTCGGCCGGTTGCACCGCCGGCATCAGCAATTCCTGCGCGCCGGCCTTGTCCATTTCCTGGCGAACGATGGACTCCACCTTGCGTAATACCCGCAACCCCAGGGGCAACCAGTTGTAGATACCGGCGGCAACCTTGCGAATCATGCCGGAGCGAAGCATCAGGCGGTGGCTGACGATTTCTGCATCGGCGGGGGTTTCCTTGACGGTGGATAACAAGAAGCGGCTGGTGCGCATGAAAACCTCTTTACTCTGTTTAATAGTTTGCACTTTAGTGCAATTCGTCGCGATTATGCCTTATTACATCGAATGCGGTTAGTCCTGTTGCTGTTCTATATTGTCCCTTCTCGCTCCGGGACGGGTTCGGCTGCACGATATCCAGGGATGTACAATCGTCGCGCCGGAGGCAGGGATGCCGAGAGCGACTCCACGGGGTGTGGAGAACCTAATCAGCAAAGGTCGGATTCAGATATGTAGGGCACGATAAGGCATGGTAACGCCCTTCGTGCGACTACTGGCAGGACGATGGTTAGGATTATATGGAGATTATGTCTGCTCCAGCACAATAAATACGAAATAAAAGACTTATAACAACAATTCCGGTAACAAGTTTTATTCTTATTGTAATACTAGCAATTGGAGATGCTAAAGCATATATCGCAATACTATATTGACGGTTACATGGATAAAGTGATAAAAAATAGGCTCAGGTCTTGTGTTTTTCCTTTATGTTAAATGCAATGATATATCTGATGGGCAAAAGACAAGACATGACCCTTCTTCTATGTGTGACCCTTCTCATGTGATATGAAACTTTTTGGCAATGAAAGAAAACAAAGCTAGAGATCTAATGAGTAATCCTGAATCAATTTCTGATTTCCTCTATTCGGAAGAGTCTCCTGCCGATGAAAGTGAAGATTTTCCAGATAAAAGCTGGCATGGCATCCAATGCATACTTACAGATGATGTTTGGGAAGGTTCTCTGGGACGGCAGTGGGCCAGAGTCATTTACCGTGCTCCGGTAGCTTAATCGACTCTGGTCCTGAGTTTTGATATGAAAAGCCTTGGCCCGAAACAAAAACTGATTTTATACGGCCTCACTATCTTTCTGTCATCTGCATTTCTACTTGTTCTTGAAATAACGGCCGGCCGTTTACTGGCGCCCTATATTGGCGTGTCACTTTATACCTGGACGTCGATCATCGGTGTCATCCTGGCAGGATTATCCCTGGGCAACTGGATAGGTGGGCGTTGGGCAGATGCCGGTGGTAATGAAAAAGCCGCTGGCTTTACTCTGGTGTTGGGTGCCATTTTTAGTTTTTTAATTTTGGTGATACTTCAATCGCTTGCACCAGTAATACAAAAAAGCGAGCTTAATCTGCTCACAAGCAGTTTTGTCTACGTATTGCTCCTGTTTTTTATGCCTTCCCTGTTACTCGGTGTGATCACTCCCTTGCTGACAACCATGGCGTTATCACTGGATAGTCGTACTGGTCATATCGTGGGCCGTATGCATGCGCTGGCAACACTGGGTAGTATCGTCGGGACCTTTGTAACCGGTTACTGGTTGGTTCAGTATGTTGGTACTAGAAATATTATAGTTGGCACTGCGGTAGCACTGCTCATATTGTCAGTTCCTTTCTTACTGGACATGCAGCGCAAGTTAGCGGTTTTTCTGTTATCCATCGGCTTTGTGTCGGGAGGAATGATCTTCCTGTCCGGTGCCAACATCAGTCCATGTGATCGCGAAAGTAACTATTATTGCATACGCATCGTGGACAAGTCAGCTTCGGTACCATATGGCCAAGCCAGGGCAATGATTTTGGATCACTTGATGCATGGTATTAACCACAAAACCGAAGACTGGTTGTTGGTCACTTCCTACACACATCTTATGGATGAATTGATTCTGCGTCATTTTGGTCAGAAGGTTCACAATGGTTTGCGTTACTTCTTTGCTGGCGGCGGTTCCTATTCCCAACCTCGTGCAACGAGGGCACTCTATAAAGATGCACACATTACAGTGGCAGAGATTGATGCAGCGGTCACTGAAATGGCAGAACAGCAAATGTACTACAAGCGGCGAGGGGCCATTATTAAGCACAGGGATGCGCGACTAGTATTATTCGATGCCGTGCCGGACAGTTTTGATGTGGTCGTCGGCGATGTATTCCACGATATTTCGATTCCATATCATTTGTTAACGCTGGAATATGTGCAATTGCTAAAATCCCGTTTATCCGTCAATGGGCTTTATATACTCAATATTATTGATGCCTGGCCTGACGCACAGTTGGCAAAAAGTGTATTAAAGACACTAGGGTCGGAATTTCGACACGTGGATATCTGGGCAGACCGGATTCCAATTGGACCAGTGCGAATGACATATGTTATTTCAGCAACTGACAAGGCAGTAATGCCCGATAAAATTAGTTCAAAGCGGGGTTTTCAGCGTACCTGGTATCGTATAACGAACCGGATTATTCCAAATGAGAAAGCATTGGCAAATGTACCTTTGTTGACAGACGATTATGTCCCGGTAGAGCGACTGATCGCGCCATTGTTATTTTCCAAAATGGGACGTTAACGAAAATCGTCATTTTATGTAGGAAAAATATTTCCTGTGAAACCAGGTAAAGAATATTAGTTATAGTTGGAAAAATAATACGTGCCAGAGAACAATTATTTCTAATATTGGAGAAAGAACGATAAATGGTCAGCGCCCTTTGCAGGAACTCATTCTATTTTTCTTTTTTATAATCCCGGCGCCAGCACTGGAAATTGGGGTAGCGTTTGTAACCGCCGCTTGATATGAAATTGAGTACATTATTTGAACGATAGAAGCAAACAACGGAATTTACCTGGATAAATTCCATTCCTTTGTCGTCAAAAAAAACAATGGTTGGTGTATAGAGTAGTCCCAACTGTTTGGCCCATTTGTTTGCATGCTTCGCCGACCATCGGGTGTTACCACAGACGTGTTGGACCACATTTCCAGACCCACCCCGGAGAGCTTGATTTGGATCATTGCCAGGGCTGGCTCGGGTTTTGACCCTTATTGGCACCTGGGCGCCGGGGTAGGGCACCATAAAGAATTGACTATTAGAGGGGAACTGCCCACATGAAAAAAGGAAATTATTTTAAATACAGCAGCTTATCTCCATTTTTGTGACTCCATAGGCGGCACTCCTGTTAGTGCAAATGGATGGCCGGAATCTTGCATGGAATTTAGGTTAATTCGGGAGAATGGGGTCCGCGCTGGGCCTGAAATCGAAGCAATAACGCAACCAGGCCAGGTAATTAATGTGATCCAGCATCGAACCAAAATTGCGAAGTCATTCCTTACTTGCAGCCTGTATTCGCCCTCTATAGTGTTCGCCAGCCCCACTGCCGATAGCGGTATATCCCTTTTCGTCTACATTCTCTCCGTCGGTCTGTTTGCGTTGGCGGCCTATGTCTACCGACTGATTTCTCACCTTAGGAGATCACGTCTGGATATTGGCCGCTTGAACAATGAATGGCGACGCAAGCTTGCTTCGTTGCAGGACCCTGCGGGGGATGCGGCGCGTGAATTATTCAATGTGCGTGAACGTACCCAGATCATCCTGGAGTGCAGTGGCGATGCGGTGGTCATCACCGACGCTCAGGGCAATGTGGAGGAAATAAATTCCTTTGCGGCGCGTATGCTTGACGCATCAATTGCCGAGGGTGAGTTGCGCCCCAGCCATGAAGTCTTGAGGCTACTGAATCAAAGCACACGTGATCCCATTGACGATCCCGTTGCCAGGGCATTGGCCGGTAAATTCAACGTGATTCAGGAGGAACACCGATTACTGATTAGCACGGATGGCAACGAGTACACTGTTAATCTACTGGCGGTTCCTGTGCTTGATAGTGACGGGACCCCTACGGGTTGTATTGTAACTTTGCACGATGTTACCGAGATGTTTGGTATGGCCCGAAGGTTATCTCACCAGGCAACTCACGATCCATTGACCGGCCTGGTGAATCGCCATGAATTCGAAATACGCCTGCAACAGGCAATTGAAAGCGCCAGTATCGATCGAACACAACACGCCCTTCTTTACATGGATATCGATCGGTTCAAGGTTGCCAACGAGACCTGTGGATATCGAGGCGGGGATGAGCTGTTAAGGCAGGTCGTATCCCGCCTGAAACAGGTGGTGCGCCACGGAGATACCCTGGCCCGTCTGGGTGGCGATGAATTCGGGTTGCTGTTAAATGCCTGCCCGGTGCAGAAGGCACAACAAATTGCCGAGACCATACGTGAATCGATCAAGAAAGATCGCTTTCACTGGGACGCCAATCAATTTGATCTCGGCATCACAATCGGTCTCATGCCGGTGGTGGCCAAGAGTGGTTCCCGCGCCGATTTACTCAGTGCGGCCGAAGCAGCTTGTTCGGTTGCCAAGGACGCCGGGCGCAATCGTGTGCAATTGTACGAAGCTCACGACATCGCCATGGCGCGACATCGTGGTGATATGCAGTGGGTACATCGTATAACCGAGGCACTGGACGAGAATCGCTTTGTGCTTTACTGCCAGGAAATTCTATCACTCAACCCATCCAATAACGACACGCGCTATGAAATTCTGCTGCGCCTGCGAGACAAGAAGGGCAATATTATCTTGCCAAACGAGTTTATTCCCGCCGCCGAGCGCTATCAGTTGATGCCGGCGATCGATCGCTGGGTGATCGACCATATTCTGACAGATTTCCATGTACTGCAGGGGCAAGACGGGGCCATGGCCTTTTGTGCAATAAACCTGTCCGGACAGTCTTTGTGTGATGAGGGTTTTCTGGATTACGTTGTGCAGCGCATCAGAAACAGTGAAATACCCCCTCCCAACATCTGTTTCGAAATTACCGAAACCGCTGTTATTGCCAATCTCAATATTGCCATCCATTTTATCGCTGTGTTGCGCGACATGGGCGTTCGTTTCGCGCTGGATGATTTCGGCAGCGGCCTCAGTTCGTTTGCCTACCTCAAAAACCTGTCAGTCGATTACCTGAAGATTGACGGCGCTTTTGTGCGCGATATGACCCATGATAAAATCGACTACGCCATCGTGTCATCGATTAATCAGATCGGTCAGCTCATGGGGATTCAGACTATTGCCGAGTTCGTGGAAAATGATGCCATTCTCGAAAAGCTGCAGGAAATGAATGTGGATTATGCCCAGGGTTACGGCATCGGGCGGCCACGACCAATAAACAAAGAGGCAGAAGCGTACCAGGAAACCGGTTAGCCAGAACTGCTCAGTCTGTTCCTGGTGCGAATCACTCTATTCTTCCCCTAAGCGGTTGACTCGTGGGACGATTTACCTCCTAATGCGCTCCTTGTTTTCAACCAGTCTCCCGAAACCAGGGCTATGAGTTACCAGACCGACGATCTGCGTATACGCGAAATTACCGAGGTAGTGTCACCGGAACAGGTGCATGACAAAATCCCGGTGAGCAAAAACGCACGCCGCACGATCTTTGAAACCCGACAAGTCATCCACCGGATTTTGCATGGACAGGATGATCGCCTGCTGGTTGTGGTCGGGCCCTGTTCTATTCACGATCCTGAAGCGGCCACTGAATATGCGACGCGTCTGAAGATGCTGCGGGACGAGCTCTCCAGCGATTTGCTTATCGTCATGCGCGTCTATTTTGAGAAACCGCGTACGACAGTAGGGTGGAAGGGACTGATCAACGACCCCGATCTGGACGACAGTTGCCATATAAATAAAGGATTACATCTGGCTCGGCAGTTACTCGCCGATATCAATGATTTGGGTGTGCCCGCCGGAACGGAGTTTCTGGATCTAGTGACGCCGCAATATGTTGCAGATCTGGTGAGTTGGGGCGCCATCGGGGCTCGCACGACGGAAAGCCAGGTGCATCGCGAACTGGCGTCCGGACTATCGTGTCCGGTGGGGTTCAAAAATGGTACGGACGGGACTTTGCGCATCGCCATCGACGCAATCCGCGCGGCCAGTGTACCGCACCGGTTTCTATCGCTTAACAAAAACGGCCATTCGGCTATTTTTTCTACCGATGGCAACGAAGACTGCCACATTATTCTGCGTGGCGGGAAGAAACCCAACTACGATTCAGAAAGTGTCACATGTGCAATCGAAGAGGAGAAGCGTGGCGGCATTACACCGCGCTTGATGATTGATTGCAGTCATGCCAACAGCGAGAAAGATTACAAGCGTCAGATTATTGTGGGGCAGACGGTGGCCGCGCAAATTGCCGAGGGCAATACGGCGATCATCGGTACCATGATCGAATCCCACCTGCAGGCAGGTTACCAGAATGTGGTGAAAGGTAAGTCGTTGGAATACGGTAAAAGTATTACCGATGCCTGTATCAGCTGGGAACAGAGTCAACCCTTGTTGCGAGATCTGGCGAAAGCCGTACAGCAGCGCCGCGAGACTGCAGTAACAACTCACGGTATTGAGACCACTACCTGATTAATCTTTGCGGAACAGCATTTCCAGTTTGAAGTAAATTGACGGTGTATAAGCGAAGTTGTTGGCCTCGCTATAGAGTGCCTGCGGTATAATTTCAAGGAATATCCACTTGTGCTGTAACCGCCTGCGATAGCGAAGGTTAAAGCTAAAGTCTGTCGCGTGTAACGTGGCATAGTTGCCACGGACAATATACTGGTATTGCATTGCCTGCGCGCTATCCAATCGCTGAATAAAAGAGGCGTCGAATGACCAGTCGGACACCTCAGGTGCTTTTCGGATACTCAGGCTCAGGCGATTTCGGAACAGCAGTTTTCCAGTCAGCAGATGCTCAAGATCTGCTTGTGTGACAGCATGGGCACGTCCAGACTGATATAATGTTAATGTCTCCGCTGCCTGAAAACGCCAGCTGTTCAATTTAAAGTTACGGCGCAATCGGCCTCGCGTGAATACATCTATTGGAGCCCCGAACTGAATTCCGGCATCGGCATGGGCATACCACTTTTCACTGTGTTTGATGATATATCGCAGACCACCTGAATAGGTAGGATCGGTGATCGCACTTACCGGATCTGCACTGAAAAGACCTTGTTCCAGATCCTCATTGGCATCGCTCTCTATAACGATATTGAATCTGCTCTCCGTTCGAGGCAGGGCGATTCTTACCTGGACTGCAGAACTGAATTCAGTAGAAGCCTTTTCCTGCACCCGTGCCTGCAAGTTGATTTTTACCCAGCTACCAATGGTGTCTTCATATTCACGGTTGTCGCCAAAAAAGGCGTCTAATTTCCTGGTCAGGTAGTTCAGTGAGTATGTAACAGATAACCGGGTACGCTCCAGCGGGTCAGGTTCAGATTTGTTTTCGTCTTGTGCCAGTACGGCATTCAAATCAAGACAAATTATTAGCATAGCAAGGAGATGGACTCTACGCGAGACCCTGGTATTTTCACTCACTGGTTTGCCATTAATGCGCATGCAGATTGCATCTCTGTCAGTGAACTTCCAGCAGGAAAGGCAGCAAATAATCCTGTAAAGGATTTTCGCCGATGCGACTACCATGAGATTTGCATATCACGATTGCATAATGTAACAGCTGCCATTCGCGTGCAATTCGTATACACACTCAAGTCTGGTTTTTGTGTCGCGCTGACAGCAGGTAGCGTTAGCAGGCTGGTGGCGAAAATCAACGACACATGACCAGAAGTTGCTGCTGCAATTATTCTGGACTGATTCCTTCACCCGGCCTGTTCAATAGAGTATCATTTTTTGTGCGGCCAGAAAGATCATTAGTAAAGCAACCGCTTGCACAACATGATAGATGGCGTTGTGATTGAAATACCGTGGATGCAATTTTATCTTCGAACGCTGAATAATCGCGGCTGCGAGTGTCAGTATCGTGCCAGCCAGTCCGTATAGCATTTCCTGTTTGCCTGAAATGGAATAAGAAATTACAAATGCTGCGAGCATAAAAAAAACGGCGGGAAGGTAAAATATCACGGCCCAGGAAAAAGGCGGGACGCGTATTAACAGCAATAACGCGTATACCAGGAACGCGCCAATGGCCGCTGCAGTTATGACTCCACTGACTTCCGTACCGAACAACAGCTGGGCACCAATAGCCCATATTGCGATAGTGCTGGCACCGATAGTGAGCAGTGATCCACGCCAGAAAAAGCTGCCCGCACCCAGGTGTCGGTCAGGATAGTGTCCATGCACCAGAGCGCCAAAAAACGATGCCATGCTATTGCAGGCAAAAAGGAACACAAAGGCAGTCTGGTACGGCAGGCCCCAACGACCCGTCGTGGTCAGAATGGCGACGAAAACCGCACATTCAATCGCCAGTGCGAAATCAGTCAAGGTGACGTCAGGCTCGAGCAGTTTCACTTTTTACCTACCTTTATGCCACGCTACCGTGCAGTTACCAGGCTTGCAAGTCCCGATTATCGACGTCGGTGGTGATTGCCTCCATACTATAAGCGGCACAAAGGAAAATGGTGGAGTCATTTGAAATCAGAGGCTACATCGTCGCTAAAGATACCTGTCGCCATCAGTGCTTGTTTGTTAGGCGAGCCGGTTCGTTATGATGGCGGTGACAAATTCAACCCGCAGCTTATCGCCAGGCTGAGGCAACACTTTGTACTGGTGGCGATTTGCCCGGAAGTAGCAATCGGAATGGGTGTGCCGCGCCCCCCGATTCAACTGGTTCAGGACGCTGCCGGAGTCCGAGCTTGCGGCGTGCAAAATCCTTCACACGACATTACGGATTTACTGGCAAACTACGGTCATGATGTCGCTATTACGCAACCTGAGCTCGGTGGATACGTGCTTAAAGCACGATCACCAAGTTGTGGACTGGGGTCGACACCTTTATTTGATATCAATGGCCATCTAATTGGAAAAACGAATGGAGTTTACACGGGTGCAATTTTAGTTGCGCTGAAAACACTGCCCATGGCTGACGAAGAGCAGCTTCGTGTGGACGCCAGTTTCCAAGAATTTGTGAAAAACGTTACTGACTATTATGTACGGCGAAGGGGAAACAGACTACGAGGGAGGAATAGTGAGAATTAACCATGGAAAATCCGGAAAGGGCCGTGTGATTGCAGGCCCAGCGATATTTTCTGCTCTGCTGGCTATATCAGCAATGGCAGACCCGGTGCTGTCAAAGGAAAGCGGTGGCAGCATGAACAACCAGAGACTTGGTAATATTGTAAAACGTCTTGACGCAAGGGCGACCGGCCAACCAGGGCATTGGCAATTATCGATCGATGGGGTCAAGCTGTCGGTGATTACGGATGAACAGGCCAATCGCATGCGCATCCTTTCTCCGATTACATCTGCGCAGGCTTTAAGCAGCAAACGCCTCTTTCGATTAATGCAGGCAAATTTTGATTCGGCGCTGGATGCTCGATACTCCATCGCAAAGAGCGTGTTGTGGTCCACCTTTATACATCCCTTGAACTCATTGAGTGGCAGAGAATTTATATCCGGTGTCGGACAAGTGGTAAATCTCAGCCAGACCTATGGCGGGAGCTATACGTCCGGGGCACTGGTATTTCGTGGTGGCGACAGTGAGACGTTGCAAAAGAGGAAGCTGATTGATCGCCTGATGGAAAAAGGCCTGGTGTTATAAATGCTCAATCCACCAGACTGCATCGAGATAAGGAACGGCACCACCTGATACCGGTAATAATGAATCCGGTGAACGCGATATGAGGAATGAAATCGCCGGGAAACAGGAATACGCTGGCGGAGCCCAAGATGGCGCCAAAGTGGGCGGCCACGAACAGAATGCGTATACGCCAGATCTGTGTCTGCTCTGCCTGCGGTTGCAGCTTGTTAGTCTTGTGAACCGCTTCTCCTCCTCCTGACGGTTTGACTATACCGGGTTTACGCAGAAAAACAGAAAACACCTGGCGCATGCGACTGGCCCCGTCCACGCTGTTTAGGTATAAATGTGAAACTTGTCCGGGCATGCCGGGTCACATTAGCTTTATCTGCTTTATTTATAATGGAAATTTGTATCAGGAGAGGATTCCATCCATGGCAGTTTTAAATCGAATCGCCGTCCCGGCGGCAGTATTGGTTTCCGCATTAATCTATTTCAGTTCACCCGCACAAGCGGAACGTATTCAGCGAGGTCTTTCGGTCATGGTGCTGGGCTCCGGCGGTCCAGCGGCATATCGTACCGCCCGTGCAAGTGCCGGCTACTTGATTTTTGTCGATCGAAAGCCACGCATCCTGCTCGATGCCGGTGGTGGCACCTACCAGCGTCTTGCCGCCAGTGGCGCCAATATCAAGGACCTGGATCTGGTCCTCCTGAGCCACCTGCATATAGATCATACGGCCGACCTCTCCCCCATGATTAAAACCATTTATTTTCACAATCGTTCCGCCGGTACATTTCGCAAGAAACCGATTCATATCATCGGCCCCGGTGCAAATTACAGAGGATTTCCCCCAGTATTGAAGGGGGCAACGGCATCGCAATTCCCCTCTACCAGTCAGTATGTGACAGGCCATTACGATCTCAATACTGGTGTGCACCGCTATCTCCATGTTTTTACGCGTGCCATTTCCGGTGGTGAATTCAATTACACCACACAGGATGTGCAACCCGATGTGCTGCAGCCGATCAAGACGGTGTACGACAAGGATGGCCTGGTGGTAAAGGCGATCGGTGTCACGCACGGGCCGGTACCGGCGCTGGCCTATCGCATTGAATACAAGGGTAAGGCATTGGTGTATTCAGGCGACACCAGTTCCAAAACCGGCAATATGATAGCTATCGCCAAGGATGCCGATCTGCTGATCTATGATGCCGCAATTATGGATGATTTGCCGAACGGTCCCGGGCACAAGGTTTTCTTTGCCTTGCACACCACACCAACACGCATAGGACAGGTGGCGGCCCGGGCCGGCGCCAAGGTGCTGCTGTTATCGCACATCACACCCGTAACCGGTCTGCGCTTGAGCAAGGTCAAGAAACGGGTCGAGGATCAGGGTTTTCGTGGGCGTATTGAGGTTGCCCGGGATCTGGCATTATATAATCTGCACTAACCGCGTATTTGTAATCGTGTGAGTGGAGTGATTAGCCGATCACTCCGCTTGACCACTGTCAAAGCTTTACTGCAATCATTCTCTATAGTGCCGTTATGCCCGCGATTTCGCATTGGTGGGCACGGCATGTGGGTAGAGGGACCGGCCACTGTTGCGCTCGAAATCAAATGCTATACCTAATATATTAGATATACTCGTCGTACTGAATCTGGATTATCGGACGTGCCAGAGTCAACAGAACAATAACGGCTGAATCCCTCGATTTGTTTGCAGAATCGCGGATTGATGTGGAGCGTGTTGTACACGGATGGATAATAGGACACAAAAGGACGGGTCACTGGAAAAACGCTGGGCCTCTTCCCACCTGGCAGGAGGCAATGCGGCCTATGTAGAGCAACTCTACGAATCCTATTTACAGGATCCTGGTTCCGTTGCTGTCGAATGGCGAACCTATTTTGAGACTCTGCCAAGGGTCAATAGTGTCGGGCTGCAGGATGTTCCACATTCTGTTGTTCGTGAGAAATTCCGGCAGTCGGCGTTGCGTAAACCGGTTATCCGGGGACTGGCGGTCTCAACCGACCCGTACCGGGTGATAAAGCAGCGCAAGGTACTGCAGCTAATCAATGCTTTCCGGTTTCGTGGCCATCAAATCGCCAGGTTTGATCCGCTCGAAGTTCGCGAAATACCGGATATTCCGGAGCTGACCTTCTCTTACCACGGCCTGACGGAGGCCGATCTGGATAGCGTATTTGATACCGGCTCTCTCGCCGGACCGGATAACGCCACACTGCGGGACATTCTGCAGATACTGCAGGCCACCTACTGCAATTCGATCGGTATCGAGTACATGCACATTACGGACACGGAAGAAAAGCGATGGTTGCAGCAGCGGCTCGAGATTTCGCATGCCTATCCACAACTGACAGAGAAGCTACAGCGACGCCTGCTGGAACGAACAATTGCGGCAGAAGGGCTGGAGCATTATCTCCACGCCCGGTATGTGGGACAAAAGCGTTTTTCACTGGAAGGGGCGGAGAGCCTGATTCCATTGCTGGATACACTGATACAACGTTGCGGTCATCATGGGCTCAAGGAAGTGATCGTCGGCATGGCCCATCGCGGGCGTCTCAATGTGTTGACCAATATTATGGGCAAGAAGCCGGCAGACCTGTTTCTGGAGTTTGAGGGCAAAAACGGGCACAAAAGCAGCGGCACCGGCGACGTGAAGTACCACATGGGTTTTTCCTCCAATATTCAGACTCCCGGCGGGCCTTTACATTTAGCGCTGGCATTCAACCCGTCTCATCTGGAAATCATCAGCCCGGTAATAGAAGGTACGGTGCATGCGCGCCAAATGCGCCGTGGCGATAAAGACGGCATCCAGGTGTTGTCCCTGCTGATTCACGGTGATGCCGCGTTTGCCGGACAGGGTGTGGTAATGGAAACCATCAATATGTCGCAGTCCCGCGGCTTCTCTACCAAGGGGACCGTGCATATCGTTATCAATAACCAGATTGGGTTTACTACCAGCGCTCAACAGGATGCGCGTTCGACTCTCTATTGCACCGATGTCGCCAAAATGGTGGGTGCGCCCATTTTCCATATCAATGGTGACGACCCGGAGGCCGTGTACTTTGCCACCCTGATTGCTGTTGACTACCGCATGACCTTCCGCAAAGACGTAGTCATCGACCTGGTGTGTTACCGGCGCCACGGGCATAGTGAGGCTGACGAACCCATGGTGACACAACCAATGATGTATCAACGCATCAAGGAAAAGCTATCAACACCGGTTCTTTATGCGCAGACCCTGGCGCAGCGTGGTGTCGTCAGCAAAGAGGAGTCGGCACGAATGCGAGATGCCTACTGGAAGCGGCTTGAGGCCGGCGGTACCGTGGCGCTGGATATCCTGAAAGGAGGAGGTGCCCCTTATTACGAATATGCCAGTCAATGGCACAACTATGTGAACGGCGATTGCCGGTCAACTGTCGATACCACGGTTTCATTGGAGACTCTCCGGGACCTTTGGCGGCGACTGGGTACCTTGCCGGAAGGGCTCGTATTACATCCAGCAGTTCAGAAGATAGTCGACAACCGCCGCAAGATGGCCGCCGGCGCGTTACCGGTGGACTGGGGTTTTGCCGAGATTTCTGCTTACGCTTCCCTCGTTGAACAGGGTTATAACGTGCGTTTGTCAGGGCAAGACAGTGGCCGCGGTACCTTCTTCCATCGTCACGCCATTCTCTATAACCAGAAGGATGGCACTACTTACATCCCGTTACGAAGACTGTCCGACTCCCAGGGTACATTCGTAGTGACCAATTCGTTACTTTCGGAAGAAGCCGTGCTGGCATTCGAGTATGGTTATGCCACAACCGATCCTGAGACGCTCACAATATGGGAAGCGCAATTCGGCGACTTTGCCAATAACGCACAAGTTGTCATCGATCAGTTTATTTCTGCCGGCGAACAAAAGTGGGATCGCTTGACTGGCCTGGTAATGTTTCTGCCGCACGGCTTTGAGGGCCAGGGGCCGGAACATTCATCAGCCCGGCTCGAGCGGTTTTTACAGCTATGCGCGCAGGAAAACATGCAGGTGTGCGTGCCCACCACTGCATCGCAAATATTTCATTTGTTGCGCCGCCAGATGATTCGCCGGTGTCGCAAACCACTGATTGTGATGACGCCCAAGAGTGGTTTACGACATCCGCTGGCAACCTCAAGCCTTGAGGATCTGACACAAGGACGATTCGAAACCTTGTTGCCGGAAGCAGGCGACATCAACCCGGATCAGGTGGAGCGCATCATCATGTGTAGCGGCAAGGTCTATTACGATCTGGTGCATCGTCGCCGCAAGGAAAAACTCGGAAATGTAGCGATTGTGCGAATAGAACAGTTGTTTCCGTTTCCCCACGAGAAAATGACCGAGGAATTAACAAAATATAAAAACGCGAAGACATTTGTCTGGTGTCAGGAAGAGCCCAAGAATCAGGGTGCCTGGTACACGAGTCAACATCACTTGCGCGCCGCAATCGGTGATCGCGGCCAGCTGGAATACGCTGGCCGATCCACAATGGCCGCACCGGCTGTGGGTTATCCGGCGTTTCATATGCAACAATTGCATTCGCTGGTCGAGGATGGATTGGGAATAAATAGGTCAAGGAATTAGCCATGGCAATCGAAATCAGGGTTGCGGATTTTCCGGAGTCGGTGATCGACGGCACGATTGTGACCTGGCATAAAAAACCGGGGGATGGCGTCACGCGCGGTGAGAACCTGGTGGATATCGAAACTGACAAGGTCGTGTTTGAGACCCCGGCACTGGAAAATGGTGTATTGACCGAGATTGTTTGCGGGGAGGGAAAAGTGGTGGTTTCCGGTCAGGTCATTGGCAACATGGAGGCCGGTGCCGCACCCGCGGAGGCACTGAAAAAGGAAGTTGTGACGGCCATGACTGTCTCGACGGTTGCGCAAGACGACGTCATTTTGACACCCTCGGCAAAGAAACTCATTTCGGAAAATGGCCTGGATCGCCAGCAAATTTCGGGTACGGGCAAGGGTGGCCGTGTGCTGAAAGAAGACGTATTGCATTATCTGCAAGAGGCGACGCCAACACCTGCACCCACGGCACCTGCCGATAAGACACCACCGCCTGTCCCGCCAATGGAAACTGGCGAACGCCCACAAAAAAGGGTGCCCATGACACGACTGCGCGCTCGTATCGCCGAACGCCTGATTGAGGCACAACAGACTGCTGCCATTCTCAGCACCTTTAACGAGATTAATATGCAGCTGGTAATGGAGTTACGTTCGAGATATCGCGATCAGTTTGAAAAGCAATACGGCGTACGCCTGGGTTTCATGTCGTTTTTTGTCAAGGCGGTGGTCGAGGCATTAAAACGTTTCCCGGTAGTGAATGCATCTATCGAAGGTAAAGATATTGTCTATCATGGCTTTTTTGATATTGGTGTTGCCGTCGGTTCGCCGCGCGGTCTGGTTGTGCCGGTACTTCGTGATGCCGATACCCTGTCAATGGCCAGTATCGAAGCTAGCATCAAGACCTTTGGCGAAAAGGCGCAAAACGGTTCACTGTCCATGGAAGAGATCACCGGCGGTACCTTCACCATCACCAACGGTGGTGTATTTGGGTCACTGCTTTCCACGCCGATTCTTAATCCACCGCAGAGCGGAATTCTGGGGATGCATAAAATTGAACAGCGCCCGGTAGTGGAAGACGGCGAGATTGTTGCTCGTCCCATGATGTATGTCGCCCTGTCATATGACCATCGCATCGTCGATGGACGCGACGCCGTGCAGTTCCTGATGACCGTCAAAGAGGTCCTGGAGGACCCGGCAAGCCTGATACTGGGTGTCTGAAGGTGGACAATGACAGATAAGCATCAGGTTATAATTATAGGTGCCGGACCGGCAGGTTACGTTGCCGCCATTCGTTGCGCGCAACTGGGACTGGATACGGTCTGTATTGATCGCTGGGTGGATGAAAAGGGCAGGGCCACACCGGGAGGCACATGCCTCAATGTAGGTTGTATTCCTTCCAAAGCACTACTTGAGTCATCGGAATATTTTGAAAGATCCAGAAATGATCTGGCGAATCACGGTGTCAAAGCAGTTTCCGTTGAACTGGATCTGGCTACAATGATGGCGCGTAAACAAAAAATTGTCTCCGGTCTCAACGAAGGTGTCGCCGGATTGTTTAAATCCAACGGCGTTAAATTTATCAGTGGCAATGCCAGGCTCGCCCCCAATCGCGAAGTGGAAGTAAACGAGACGGGTGAGAAAAAGCCATACGTACTTTCCGCCGAAAATATCATTATCGCCACAGGCTCCGTCTCCAGCGAAATCAGTGCCGCGCCACTGGATGGTGATCGGATAGTAGATTCCAGTGGCGCCCTGGCATTCAAGGAAGTACCCAAACGTTTAGGGGTAGTCGGCGCCGGAGCCATTGGACTGGAACTGGGCAGTGTCTGGCGGCGTCTCGGTTCGGAGGTTGTATTGATGGAGGCACAGGAACAATTTCTGGTGATTGCAGATGAACAGATTGCACGTGATGCGATGAAGGAATTTACCTCTCAGGGGATGGATATTCGACTTGGCGCTCGTATCACTGGCTGCAAGACAAGTGGCAAAAAAGTTACCGTAGAGTATGAAGATAGTGACGGCACGCACCAGGAGATATTTGACAAACTTGTCATGGCGGTTGGACGCACACCCAACACCAGCGGATTGAATACATCAGACTCCGGGTTATTGCTGGATGAGTGGGGTGTCATCCATGTCGATAACCAGTGTTGTACCAACCTGCCGTGTGTTTACGCCATTGGTGACGTAGTACGTGGTCCCATGCTGGCGCACAAGGGCTCCAAGGAAGGTATAATGGTGGCCGAGCTGATCGCCGGTCAGCATGCCGAATTAGACTACGATACCATTCCCTCGGTTATTTACACCCAACCGGAAATTGCCTGGGTGGGTCAAACCGAACAGATGCTAAAATCAGCGGGACGCGATTATCGTGTTGGGCGTTTTCCTTTTGCAGCCAGTGGCCGGGCCCAGGCACTGGGTGAAACTGGTGGCATGGTAAAGGTTCTGGTCGATACAGCTACCGACAGGGTGTTGGGCGTGCATATTATCGGTCCACAGGCGTCGGAATTGATTGCCCAGGCCAAGCTGGCGATGGATTTTCAGGCAAGCAGTGAAGACATCGGCTTAACCATGTTTGCCCACCCAACTCTGTCCGAGGCCTTTCATGAGGCGGCACTTGCCGTGAACGGCAATGCCATTCATATTGGTGCCAAAAAAAAACGCAAAAAGAAATAGTTCCAGAGGAAATCCCGACAAAATGAATTTGCATGAATATCAGGCCATAGACCTGTTTGCCGCCTATGGCATGCCGGTACCCGCGCATCAGATCGTGACGGAAAAAGAGGGGGTGACCAGTGCGTTAGCGGCACTGGGGGGTAACCGTTGGGTGGTGAAGGCGCAGGTGCATGCCGGTGGTCGCGGCAAAGCCGGTGGTGTGAAGTTGGTGGACAATGCCGATGCCACTGTGCAGGCGGTAGCTGCCATGTTGGACACAAACCTCGTCACTTTGCAGACCGATGAACGTGGTCTGCCTGTCAATAAGGTCATGATAGAAGAGCTGTGCGAAATCGAACGCGAGCTCTATCTTGGTGCTGTCATTGATCGCTCCACATGCCGCGTTGTTATCATGGCGTCTACCGAAGGCGGTATGGACATAGAGAAAGTTGCCCACGAAACTCCGGAGAAGATTCTGAATATCAGTATTGATCCCATGGTAGGTATTCAACCCTATCAAGGCCGCAAGCTGGCATTTGACCTGGGGCTCGAGAATGATCAGATCAAACAATTCAGCAGGCTGGTGAACGGGTTGGCGCGTCTGTTTCAGGACAAAGACCTGAGCCTCGTCGAAATCAATCCATTAGTTGTCACAAAATCGGGGGGCCTCCTGTGCCTCGATGGCAAGATCAATATAGATGACAACGGCTTGTATCGTCATCAGGAGTTAATGGTGTTGCGCGACAAGAGCCAGGAAGATGCGCGTGAAGTCGAGGCCAAGGAGTGGGGTCTGAGTTATATCGCCCTTGATGGCGACATCGGTTGTATGGTCAATGGTGCAGGTTTGGCCATGGCCACCATGGATCTGATCAAATTGCACGGCGGCAGCCCGGCCAATTTTCTCGACGTGGGGGGCACCGCTGACAAGGAGCGTGTGGCCGAGGCATTTAAACTCATCCTGTCAGACGCCAACGTCGACGGGGTGCTGGTGAATATCTTTGGCGGCATTGTGCGCTGCGACATGATTGCCGAGGGTATCGTCGGCGCCGTGGAAGAAGTCGGCATTAGTGTGCCGGTCGTGGTGCGGTTGATTGGCAATAACGCCGCCCGGGGTCGCGGCATTCTGAACGACAGTGGTCTGAAGTTGCATGCGGAAGAAGATTTGACCACAGCTGCCCGGTCCATTATTGATCAAGTCAAGGCAGCAGCATGAGTGTACTGGTGAACAAAGATACGCGCGTAATCTGTCAAGGCTTTACCGGCAAGCAGGGCACATTCCATTCCGAACAGGCCATTGCCTATGGCACCAACATGGTTGGCGGTGTTACACCCGGAAAAGGTGGAAGCACACACCTTGAATTGCCCGTGTTCAATACAGTAGAGGATGCCATAAATGAGACTGGTGCCGAAGCGACTGTCATTTATGTTCCGGCACCATTCTGCAAGGACGCCATACTCGAGGCCGTCGATGCCGGGATACAATTAATCGTTTGTATCACCGAAGGTATTCCCACGCTTGATATGTTACAGGCGGTGGAAATCGTCAAGGCCAATGGTGCCCGTCTCATTGGCCCGAATTGTCCTGGCATTATTACACCCGGTGAGTGCAAAATTGGCATCATGCCCGGTGAGATTCATCAACCCGGCAGTGTCGGTATCGTTTCCCGCTCCGGCACACTTACGTATGAAGCCGTAAAACAAACAACTGATTTGGGTCTTGGACAAACAACCTGCATTGGTATCGGTGGCGATCCCATACCGGGTACCAACTTTATCGATTGTCTTGAGTTGTTCCAGAACGATGCCAAAACCGAATCTATATTAATGGTTGGCGAAATTGGCGGTACGGCCGAAGAAGAGGCGGCGGAATATATTAAATCCAATGTCACCAAACCGGTGGCGGCCTATATCGCCGGCGTCACTGCACCAAAAGGCAAACGTATGGGCCATGCCGGTGCCATCATCGCCGGGGGCAAAGGCACGGCCGATGACAAATTCGCCGCACTGGAAGCCGCCGGTGTAGTCACCGCGCGTTCACCCGCCGGTCTGGGTGAGGCCATGAAAAAGGCGATCGAGGCATGAGTTGCTGTTGCCCCGAGGCACGCAGTGCCGGTAAGTTCTTTTCCTTGTTCGCGCGCAATTACCGCAAGCGCTATGCGAAAAAAGGTTTTGAGACGTCGCAAAAGCTACTTGTCGAAGGCCTGCGTCAGGCCGGGTTTCAGAACGCCAGCCTGCTGGAAATCGGCAGTGGTGTGGGCTATCTGCACCAGACCTTGATTGAAGATGGTGCCGCCAGTGCGGTCGGCATTGACCTGTCTCACCGGATGATCACTGAAGCCGAAGCAGGCGCTGCAGAGAAGGGCCTTTCCGATCGCATTCGCTATATTCTGGATGATTTCGTTAGCATGGAAGAGGTGCTGGAACCGGTTGATATTACGATACTGGATAAAGTTATCTGCTGTTATCCCGATGCAGATGGACTTGTGCATAAATCCCTCGAGCGTACACGTCGTGTTTACGCATTGATCTACCCCAGGGATCGCTGGTTTATGAGGGCTGGATCAAGATTTATGGCCGGGGTATTTTTCCTGCTGAGAGTTCAGTTTCGCAGCTATATTCATGATCCAAAGATGATTGAGGCATGGATTACAAATGCAGGTTTTGGCAAGAAATACGAGAATCAGACGATTGCCTGGTTAACGCAGGTTTATGTCCGCGCGTAATCTGATGTGCCCGATTACCGGCACTGTGCCAGCGCCAGCGCAGATAAAGTTGCCATTTTCTCCCAGAAAGACCAGTGGAAGCGTTGATATTCTCCAACGGCACAGAATAGCCGATAACGCGTCGGCACAGTCATATGCCGGCCTGAAATTGAGCCATATACTACTGATCTGAATACCCGTCAGCCTGCAAGAGAAGCGGTAGCGGGTTTGAGTCTATCTTCTATTCGGGTGAACGCCCGACGGGGTACATTCATGGTAAAGCTATTCGGTCGAGTTCTGATGGTGCTGTTCGCTCTAAACACATTTACTTACGCACAAAATAGTCCGTCTGGACGGCCTTCAGAAGAAAAGGAATTCAGAAGCCTTGATGAGCAAGTACAGGGCCTCAAGGAAGAGGTTATCAAAATTAACCGCGAGCTGTTGCTGCTGCAGGAAAAATTGCTGTTTCCGTCAAGTAGCCAGATTTCGGTATTTATTTCCCTGAAGAGCAGTACGAAATTCAGTCTTGATGCTATCGAGTTGAAGCTTGATAACCGGCCGATTCAGAAATATATCTATACGTTCCGTGAACTGGAAGCCCTGCACAAGCGTGGTGTACATCGACTCTATACCGGTAACCTTGCCGTGGGCAAGCATCAACTGGTTGTCACGATCAGTGGCCGCACTTCAGGTAACAATACTTATACACGTCACGCATCCTTCGTGCTGGAGAAGGCAATTGGGCCCAAGCTGGTCGAACTACGAGTTATAAGCAGTAACGGGGGACAGCCAACTATCAAGATCAGGGAATGGTAGGAACAACGAAGCGTACTTCATCCCGATAGGCATCTATCCTCATGTGCAGCAGCCATCAATTAAATCGTCACAATCAATTACGCATATTGTGCGGTGCGATTGCTCTATTACTGAGCATTGTTGTTGCGAGCTTTTATCCCGTAACCGTTGGTGCGGCAGACAAAAAGATCAAAGGAAATGTTCGAGACCTGTTCTTTGGTGAAGCGTTGTTTTATGCGGAACAGAATAATCATTTTGCTGCGGTCACGCGTCTTGATGCAGAACTGGCACAACATTATTCCCTGGATGATCCGAAGAGTGACTCGCTGAGTTATCACAAAGAAGAGTCAGAATTATTAGTTGCAGATATTGAGTTGTCCTATCGCATGCATCGTAAGGTGGGCCGTGCCATGCAACGGTTGCTCGATCATAGTGTGCACCGGTCAATACGAGATCGTGCAGCGTATCGTCTCGCACGAGTCGCCTATACCAAGTCTTCCTACGGCGCGGCGCTTGAGAATCTGCAGCAGATAAGCTCTGCGGCGCCACGAAAACTGCAACTGCAGGCAGCTTTGCTTCGTGGCCAGTGTTTGATTGCACTGGGACGGCATAAAGAGGCGGTCGCAGCGCTACAGCCTGTGTACAACGAACCAGCCCTGGCAGGTTTTGCGCCGTATAATTACGGCATTGCCCTGATTGGTTCCGGTGAAATCGTTTCCGGATTCCGGTTACTGGACAAGGTCGGGGTACAGACGTCGCAAGATCGGGTTCAGGGCGCACTACGGGACAAAGCCAATCTGATCCTGGGCTTTACCCTGTTAAACGCCAGGAAAGCAGCAAAAGCGCGCACCTACTTTGAGCGCGTTCAGTTACAGGGGCCATTTTCCAACAAGGCATTGTTATGGGTAGGTTGGAGTGATGCTGCGCAAAATGATTACGAGCAGGCCCTTGTTCCCTGGATGATGTTGCGGAAACGGGACATCAGCGATAGTGCGGTACAGGAAGCAATGTTGGCGGCGCCCTACGGTTTTGGCCAACTCAAGGCGTACGGTCGGTCTGCCGTACTCTATGGCGAAGCGGTCAACAAATTTAATCATGCAATTGATCGAATTGATGATTCTGTTCGAAGTATTCGAGAAGGTAAATTACTGCAAGCCATGTTGCGAGACGAGGCCAGAACAAACGAACAATGGTTGTTCGCGCTGCGCAAGCTGCCGGGTGCCCCGGAGACACGATACATGCGCGAGCTGATGGCAGGGCATGCATTCAATGAATCGTACCGCAATTTCCGCGATCTTCACGATCTTGGCGATAATATTGATCACTGGCGTGCTGAAATACCTGCCTATCGTGACCTTTTGCGTGTGCGACGAAACTATTATGCCCCACTGCTTCCAGATATTGAGCACACCTGGCAGCGGTTTGATCGGCGGCTCGGGAAGATAGCAACTCGACACACCGAGATTGCATCAAAAATCAAGATACTGTTACGCAAGCGCGACCCTATGGCGCTGGCGACAGCAAAAGAAAAGCGTATGTTGCGTCAACTGAAACGGATTCAATCGCAGATTCTTCGCGTTGGAGATCAAAAGGGAGTCAGAATGCTGAGGGAGAAACACCAGCGCCTGACGGGTTTGCTCCACTGGCAAATTAATACCAAATACGAAAATCGCTTGTCTCTGGCACACCAGCACCTGCGGCAACTGGGCCAGGCGATTGGAAATACCAGAAAAACACTGACCATGTTGGCGCGCACCAAATCGGAGGCAGCGCTAAGTTATCAGGGCTACAATCGCGCGCTGACTGATCTTGAAGCTCGCCTGGACTACCTGAAAATAAAAATCACGGGTTTGAAATCACATCAGGGCCAATATATGGAACGGCGCGCCATTAGTGAGCTGCATCGTCGAAAGCAGCGCTTGCAGCGCTATCGCACCAAGGCGCGCTTTGCGTTGGCGGAAAGTTATGACTATGCGTTACGCAGTCAAAAGAATAAAGAGCTAGAGAAGACTGAATCAAGTGAAAGGCGAAAGTAAAATGAGTCGAATCAAATCGGTGACAGGTTTGTTTGTCGCACTGGTGCTGTTGCACGGTTGTACCAGTGGCAGTAGCTCATGGCAGTCAGGAGGCAGCATCGGCAGCCTTAAGGGCAAGAAAATCGTTGTCGAAGAGGAGCGCATTGAAGGCGGGCTGGAAAAGGCGATTGCTGGATACAAACAGTTTCTCGAGCAAACACCGGAAGCAGAAATGACACCCCAAGCGCTTAGACGTCTGGCCGATCTCAAGATTCAATTGGTTGAAAACGTCTATTTTGATACCGCTCAACTACCTGTTAGTGCCGTACCAGGGCAGACTAAAGTCACTTCACTGATTGACAAGAAGCCGCCGGATGTGAAATCGAAGAAAAAGGCGGAATCGATACAATCCATCGAAAAACGAAGCGCTGCAACACCTGCGGATTCATTGGCATCAAATCAGCTCGGCCTGCTCCCGTCGGGTAACAGAATGGAGCAACAGGTGTTACAAGACGATGCCAACTCCAGGGAAGCCATCTCCATTTACCGGAAATTACTTAATAAATACCCTGACTACGACAAAAACGATCAGGTGTTGTATCAATTGGCGCGGGCTTATGGTATCCGCGGCCAGCAGGACCAGGCCATGAAAACACTGGACCGCATCATCAGAAAATACCCCTATACGTCGTTAATCGACGAAGTACAGTTTCGTCGCGGTGAAGTGCTGTTTGTACACAGGAAATACCGGGCGTCGGAGCATGCGTATCGCGTCGTCCTCAACACCGGTCGCCGATCCAGATTCTACGATCAGTCCCTGTACAAACATGGCTGGTCACTTTTCAAGCAAAGCCGTTACGAGGAAGGTCTTGGTTCTTTTATAAAGCTTATCGATAGAAAGGCCGCTGGTGGACGTGCGGCGGTAGAAAACTTCGGTACCATTGAACGCCAGCGGTTTGACGATACCTTGCGTGTAATAAGTTTCAGTTTTTCCTATCTTGGTGGTTCCGAAGCGATTGACGGGTACTTTCAAAAGCGCGGTCGGCGCCCCTACGAGGAGATGCTATTCGCGGACCTGGGGGAGCACTATCTGCTCAAGCGGCGCTACACCGATGCAGCAAAAACCTATGCCGCATTCGTTGAACGCAACCCACTGCACGAACAGGCTCCCGTGTTCCAGATACGCGTGATTGACGTATATAAAAAAGGAGGGTTCCCAAGGCTCGTCATCGATGCCAAACGTGAGCATGCGCGCATTTACGCACTCGACAGCAATTACTGGAAAAACCACGATATCAATCGTTCCCCCAAGGCGCTTGCCTTTATCAAACAAAACCTGATCGAACTGGCCAGTCATTTTCATGCCCTGTCACAAAAACGACGTGGACCAAACCATCACAAGGAAGCAATTGTCTGGTATCGGAAGTATCTCGAATCTTTCCCCGAAGACAGCCAGGCACCGAAAATGAACTTCCTGATGGCTGAGCTCTTGTTCGACAATCGAACTTTTTCTGTCGCAGCAGTGGAGTATGAGAAAACGGCTTACCAGTATCCTCAACACGAAAAATCGGGCGAGGCTGGATATGCGGCTGTGTTGGCGCACCGGGCGCATGCGCGGCAAGCTGGAAAAGAGGAAAAAGCCGCTATTGCGCAACGCGCCATTCTCAGTTCGATTCGCTTCGTGGATACGTATCCAAAGCACAAACAGGCAGCAGGTGTACTGAATCAAGCGGCAGTAGACAAGTTTAAACGTAATGAATTCGCGGAATCCCGGAAACTGTCGCAGCGCGTGATTGATCAGTATCCGGGAGCCAGCCCAAAGATATTGCGATCTGCATGGACCGTGGTTGCACATTCCGCATTCGATATGGCAGATTTTCCAGATTCCGAGAAGGCCTACCAGGAAGCGCTTAAGCATTTATCAAAACAATCCAACGATCGCCATGCATTGACCGAGCGCCTGGCAGCGGCGATCTATAAACAGGGTGAGGCCCATCAAAAGTCCGGGCAGTTGCGCGTGGCAGTGAAGAATTATTTGCGTGTGGGGCAGTTGGCGCCAGCCTCAAAAATACGCATGGCGGCCGATTACGATGCCGGTGCCGTTCTGATCACGCTGAAAGACTGGAATCAGGCCGCACGCATATTTGAAGCCTACCGCAATCGGTATCGCAGGAATCCACACCAGGCCGATGTGACAGAAAAGCTTGCAGTTGCCTATGAGAAAAACCACCAATGGCAGTTGGCGGCTATCGAGTTTGATCGAATTCGTGTGTCAACCGCAGAGCCCAAATTGCGCCGTGAGGCGACTTACCGGGCAGCGGAGCTGTACGAGCGTGCTAACAATAATCGTGCTGCTATTGTGTCCTACCTGCAATTTATCAAGAGTTACCCCCGACCCATCAGTCAATCGATAGAAGCCAGGGACCGTCTGGCGAATTTGTACAAGAAGACCAACAATCGCCGTCAATATGAGGCTGTGTTACGCCAAATAGTACAAGTGGATAAGCGGGCGGGTGGCAAGCGCACGGATCGCGTTCGTTATCTGGCAGCAATGGCGACACTTGAGTTGTCGGAACCTCTGGTGCGTCAGTACAAAAAAATACGTCTGACGCTTCCACTTAAAAGAAGCATGGCCAGAAAAAAACGGTCCATGGAAAAATCATTGAAAGTATTTTCTGCCATGCTGGATTACGGTGTGGCAGATGTTACGGTCGCGGCAACTTATCGAATTGCGGATATCTACTACAATCTCACGCAGTCAATCCTGGAATCCGATCGGCCACGAAACCTGAGTAAGCTGGAACTGGAACAATACGATATCCTGCTAGAGGAGCAAGCCTACCCGTTTGAAGAAAAGTCAATTTCGCTGCACAAAAAAAATATCGAGTTGCTCAGGCGTGGCATCTATAACGAATGGATCGACAGGAGTATTAACCAGCTCGGGGAACTGCTACCCATTCAATACGCCAAGACGGAGGTCGGTGAAGCTTATGTTGTATCAAGCCGATAACTGGTGGGAGGTGGAATGATAAATGGCCCCATAACCAAATGGCATTTCCGTTACAATTTCATTGCTAAATCGATGGCGGGTTTGATGTTGATGGTGTTGTTGGCTGCTTGTGCCAGCACAGCAACACCGGTTCCCGGAAAGGTGACACCCCGGGTCGAATTCAATCAAGTAGCTTATAAGGCCGCGCTTGAGCTAATGAAGCAGAAAAAGTATTCCGATGCGGTTGTTTCGCTGGAAACGATTATTCGCGACAGCGAGAGGCGGGCCGGGCCCTATATTAATCTGGGTATCGCTTATAAGGAAATGGGAAGGTTTGATGTTTCCAAAAAAGCTTTCCTGACTGCAACGCAGATTGATCCGAAAAGCGCCATTTCCTTTAATGAACTGGGGCTGGTCTACAGAAAGCTGGGTGAATTCGCCAGCGCGAAGAAAGCTTATATGGAAAGTATTAATAATAAATCCGGATACAGTCTTCCCTACCGCAATCTGGGAATATTGTGTGATATCTATTTGCAAGATCTGCAATGTGCAATCCGGAACTATAAAAAATATCGGAGTCTTACCGGTAAGGAGGATAAAAAGGTAGGGTTGTGGATCGTAGATCTGAAAAGGCGCATGGACAAAAAGTCCAGGGGGAAATAGACGTGAGATTTTATACGGTATCAACAGTTTTCGCGGCTTTGTTACTGGCGTTACCGGCAGGGGCGGCGGGTTCTAAAGAGAAAGTAGTGGAAGTTGGCGGCATGTCGATTATCGGTAACCGCGAGTTGCCAAAGGCCCTGTATATCGTTCCGTGGAAGGATTCAGATGTTGATTCCGAAATAGACCTTTCGCAAGATTTGTTAAACGAAAAAATGAAAGTGGTCGATCAGGAAGAGTTCGTGCGGCAATTGAATTATTATGATTTAAGTAAATAGTTTGCTGGTAGACAGCCGGTTTGTAGACGTAAGTCATTAAGTTAGCAGAGTATACAAGAGGAGCACACCATGGAGTTCATCTATTCCCTTATACGATTTTTCCAGACGGGGGGTGCATTTATGTATCCCATTCTGGCGGTTTTGGCATTCGGTATTGCCATCGCTATTGAACGCTACATCGCCATTTCGAAGGCGCGCCGCGAAAGCATATTGGTCTGGGAGCAGGTTCAGCCCATGCTGGAGCACGGGCGATTCGAGGAGGCCCTGGCCTATACCGAGGAATCGGATACACCCGTGAGTAAAATTCTGAATCTGGGGCTCGCGCGCCAGGGAAGTGTACGGCGACGGGATGATATCGAAATCGCCATGGAAGAGGGCATGATGGAGGTAATACCGATTCTCGAGAAGCGTACACACTATCTGGCGTTGTTTGCCAACATTTCCACTTTGTTGGGTCTGCTGGGCACGATTATGGGCTTGATCGCGGCCTTCACTGCAGTTGCCGGAGCCAACCCGGCAGAAAAGGCCGATTTATTATCCGCCAGTATTTCCGTTGCCATGAATACCACTGCATTCGGGCTCATGGCTGGTATCCCCTTGTTGCTGTTTCATGCGGTGATATCCACCAAGACTTCAGAGGTTGTGGACAACCTGGAGATGGCGTCTGTGAAAACGCTTAATCTGATTGGTGAAGTCGGAAAGAAAGGATAGAAGATGGCACGACGCAAACATTATGGCCGTGACAAGGAACCGCCGGAACTGAATATCACCTCGTTCATGAATCTGATGGTGGTACTGGTGCCGTTCCTGCTGATATCTGCTGTATTTTCCCAGGTCACTATTCTGCAGCTGAACTTGCCTTCGGTTGCCGCCTTGAGTGAGGCCGACAAGAAAAAAATCAGGATTGAAGTGGTCGTCCGGGAAAATAGAATTGAGATTGGTGACGGACGCAGGCTGATAAAGCGAATTCGTAATACGAACAAGGGCTATAACGTCAAGGAAATGTCCAAAGTATTGATGGCGATCAAAAAGAGATACCCAGGGAAGAGAGACGCCATCATCTTGCTGGAACCCGATATCCAATATGCGGTGCTGGTGAAATTGATGGACGCGATAGGAACGGCCGAGGTTATTCAGGGACTGGACGTACAGAGAATAGAGTTGTTCCCACAGATTTCTATTGGTGATGCGCCATCCAGTAAAAGGCGCAAAAGGTAGCGGGCGATGAAAGAAACACGTCGCATGAAAAGAATGGGCCGCGCCCAGCAACGCGCCAAACGTACGCCGGGTTTCAACCTGGTGGCGCTCATGGATATTTTTACCATCCTGGTATTTTTTCTGTTGACCAACTCAGCCCAGACACAGGACTTACCCAGTCCCGATCAGGTTATATTGCCCGAATCGATTTCCGAGATAAAGCCGGAAGAAACGGTTGTGGTGTTGGTAACTGAAACCCAGGTGCTAGTGCAGGGAAAACTGGTTGCCCTGCGCGCAGAGATCGTTGAGAGGAATTTATCCTTTGTACCGGCGGTGCGCGATGAATTGGGGCGCATTATGCAGAGCACGACAGGCATTCGTACAAGACAAAATTCTGCCAGAAAGGAGGTCACGATCATGGGCGATCGTGCGATTCCTTTTAAATTGCTTAAAAAGATCATGACCTCCTGCACTCTTGCTGGTTATCAAACTATTAACCTGGCTGTCGTCCAGAAAGCATCTCAGTTCAAGAAAGAATCCCCCTGATGGTGACATCTGGAGTCGAAAAAATAGAGAACGTGCTGCTAGAAGCCAGGGAGAAACTGCAGCAGGCGGATCGTCGGGTGCGTGAGCTCGACACAACATTGCGAGATTATGATGATCAGCAATCCCGCGTTGAGGTTCTGTCCAGGTTGCAGGAGGCATTGCATGAACTCCGGGGTGTTGGTGGCAGCGATCCTTTTTCAGGTAATGCGCTAAAAAAGAATTCATACGAAGAAGCGCTGGTTCGTATCCAGCGGGAATCGGATGAATATCGTAAAGCAGTCGGTAAACTCAAAGATGAACTGAAAAAAGCACGCGCACAGGTCATCCAGGCAGTACAGGATTACGATCAACTACGTGCGAAATTCGAAGCACAAGAAAAGAAAACGCGCCGCCAGGCTCTGGAGGCCTACCGGCGCGAAGTCAGAGAAAAAGGATTCCAGGCACGGAAAGGCGACGTTTTTTATCGTTCCATGTCGTTGCCCTGGGGAGGAAGCACCGAAGAGGATCGTCGACTGCGACGGGTATCAACACTGGTTCTTTTGTTCAGCTTGTTGCTGGGTATCGGTATTGGAACGCTGGTGTTACCCGAGGTAGAAACCAAAGAAGTTGAATTACCAGCACGGATGGCGATGCTGCTGCAGGAAAGGCAAAAAAAGTTGCAGCCAGTAGAAGTCCCGCAGGAGCAAAAGATAGACAAGAAGGATCTCGCAGCGCGCAAGAAGGCCCCGGAGCCCAAAACCCGGAAGCAACAGCGCGCGCGTGACAGAGCGAAACAAAGCGGACTATTGGCGCTCAGCGATACTTTCGAAAGCCTCAAGCAAAACGCGTTTGAAGACAAGCTGGGTAAGCAGGCCAATATCGCTACGGCCGGCAGGCAGGCATCGAATCTACAGCGTTCAATTGTTACTGCGCGCGCTGAGACCGGTAGCGGTGGCATCGTAACATCGAGTTTGAGTCGCGGCACTGGTGGCAGTACGCTTTCCGGGCGCAGTACCAGTCGCGTAAGCAGTGGTCTGGCCGATTCCCTCGCCGCGAGTGCGGATCGTCGTATCGTCGGCTCGGGCAAGGCATCACGTACTGATGAGGAAATTCAAATCGTTTTTGATCGCAACAAGAGCGCACTCTATCGTCTTTACAATCGCGCGCTGCGCAAGGATCCAACGCTACAAGGCAAGATTGTTCTGAAACTAACCATTGCGCCGTCAGGTCAGGTAACAATGTGCAAGGTGATCTCCAGCAGCCTTAAGGCGCCGGTCCTGGAACGCAAGATTGCGCAACGCGTGAAGTTATTCAATTTTGGCAGGAAAAAAGTCAACGCAGTCACCATTACCTATCCTATTGATTTCCTGCCTGCCTAGATTGGTCTGCAACACAGAAGTTAGTCCTGACCGACTGCCAGTCACTGACATTGTTCCTGACAGCACTGCGGAACCGACGGTAGAAAATACCAGACAAAAGGTGTGTAAAGGTACGGACTCCTTCTGTTCGCCGGACGATTCAGGCGTCGCGTCGGATAATGTGCATATGCTGCTGACGCAGAACCTATAATCCTAATATATTGATCCAGGGGTTAATGCGTACTTGCTATTGGTAAAGCGGGGTCGGGAAAGCGCTGAATTAGTAAAAAAATGGCGTTCTCAAGTAGCTCATTAGAGCCAATTATAGAAAAAGAAGGCAGACTTCCATGTGCCTTCTTTCCGGTGCATGGATCATTTTCGGTATGAGTGCATGGAGCCAGATTGTGCCGCGAATCCGGGGTTATCTCAGAGTAATTCTAACGCTAGGCTTTATGCTTGGCTTCGGTTTATTACTGCCTGCCGCGACGGCGTTGGCATCACATCCGAATTGCACTGACGATCCCTCCACTTTCAATATTATTTCACACGATTTTGCCGCCAGTTATTGTGAGCTGTGTGGTATCGGCGAGATTCACATCATTGTTACCAATGACACCGCCCAGCCATTCACAAACGTTACCATTACCGAAGACCTTGGTGCATCCGGTCTCGAATATATTGCGGGCACCACGACCTTCAACGGCTCCGCAACGGGTGATCCATCGATAACAGGTTCTGTTTTGACCTGGACACCTGCCGAAATGCCTGAGCTGGCCTCACTCGATAAGGCACAGAATCACAATACTCCAAGAACCTACGAAATTGTATTTCAGGTAAGAAGCATTACCGGGACCGAAGAAGGTCTCGTGTCAGCCAGCAGGTTAATCGAAGCCACCGTGTCATTTGATTACGAACGATGCAATTCAACCCTGTACCCGAGAACAACGGATAGCACCGGGCAAGAACTACTGCCGCTGCGCGAACCCGTGCCGAGCGTTACCAAGGCCGGACGTAATGTGGATGCGGCGCAAGGCGGTTATTCCGATCCGGTTTATGGCAACACCAATGACGACATTATCTGGCAGATAGAAATCGGCAACGGTGGCCTGGCGGCCATGCAGGATCTTAAATTCAATGATCTGATGACCGCCGGCAATATGTCGGTGAATTATGCCTGCCCAACAGAAGGTACAGCATTGGCCGTGGCCAACAACAACGGTGCGCTTCCGGGCGGCAGCCCCTGTGTTGTGGCCAGCAATTCAATCACAGATTTTGCAGTGGATGATCCCTTTGGTAATCCGGGCAATGACGAACCGGGCGCTTTCGTGGATGTGCCCGCGGGTGGCGTGGCGCGTGTTTACCTCGTCGGCAAGATAACAAGCTCCTGTAATAATCAGACCAACACCGCCTCCGGCATTGAATGGGGTTGCGAAGTAAATAGCCCCGATGGGGGTATCACAAATACGTCGACGGGTGCGTCACCCGGTACCGCGTCTGCAACGTTGGAAACGCTGGTGACTAATAGCGGACTGCAGATTCAGCGCCAGATCACCGGTACCAATACCGCGCAACCGGTGGGCACCAAAGGCACCATTACCATTACCATTACTAACAACACCGGCGGTACCGTAAAAAACATTCAGCTTAATGATGTATTGCCCACCGGCCCGACATATTACGTCGTCGATTCAACTTTCACGCCGACGATTGCGGTGACCCCTCTATTCGGTGCTTACGCGGGTATGACAGACACCATCACCTGGACCAACCAGAATATCGACCCGCTACTGAATACGTCACCCACTTTTATACTGACCAGCAGTACCACCCACGCAAACTACGCAGACCAGTTTAATATGTTACGCAATGGCGATGAGTTGGTGGTGACTTTCCGAATTGTCATGGTCAATTCAGATTTCTATGACAAACAGGCCGATCTGGATATTCGCGAAGAAGCCGCCGGTGTCGACGATCCGATTAACATGCCGACGTTAACCAATCAACTTTATGTCACGTTCGAGCAGTTTTGTAGTCCGGGCACCATTCAACAGGCGTCCAGTTACCCCTTCAACGACAATTTCACGCCTTCGCCGGAAGACATTGATATCGATATCTCGGGCGCCGCGCTAATATTTATTCTGACTAACGATCCTGCGCAGCCGCTACCCCTGCGTGTACAGCTAACCAATAGCGGTGGTCATGATGCAGATGATCATTTTACCTATGTCAGCTTTGGCGAAACCATGACTATCGTGACGGCGCCGGGCAGTTGTACCGTGACCAGCAATCCACCACCACGCCCGGTGTGGAATCTCCCGGCTCCGGTACCAGCGACGGCGACGATTTATGAATGTACCAGTGGTGTGATCGCGCCGGGTGCGACACGCAATCTTGATTTCGAAGTGATTAAGAATCTTGCTTCAACGGCAGATGATCTGACCTTCCGCGCCGATGTGGTGGCTGAGGTCAGGCTGAGTGACGGCACGCCACTGACATACCCGGTGCCGTCCGACCCAATTGGCAGCACAGTTAACAATTATTCGCTCGATGGAATTCGCGCACGCGTGCTTGGTTTTAACTTACAGAAATCACAAGTCGGTGTCTGTACCGAAAACAATCCACCGCCTTCTTCTCCAGACACCAATGTACAAATTGGCGAGCAGTGCACTTTTCATATCGACACCGGTGGCTGGTTCGGATTCCAGACACCGGGCTTTACTTATATCGCTGTGCAGAACATCCAGGTGGTTGATGAGCTGCCGGACGGCCAGGGCTACATTTCTTCGACGGACCCGACGCTGACAAGCGATTCCACGGTGCTGGGTATCAGCCTCAATCCACCCGGGCTGGTAGCACCCGATGAGGGATGGATCGACTGGACGTTTAACCAGATTGTGCCGGCGGAACGCATTACGGTGAAGGATCAATGGTTCCGCGTCGACGTAACCACGCGAATACTGAATGATCCGATCGACAGCGTGGCCGCGCCCAATCAACACACCGCCACCAGCCGTAATGTACTTAATTCGTATTTCGAGGCCATATTCCGCAATGCGATGGGTGTGGAAGAAGTATTCAATCTTGGCCCCGGTACTGTGGGTTATCCCCAGGCATCGGTGCGGCGCGTTGATCTAATAGTTACCGAGCCCAGCATTTCCGTGGTCAAAGAGGTCTGTAACGAAACGCTTTATGGCGTCGGCGCGGCCTGTAGCAACTTTGTGACGGTGGCCAGTGATGGTGACACCAATGACTCTTACGTTTACCGCATTCGCTTAACAAACCAGTCGAGCAGCGGCGGAGTGACACGGGCGCCAGCCTATAACATTATCTCAACTGACGTGCTTGACAGCAGTGACCTGATGTTAATCGCACCGTTCGGTAGTGATGGCCTGGACAATGATGGTGATGGTCTGGTAGATGGCGCCGATGCCGATGAAGGTTCTATTAGTGACAACATTATTGGTAATGCCACGCCAGCCGAAATCACCTTCTCCCATGCGCATAGTGCACCATTGTTAAGGGTAGATCCCGGCTCAACAGTCACCTTCTATTACCGCGTTGATCCGGATGATGCCATTGCCCCGCTGCAGTTGCTGACCAATACAGTGACCATGATCTACGACAGCCTGGATGGCGACTTTGGCAACCAGACAGCACCGCTGCGACCGAACAGTGACATTGCCGGCGCGCGTGTGTATACCACAACGGCCGTACAGGCAACGGTGCAGATTCTACCGTTGATAACTCAACCCAAAGCAATCTTGGCTCTGTCGAACACGGCGGTGGGCGGTCCGCCGCAACCAGTAACTATCGGCGAGGAAGTGCAGTACCAGTTAACGACGGAGATACCGGTATCAAGATTACGCAACTTTGTGATTCGCGATGAACTACCCGCGGGGGTTCGCTGTATTGAGGCACCCGCAATCAATCTTGGTACTGGTGTTTACGCCAGTGCCGGATTTGTTCCCGGTGGTACCATTACGCCAACCTGTACCAGTACCGGCAGCAATGATTATGTGGAATGGAGCTTCGGTGACCAGGAGCTGACGACAGCCACCGGTACACGATTTACCTTTCCAGTCAGCTTTATCGCCCGGGTGGAAAACACAGTCGTCACCAATGACACTGATGACATCAGCAATGGTACACCGGCCACCAATGCCACGGTGAGTTATGTCGACGAAGCCAATAACACGGTTACCCTGAATTTTGCCAGCAACAATGCCGTTGTCAGTGAACCACAAATCGCCTTGACCAAGTCGTTCTCGGCCGCCAGTACCGACGCCGGCGATGTGCTGACGGTCACCGTGACTGCCACCAATACCGGTACCGCGACCGCCTATAACCTGCGTGTAATGGATAACCTTGTTGGCACCAAGTTAACCTTTCTTAACAGCGTTAGCGGTACTGACCCACCGGACACGATTGACACCATTACCCTTGGCGCCAACAGTCCAATCTTCAGCTGGAACGCAACCAATCCCGATTACGCTATCGCACCGGGCGCCAGTATCAGTTTTACCTTTACCGTCAGCGTCGATATTGATGTTGAACCGCAAGAAGTCCTGAGCAATACCTTACAAGCCAGCTGGCAAAGCCTGCCGGATCAAAATACGGCGCTAAATAGCAGCGGATCCATTGGCGCCGATGGCAGCACACTGGGCATGCGTAACGGCGCCATTCCCAATGCCGGTGATGCTATTAACGACTACGAGACAACAGTCACAGCCACCATAACCGTGCTTCCCGCCAGCATCGGCAAGACCCACTTAAACGATACCTACATTGCCGGCGCGGATGTTCGAATCGGCGATATCGTTGAATATGAATTGCGCCTGACCCTGCCCGAAGGCACGACCACAAGCATTGTCCTGTCAGATGTGTTACCGCAGGGCCTGCAATACGAAAGCACGGTGAGTGTGAATGGTGATACCACCGCACCCTATACCTCGAGCCCACCCTTTACTTACTCGAATTTTGCCGGTGCCGTAGTGGTTGGCGATGCGACCACGGGGTCCACCACGGTTACGTGGGATCTTGGTCAGGTCATCAACGCTGGCGACAACAATGCTGGCAATAACGACATCGTGATCATCTATCGGGCCAGGGTGCTCAATCTTGTACATCCGCAGGTCAATAATATTGCGCTCACTAATACCGTCAGCCTGGATTACATTGCCGGGGGAGCTCCGGCGCCGACACAAACGGCCGGCGAAACGATCAATGTTGTACAGCCGAACCTGACGGTTAGCAAGTCTGCCGCGCCTGCCGGTGGGGATACGGTGATTGATGCCAACGAGATCGTCACTTACACGGTCGATATCCAGAATACGGGCACTGCACCGGCTTACGACGTGGTGCTGCAAGATGTGATACCCGTGGGATTAAGAAACGGCGTAGCAACCATTACCGTCACCAGCATGACGCTGGTAAACGGGCCGACCGTGCTGCCAAATCTTGCGCCAACGTATGATGCCGGCACTGGTGTTGCTGTCTGGAACTTCGATACGGGCACTGCCAATCAGTACACGATTCCGGTTGGTGACACCCTGCGTCTGGTGTATCAGGTGCAGGCCGATGCCGATCTGGGTGCTGCCTTTGTCATGACCAATCAGGCGCAAGTGCAAAACTATTACTCGTTCGATGATGAAGCGGTTCCCTCGTTAGGCGGCATAAACGGCGTGCGTGAAATTTACGGGGTCAGCAACACTGCCTCGATCACCCTGACCTCCGTAGCGCCCAACCCCTTAAGCAAGCAAAACCCGGCGGTACTGAATGTCACTATTGGCGAAACCTTCGCTTACCGCATAACCGTGCCCAACACTCCGCAGCCTGTGGCGTTGCACGATGTCGTCATTGTGGATGATCTTTCGGCCTCGGCTGCCGATCTGCTGTTTGTCGGTGTCAGTCGCGTATCCGGGTCGCAGTTCTGGACACCAGTGAACACCGGCACCGCCAGCAGCCTGGTGATTGCAGACACCGCTAACGGAATCGATATCCCGGCAGGCGAACAGATTCAAATTGATATCACTGTCACGGTGGCGGATACAGCGACCAATGTGGCGGGTCTGCAATTCAATAATACGGCGAGCTACCTCTTTAACCAGGTGAACGACAATGTCGCCACCCAGTTAGCCGGGGGAGCGGATACCACTGCCAATATGACCATTGTTGAGCCGGATACACTAACACTAGAGAAGTCGGGTCCGGCGCAGGCGCAGTTTGGTATCCCCGCCACCTTTACCCTGAACGTGCAAAACACAGGTACCAGCACCGCCTGGGATCTGACCATTACCGATCAATTACCGAACACCGCACCCGGCGGCATGTGTGATACACCGCCGTCGATTTTTACTGCAGGTATTTATTTGTCCAATGGAACAACTCTCGTTACCTCGCTAGTGGAGGGAACAGATTACGTTACCAGTTTTGATCCGGCACCAACATGTACGCTGACGTTTACCATGCAATCGGCCGCGGCAGCGATCGACGCTGGTAATCGTTTGATCGTGACTTATCAGGCCGTCGCCGATAACGACAATATACAAAGCACGCCGATGACCAACATTGCCGGGGCCACTCTCTGGTACAGTCTTGATACCGCCGGGTCCGGCGCGACAGGAGAAACGCGCACCTATACGCGCACGCTTACAGACGGTACACCCGGCGTGCTCGACCATGAGGATGCGCTGACGGTAAACAGTGAGGTCCCGGTCCTCGAGTTTCGCAAAACCGTAATCAATGTAAATACGGGACAAAATCCTGGTGCCAATGCCTCGCCCGGCGACACCCTGCGCTACCAGATCACCGTGCGCAATATAAGCAGCATAACCTTGAACAATTTCACATTCACCGACGAGGTCGACCGGCTTTCCGGCGGCAGTGCCGTATTTTCCCCGGGAACCCTGAACATAATTGCAATCCCGGCCGGTGCGGATAGCAGTAACAGTGATGTCAATGGCGGCACTCTGGGTACCGGCCTGCTGGATGTGCGCAACCTGAATCTGGATGCCGCGGGTGGCAGCAATGACAGTCTGGTCATTGAATTCGAAATAACACTGGTGCCAGTGATAGCCAATGGCACGGTAGTATTGAATCAGTCGCAAATATTTATTACCGATTACACCACCCTGGACAGTGACGATCCCAATGTAAACGGCGCCGATGACCCTGTTGTTCTCGGCGATGAAGATCCCACAACAACCCTGATCGGATCGGCGCCGGTCATGCAGGTACAAAAGGTGTCGCAGGATTTGACGGGTGATCCCGCCGTGCTGGAGCCTGGCGATACCCTGCGTTACACCATCACGATCAAGAATATTGGTACTGAAAACGCCGTGAATACGACACTGCGCGATCAGATACCTGCGAACACAACTTATGTCGCCAACGGCACCACCTTGAACGGGGTTGCGGTGGCCGACCCCGCGCCCGGTGTCAGCGTTTTACAAGACGGCATGCTCATTAATGCTCCGGAGAATATAACGCCGGGCTTTATGCGTGCCGATACCGACCCGACGGCCGATAATGTGGCTATCGTGATCTTTGATGTCACCATCAACAGCAATGTGATCAATGGCACTATCATCTCCAACCAGGGATTCGTGAATGGCAGCGGAACCAGTGGTGGTGCCTTCCCCGAACAGCCGTCAGACGATCCTGCAACTCCGGTGGCCAATGATCCAACGTTAGATATTGTCGGCAACCTGCCGTTGGTGGATTCACAGAAGACGGTGCAGATATTTATTGATAATGGAACGCCCGGCATTCTCGATCCTGGTGACACCCTGCGCTACACCATCACGGTCACTAACTTTGGTGCACAGCCGGCGACCGGTGTTGTGCTCACGGATGCTGTGCCGGCCAATACCACCTATGTTGCTGACTCGGTTGTTCTCAACGGACTGCCGGTGGGTCAACCCGATGGTGGTGTATCACCGCTGATCGTTGGCGTGGATGTCAGTTCTTCCGACCTGACACCGCCATTACCGACTGCCGGTAACGGCACGTTGTCGGTGGGCGGTACCGCAACCCTTATCTTCGACGTGCAAGTCAACGGTGGCACGCCTTCGGGTACCGTTATTAGCAATCAGGGTACGGTCACCAGTATTGAGCAGGCCCCTGAGCCTACCGATGCCGATGGCAATGACAGTAATGGTGACCAACCAACACAGATTGTCGTTGGCAGTGCCCAGCAGCTGACGATCACAAAATCAGTGTCTGTTGTCGGTGGTGGCGTTGCCGTTGCAGGCGGTGAGCTGGAATACGTGG
>JAZFSZ010000112.1:0-6377 GCA_036446455.1 Acidiferrobacterales bacterium
TATAAAATCGTGGAGATCTGCCCTCCGTCTACTGCCTGCACACCGGGCCCGGCCCGAGGGCGCGTATCCTAACGTATTTTGGTAGCGCTTGGGAATCATTCAGACCATCGGATTTGTAGAACAAAATTGAGTATTTCAGTCAAGTATTTTGCCAGTGTGCGCGATCTGGTGGGCAAAGCCGAAGACGCTGTGGATTGCGGCGATATTCGTAGCGCCAACGACGTTTGGGTGCAAACGACGTCGGTGGTGATGCCGCCCAATACGCTGGTGGCGATCAATCAGGAGCATGCCCGTGGTGGTGACCGCGTGCGCGATGGCGATGAAGTGGCATTCCTGCCACCGGTGACCGGGGGTTAGGTTGGAAATCCGTGTTTTCGACGGTGTTCTTGATCCGCTTGCGGAAGTGAGCGAATACGAACAGTCGAAAAGCGAGCTTGCCGGGCATTTTGGTGCCACATCTATCTTCGTGGGCACCATGCGCGACCGGAACCAGGGCGGTGCTGTTAGCGCCATGACTCTTGAGCATTACCCGGGCATGACCGAAAAATACCTCACTAGAGTCAGCGAAGAGGCAGCCAAACGCTGGGACATTATGGATTCACTGGTGGTACACCGGGTGGGTGCAATGCTGCCGAATGATCCCATCGTGGTGGTGGCAGTGTGGTCTGCCCACCGCGACGATGCCTTCAAGGCCTGTCGTTACATTATCGACGAACTCAAGACCCGCGCACCATTTTGGAAAAAAGAAATGGTCGACGGTGGTGAAAGATGGGTTTCGCAAGATTCGGGCTAGCAAAATAGAAAGCCACTGGCAGGTGGCGTAATACCAAGGTAATACTTATCCACCACTACTGGTGCGACGCTGCTTCATAGCACGATAACGTTTCAAGGCGTCGTCGTAATAGTGCTTCATTTCTTCCAATTCCTTGTTTTTTTCCTGGACAGATTGTTCGTGGCGTTTCACCTGACGTTCGGCGCTGGCGAGTGTTTTAATGGTTGCCTTGGAGACATTTTTACCACTGGCCTTTTCTTCTTCAGCACGCTTTTGCGAACGATCGTGCACGGCCCTCAATGAGGCCAGCGTGGCCTCGCCGGAATCAATGCTGGCCTGCAGGTCTTTCAGCTTGCGGTTGCGTTCGTAGATAATGTCATCTTCATGGGAGTAACTCGCGGCAAGTAATTTGTCCTGGGCGGCTTGTTCGACCAGCTGTTCTTTCTTTTGCTTTGCCGCCCGCTTTTTGGCCTTTAGCGTATTGAGCCCTTCCTTCGTAGGGGGTGGCGCGTGTATCGTTTTCCCGGCCTTACCGGCCTTGAATTCAATTACCTCCGAGTGGGCACAGGCCTTGGCGGCGGTGGAACCATAGTGCCAGCGGCCTTCGGCGTCTTGGCACTTTTTAATACTGCCGGCCACGGTGGTGGAAAAGGGTGCAGCCAGCAGGCTTGCAACCGTAACGGCAAACAGGAACGTAATTGGCTTCATGTAAACTGGGCCCAGAAAATTTTTAACGTTTATCTTACAAGATAGGTCTGTACAGGCAGGCTTGTCAATAAGAGAACACTGGCGGACCGACTAACGAGAGATTGCGCATGACCGAGTGGGGGCAACAATTGTTGCTGTTGGCCGTATCGCTGGCGGCAAATATCTTTTCTGCCTTTTCCGGCGGCGGTGCCGGGCTGATACAGTTTCCAGTGCTGATCTTTCTGGGCTTGCCTTTTGGCATGGCGTTGGCAACCCACAAGGTGGCGAGCGTGGCCCTGGGCGTGGGGGCAACGGTGCGGCACCTGCGCGAGGGGTCGCTGAATCCGGCGTTAGTCATCCGCATTCTTGCCTTCGGCCTGCCGGGGGTGGTGTTGGGTGCTACCGTGATTCTCGACATACCGGATCAATGGGCACAAATCGCACTGGGTGTGTTCACCATCGGATTGGGTCTGTATTCCATCTTCAACCGCCAATTGGGGCTGGAAGCACGACCAACTGCCCTGACCACGCTGGAAAGTTTCCTGGGTGGACTGGGCCTGTTTATGATCGGGGTATTAAACGGCTCGCTTTCTTCCGGTACCGGACTTTTCTGCACCCTCTGGCTGGTGCGCTGGTACGGGCTGGATTATCGGCGGGCAGTCGCTTATACATTGATTCTGGTCGGCATGTTCTGGAACGGCGCCGGTGCCATCACCTTGGGGTTATTGGGCGACCTCAAATGGTCATGGTTGCCGGTATTACTGATTGGCTCCCTGGTGGGCGGCTACATCGGCGCCCATTGGTCTATCATTAAGGGTAATCGCTGGATCAAGCGAGTTTTTGAAGGTGTGACGATTGTGGTAGGACTGAAGCTAATTGTGTGATGCAGGTAACGCAAAATTTAAACCAAGAATAAAAATGAGTAAACACGATAATAAAAGACGAGCACTTGATCAGATAACCGAACTCAATGGCGCCATCGGCGCCGGTCTGATCGTGGAGGGTACTTTGCGTGGCAAGGGCAACTACAAAATCGCCGGCCGTGTCATCGGAGAATGCGACATCGACGGTGCATTGCTACTGGACGAACGTGGCTCCTGGTTAGGCAAGATCGTTGCAGATGTGGTGGTGATCGCCGGTCGCGTTGAAGGCGAAATCATCGCCCGGAAGCAACTGGAGCTTCAGGCCAGCGCGGTAGTGCAGGGTAATCTTGAAAGCCCGGTCATTGCCATTGACAAGGGTGCTAAACACGACGGTAGCCTGAAGATGCCGAGAGGCAATGACGCTACCCACTATTCGGAGAAAAGAAGTTAACTACTCTCCGTATTTCTTGCGGTACGCCTCAATGGCCTGCACGTGTCGTTCCAGACCATCGCTATCTTTTAAATAGGGTATCAGTGTTTCCAGCTTGATGATGCTGGTTACTGAAATGCTATGTGTGGATTCCACTTCCTGTACCGCCGAGACATCACTTGATCCTCTCTCCTGACGATCGACGGCGATCACCACGCCGGCGGGTGTGGCGCCAGCAGCACGGATAATCTCTACCGCCTCGTTAACCGAGATGCCCGATGAAATAACGTCATCGATGATGAGTACCCGGCCTTGCAACGGGTGGCCGACGATGAGTCCGCCTTCGGCGTGTTGTTTTTTTTCCTTGCGATTGAAGGCAAACGGGGTGTCGCGATTATGGTGTTCCGCCAGTGCGATGGCGGTCGCTGCCGCCAGCGGGATGCCCTTGTAGGCGGGCCCGAACAACATATCAAATTCAATTTTCGATTCCATAATGGCGCGCGCATAAAATCGCCCCAGTTGCCCCAGACTCTCACCAGTATTGAACAGGCCGGCATTGAAAAAGTAGGGGCTGACGCGACCGGATTTGAGTGTGAATTCGCCAAAGCGGATGGCGCCGGTTGCGACTGCAAAATCGATGAACTCGCGTTGATAGTCCTGCATGGCTCTTTTTATTGCTAACTTCTGATAGAGTACATTTAATCATGTCGTTGATAGTTTTGATATTCGACGATAACTGTTTCCCGGGTTCGACCCCAAATAAAAAATAACACTACTAATAATAACGCCAGATATGCGGATTATCAGCGCCAACCTTAACGGTATTAGAGCAGCGACAAAAAAGGGATTCTTCGCCTGGTTGGCACGACAGCGTGCGGACGTCGTCTGCATTCAGGAGACTAAGGCGCAGGTGCATCAACTGACGAATGCGATGCTGGAGCCGAACGGATTTTACGGCTACTTCCACGATGCCGAGAAAAAGGGCTATAGCGGTGTGGCGATTTTCAGCAAGTTTCAGCCGGATAATATTTGCATCGGGCTTGATCTGCCGGAGTGGGATGCAGAAGGTCGCTATATTCAGGCTGATTTCGGCAACCTCAGTGTGGCGTCGCTTTATCTACCCTCCGGATCAAGCAGCGAATTCCGCCAGCAAGCAAAGTATCGTTTTATGGATCAGCTCACACCCATCATGCAAAATATGATCGACAGTGGTCGTGAATACATTCTTTGTGGCGACTGGAATATCGTCCACAAGGAGATTGATATCAAAAACTGGCACAGCAATCAGAAGAATTCAGGTTGCCTGCCCGAGGAACGTGCCTGGCTGACAAAAGTGTTCAATGAGCAGGATTGGGTGGATGTATTTCGTGAGATCAATCAAAAGCCCGGCCAGTACACCTGGTGGTCGAATCGAGGCAATGCCCGTGCCAATAACGTCGGCTGGCGAATTGACTATCATATTGCCACGCCCGGCATTGCCAAAACCGCGACCAAGGATCGAATATATAAAGATAAGTGGTTCTCCGATCACGCACCGTTGATTATTGATTATGACTACAAGCTTGGATAGAACCACGCACAGCTGGTCCGAGGCATTCACAATTTATACGCGCCCGCGGGTCATTGGTATGTTGTTTCTTGGTTTCGTCGCCGGGCTGCCCTTTCCACTGGTATTTGCAACCCTGTCGCTGTGGTTGCGCTCGGTTGACATCGAACGCGCGACCATCGGTTTTTTCGCCTGGATTGGTATCACATATTCCATTAAATTTTTCTGGGCGCCGGTGATGGACCGATTGCCGTTGCCGGGCTTGACTAGAATATTTGGCCAACGTCGCAGTTGGATGCTGCTGGCACAGGCCGGGATTATATCCGGCCTTATCGGCATGTCCCTTACTGATCCGGCAACGCATATCGTAACAATGGCGTTGTATGCATTACTGGTAGCGTTTTCATCGGCGACGCAAGACGTTGCCATCGATGCCTATCGTATAGAGGCGGTGGACCCGGAATGGCAGGGTGCCATGGCAGCCATGTATCAGGCCGGCTGGCGCATTGGCGCGGCGCTGGTCGCCGGTGCGGGGGCACTTTATATCGCCAAGTATGCCAACTGGACCGCTGCCTATATGGCCATGGCTGGCGCAGTGTTGGTGGGCGTTATCACCGCCCTTGTCATTGCCGAACCAAAACGCACCATCGATCGTGCAACGCTTGCCGATGAACAGCGCGTGGTCGATTACCTGTCACGCAGCACACACGTTCCTCGCGCCTGGCGAACCGTCACCGCCTGGTTCATCGGCGCTGTGGTCTGCCCCTTTACCGATTTCTTTCGCAGAAATGCCAAACAGGCCCTGGTCATTCTGTTTTTTATCAGTATTTATCGCATCAGCGACATCGTGTTGGCCAATATGGCCTACCCGTTTTATTATGATCTTGGCTTTGAGCTGGATGAAATTGCCAATGTGGCTAAAATTTTCGGATTCTTTATGACGCTGGCAGGCGCATTTATTGGCGGTGTGCTGGTGGTGCGGTTCGGTATCATGCGCACCTTGCTGCTGGGCGCAGTACTGGTGGCTGCCACCAATTTGATGTTTGCGCAACTGGCAATCAGCGGCAAGAGCCTGACCGGGCTTGCGATTGTCATCAGTGCGGATAATTTTTCTGCCGGCCTCGCCGGGTCCGCTTTTATCGCTTACTTATCCAGTCTTACCAACAGAGCGTATACCGCAACGCAGTATGCCTTGTTCAGTTCACTGATGACACTAACACCAAAAATCCTTTCGGGATTTTCCGGTGTCATCGTGGACAGTTATGGTTACGTCAGTTTCTTCGTCTATGCTTCGGTAATGGGGATTCCAGCCATATTGTTGGTGCTGTTTTTAATGCGGCGAATGAATGTGGATAAAATTCGCAACGAACACCCGTTTCGCCAGGACTGAAAAACAGGGGAGGTTGAATGTCGACAAGCAGTAATATAGGTGGCGCCGAAAAGCGAAGTGAGCCGCGACTACCTGTTGCGCATCAATTTACTATCGCTCATAAGACCATTGGTGAGACTACGTGCAACACACGTGATTTAAGTCTGAAGGGTGCGTTTGTGGAGGGCGATTTCACCAAGGTGACAATCGGTAGTACCATGGCTGTTTCATTTATCCTGAAATCCAGGCGGCCAGGTTCCGATAAGGCCACGCGTTATCGGTTTAGTGCAATCCTGGTGCGAGTCACTGGTGATGGTGCCGGGTTGAATTTTACCGGGCTTGATATAGAGACCGATGCGGCGATTTATGATTTGATGCATCGTTAATAATTTCGCTTCGCGAGCGGGGTGCTCCGCCCCCTGCACCCCCGGGTTACTTTCCTTTCGGGGAAAGTAACCAAAGCCATTTGCGACAACCGTCCGCTTACTCCTCGAATTCTCAGAAAAATCTTCGTTGCGCGTATAACTCGGAGCGGGCCTTCGGCCCGCTTGCCTCTACACGATACGCGCAAATGGGATTTTTCTTCCGAGTCTCAGCGCTCCCGATGTCGCGGAAAGTCAAAACATTTGACGGCATTAAGCCCAATAATACCGATTCTTGCTTATATGCGAGAAGACCCAAGCTATACACCGACAAATTCACAATCCGAG
>JAZFSZ010000113.1:0-33982 GCA_036446455.1 Acidiferrobacterales bacterium
TCGCTTCGTTCAACGCGTCCTTGAGAGTCTTTGAGCCGGAGCTGACCGGTATCACTTCCGCACCGAGCAATTTCATACGGTAGACATTGATCGCCTGGCGCTCTATGTCGACGGTGCCCATATAAACAACGCACTCAAGACCAAAACGCGCGGCCACCGTGGCGGATGCTACGCCATGCTGACCGGCACCCGTCTCGGCAATAATGCGCGGCTTGCCCATGCGTTTGGCCAGCAGCGCCTGGCCTACTGTATTGTTGATCTTGTGGGCCCCGGTGTGATTCAGGTCCTCGCGCTTGAGATATATACGAGCACCGCCAATTTTCTCGCTCCAGCGCTTGGCAAAATAAAGGGGCGAAGGTCGACCAACGTAATGCCGCAGATCATATTCAAACTCGCGCAGGAAATCAGGGTCGGCACGATAGCGTTCATAGGCACGGCGTAACTCGGCCAATGGTTCCATCAAAGTCTCGGCTACAAACGTGCCACCGTAGATACCAAAATGTCCGCGCTCGTCGGGTAATGCGTAACTCATGTAAACTGATTAACCTCTTTCATAAACGCTGCTATTTTATCAGCGTCTTTAATTCCTTTGCTACTCTCCACGCCGCTGCTGACATCCACCGCATAGGGCTGCACCTGTTGAATAGCGGCGGCGACGTTGTCAGGCGTTAAGCCACCGGCCAGTATCACTGGTTTGCCTGACTCCCGCGGCAGCAATGACCAGTCGAAACTGTTGCCGCTGCCCCCTTTTACGTCTGCGGACCAGGCGTCTACCAGCAAACCAGCCGCAGTGGAATATCGTCTGGCCTGTTCGTGCAGGTCGATTCCATCGCGCATGGCGATGGCCTTGATATAAGGCCGACCAAAACCGGCGCAGAATTCAGGTGGCTCGTCACCATGAAATTGCAGCAAATCCAACGGCATAACCACCAGAGTTTGTTTAATAAACCCTGCCTCGGCATTCACAAACAGACCTACTCGGGTCACGAATGGAGGTAGGGACTGTGAGATTGCCAGCGCTGAATCAACGGTGATATGGCGTGGACTCGGTGCATGGAAGACAAAACCAATGGCGTCAGCCCCATTAGCGGCTGCGGCCAGGGCATCCTCTGTTCGGGTTATCCCGCAAATTTTTGCGCGAATACGCATAGACTGGCCCTTTCGGAAACGGCGCAGCTTACCAAAGCGGCGAGTCCGGGGAAAGTTGCTTGATATTATAGTGTTTCGGGTACTCAATCGAGGTCAGATAGAGCCCATCTGCCGGTGCTGTCATACCACCAAGGGTGCGGTCCCGCGCCGCCAATACTTCCTGCGCCCATGCGGTCTGCCGTTCCCCGGCACCAATGGCCATCAACACTCCGGCAATATTGCGTACCATATGGTGCAAAAAAGCGTTGGCATAGGCATGGATTAACACCGTTTCGCCTTTTCGCTGAATTGTCAGCTGACGTAATTCACGCACCGGGTCCCTGGCCTGGCAATGCACCGTACGAAACGAGGAAAAATCGTGGGTACCGGTGAGGAACGCCGCAGCGGCCTGCATATCCTCCACGTCCAGTGGTCGGTAGTCCCAGGTCACCTTTCCGTTGAGATAGGTTGGACGTACCGGTCGATTGAAAATCACATACTGATAGTGGCGGCCAGTGGCACGGAAGCGGGCATGGAAATCGTCATCGACTTCCTGCGCCCATAGGATCGCGACATCTTGCGGAAGATTACTATTGATGCCACGCACCCAGGACCTCGGGCTGCGCTCTGCCAACGTATCAAAATGAATCACCTGGCCGGTGGCATGTACACCGGCATCGGTACGGCCGGCAGTAATGACTCGAACACTCTCATTCGCTACGCCACCTATGGCTTCCTCAACCACACCCTGTACGGTGCGCACATCATCCTGCAGCTGCCAGCCACAAAAACCGGATCCGTCATATTCTACTATTGCCGCTACTCGCATGGTAATGAACTATTCCGGAATCAAAATGTTATGTGTAGTCCGACAACATCTTCTCACACCTCAATTGTTGACCAACGTTCTCCTTTCCACAATGACGCAAAAACCGTCGCCCGCACAGAACGACAGGCTCCTGTGCAACCAGACAGTCTAGCGCCAGAACGCGCCGTGCATGGCCGCAGTGCAGGAAAGCTCTTATTCTGATCCTCAGCCAAATCTCTCAGGGGATAAACAGTGATTGAAACAAGGTATCAGAATGTGATGTTGTAATACCGTGGGAAATGGGAGTACCCCTTAAAGGGTGACCACTCTATCTGAATTTTTAATCATTTCGTACAGTGTGCCTATGGTGGCCGATTGGCAATTTTCGGGCGTGGGTTGGTTGCGCCGGCTCATGCAGGTACCGCAACTGAGAATTTTCCCGCCGTTTCCCGCAAAATCAGCCAATTTACTACTGATATCAAACTCGTGGGTATCCAGTGATTCGACTTCAACACCCTTGGCAAGCAGGAATACCGTCACTATATCGCCACAACTCAGTGCAAGACTGCCCAGGCGAAAGGCATTCCATACCGTTTCCGGATCATGTGAATAAAGTACTATCCCGAACTTCACTGACGCCCCCTGAATCCAACCTGAATTTTTCCAAGTGTAACCGAACAAAACAGACGGTATCCAGACAATAACTTCTAATCCGATAGTTTCGTTACGTTATCAAGAAGGGAAGATGTCGCACGGTAAATTTGCAATTTTCACAGCATGCCGACGATAAATCTGGACTAATGCCTAGCGGACAATAACGTAGTAAATGACATAGGCCCAGGAAAATATGCCGTGAAGGATGGCCCATAGAATGGACTTGTTTGCACTCCAAGAGATGGCAATGGCAAGTGCTGTTCCAAATCCGATGCCAGTTCGTACTGCGGGGCTCCAGACTGTGCTGACGATTCTCGCTGCCAATATAACTCCCTTTTTTGATAGCGTGAAGAAAGCCTACTCGCTTACCTCCATTGCATCCACCTTTTGATACCCCTTGGGTAGTTTCATGCCGCGCAACGCCCGCTCACCAATATAATGATTGAGATCGTCCACCGTAAGTTTGCGTTTCTTTTGTCCCGCGTACACCGTCAGTCCCTTGTTCTCCGGGAACACACACATGGAGACGACATACTCTTCGCGTGCAGCAGCTTTCCTGGTGGGAATATTAATGACTTTGATACCCTTGCCACGTGCCATTATTGGCAGCTCACCCACCATAAACGTTAACAGACGCCCGATGTTAGTCACGGCAGCAATCCAGTCTTCTTCGTGCTCTATCACCCGTTGTGGTGGCAACACCCTGGCACCTGCCGGGACTTTTAGTACCGCCTTGCCGTTCCTGTTTTTGGTCACCATGTCTTCAATACTGGCAACGAAGCCATAACCGGCATCGCTGGCCATGAGATACAGGTCTTCCGGTTGACCCATAATGACGCCAGCAAAGGTGGCACCAGGCGGCGGGTTAAAGTTACTGGCGACGGGATCACCCTGACCGCGTGCCGACGGTAATTTATGCGCTAGCGTTGAGTAGGCGCGGCCCGTGGAATCGAAAAAGAGGGCCAATTGATTGCTCTTGCCACGGGCGTGATGCAACCATGCGTCACCACTCTTATAGACTAATGAGCGCGGATCGACATCGTGCCCCTTGGCAGCACGGACAAATCCTTTTTGCGATAAAATTACCGTAGTCGGCTCTGTCGGTATCAGCGCAGCCTGATCAATGGCGCGGGAACTCTCTCGTTCGACGATGGGTGAACGACGCTCATCTCCAAACTCGTGCACATCCTCTTTGAGTTCATTTTTAACCAGTGTCTTCAGACGCATCTTGGATTTCAGTATCTTTGCCAGATTGTCGCGCTCAATAGTTAGCTCTTCCTGTTCTCCGCGGATTTTCATTTCTTCCAGTCTGGCCAGATGGCGTAACTTGGTTTCCAGAATAGCCTCAACCTGAACATCTGATAACTTGAAACGCTTCATCAACACGGGTTTGGGTTTGTCTTCCTTGCGGATGATGCGTATCACTTCATCCAGGTTGAGATAGGCGACCATCAAACCCTTAAGAATGTGCAGACGTGACACCACGCGGTCATAACGATACTGCAAACGACGACGCACTGTCTCCAGTCGATACTCGATCCACTCGCGCAACAGATCACGCAAGTTGTAGACTTTTGGACGTCCTTTGAGGCTGATCATATTGATATTGACGCGGTAGTTGCGTTCAAGATCAGTGGTGGCAAACAAGTGTGACATCAATTGATCAAGATCGACACGATTCGAGCGCGGCACAATGATAAGTCGCACAGGATTTTCGTGGTCTGATTCATCACGCAGATCTTCGACCATCGGCAATTTCTTCGCCTGCATCTGCGCAGCGATCTGCTCCAACAGCTTGCTGATCGACAATTGATGCGGCAACGCGGTAATCACAATATCGCCCTCTTCCCTGTTCCAGACAGCGCGCATTTTGATGCTGCCATTGCCGGTTTCGTAGATTTGGCGAATTTCATCGCGCGGCGTAATGATCTCGGCCTCGGTGGCATAATCCGGGCCCTGAATATGCTGCATCAAATCTTTTACTGTTGAACTCGGCCGGTCCAGCAAGGCGATACAGGCGTTAACTACCTCGCGCGCATTATGCGGTGGAATATCTGTTGCCATGCCCACGGCAATGCCGGTGGTGCCGTTAAGCAATACATTGGGCAGGCGCGCTGGCAGGGTTTTAGGTTCTTCCAGGGTGCCATCGAAATTAGGTACCCAGTCCACTGTGCCCTGACCCAGTTCAGACAACAGTGCCTGCGAGTAACGCGTTAACCGTGCCTCGGTATAACGCATGGCCGCAAACGATTTGGGATCGTCCGGCGAACCCCAGTTGCCCTGGCCATCCACCAGCGGATAACGATAACTGAAGGGCTGCGCCATCAGAACCATGGCCTCATAACAGGCGCTGTCGCCATGGGGATGGAACTTGCCCAGCACATCACCAATGGTGCGGGCAGATTTCTTGAATTTAGCAGCCGCGTTTAGACCGAGCTCGGACATGGCGTAGACAATTCGTCGCTGCACCGGTTTGAGACCGTCACCGATATGCGGCAGGGCACGATCGAGAATGACGTACATGGAATAATCGAGGTAGGCCTTCTCGGTAAATTTTGCTACCGGCAGAGTTTCGACCAACGCCAGTTTCGGGCGAGCACTTTTAGTGTCAATCTTTTTTGACAATTTTTTGGTGGCCGTTTTCTTGCGTATCGACCTTCTTAGGCTCGCCTTTTTATGCGCCGTCTTTTTCTTTTTGCGTTTTGCCATATCTACAGGGCCTCGGCTTCGCCACCCTTCTTCTCCAGCCAGGTCTTGCGATCACTGGCGCGTTTCTTGGCAAGTAGCATATCCATCACGCGATGGGTGGCGTCACCCGGCTTCACTGTCAATTGCACCAGTCGCCGCGTCGCCGGATCCATGGTGGTTTCCCGCAACTGCATGGGATTCATTTCGCCCAAACCTTTAAACCGCTGTACATTGACCTTGCCGCGCAACTTTTCTTCAGCAATACGTTTTATGATCTGCGTCTTTTCTTTATCGTCGAGCGCATAGAACACATGTTTGCCGATATCAATTCGATACAATGGCGGCATAGCCACATAGATATGCCCTGCCTTCACCAACGCAGGAAAGTGGCGCACAAACAGGGCGCATAACAGCGTGGCAATATGCAATCCATCTGAATCGGCATCCGCAAGAATGCATACCTTGCCATATCGCAGGCTATCGAGATGACTGGAACCCGGATCCACCCCCAGCGCCACGGCGATATCGTGCACTTCCTTCGACCCTAATACTTCGGCCGGGTCTACTTCCCACGTGTTTAGTATCTTTCCGCGCAAAGGCATTACCGCCTGGAACACGCGGTTACGCGCCTGCTTGGCGGAGCCGCCGGCGGAGTCGCCCTCCACCAGGAACAGCTCGGTCTGATCCAGGTCACTGCTGCTGCAGTCGGCCAGTTTGCCCGGCAAGGCCGGACCGGCACTGATCTTCTTGCGTTCCACGCGCTTGCTGGCCCGCAAGCGTGCCTGTGCGCTCTCGATCACAAGTTGGGCAATTTCTTCACCAACTTTAATATGCCGGTTCAACCACAGGCTAAACGTGTCCTTGGCGGCGCTGGAAACAAACGCCGCTGCCTCGCGCGAGGATAGCCGGTCCTTGGTTTGTCCGGAGAACTGTGGATCCTGCATCTTTACCGACAATACGTAACTGCATTTACCCCATACATCGTCGGCAGCAATCTTGACACCTTTGGGAAGCAGCGAACGCAACTCGCAAAAATCGCGCAAGGCATCGGTTAAACCATTACGAAAACCATTGACGTGGGTACCGTCCTGGGGCGTTGGAATCAGATTGACATAGCTTTCCGTCAACAGCTCGCCGCCTTCCGGCAACCAGACCATTACCCAGTCCGCGGCCTCGATATCGGTAGCAACGGAACCCTCAAAGGGCTCATCCGGCAACAGCTCGTAACCGGCCAGTGCCTCCAGTAAATAGTCAGTCAGACCCTCATCGAACTGCCATTCTTCGTCATCCTTCTTGTTGCCCTCATGGGTAAACGACAAATAGAGCCCAGGGCACAACACCGCCTTGGCACGCAATACGTGTTTCAGTCGCGGAACACTGATTTTGATGGAATCAAAGAATTGCGGATCCGGCCAGAAATGCACCAAGGTGCCGGTTTCGCCCCTGGCGACCTTTCCGATTGATTTCAGTTCAGTTGTTTTCTGGCCATCAGCGAATGCCATTTTGTAATGTTTTCCACCGCGCCATATTTCCACTTCAAGCTTTGAAGACAGCGCGTTAACCACGGAAACACCGACACCATGCAAACCACCGGAGAAGGTATAATTTTTGTTGGAAAATTTGCCACCAGCATGCAGGCGCGTCAGGATCACCTCCACGCCCGATACCTTTTCTTCCTTGTGTTTGTCCACCGGCATTCCGCGGCCATCGTCGACGACACTGACGGATCCGTCTTTGTGCAGCGTCACTTCCAGGCTGGTGGCATGACCGGCAATGGCCTCATCGACACCGTTATCGATGACTTCCTGCACAAGGTGATTGGGGCGTTCGGTCTGGGTATACATGCCCGGGCGCTTGCGCACCGGTTCCAGACCGGTCAGGACTTCAATGGCAGAGGAGTCGTAGGAGGACATACAGGGTCAGCAGGGTCCGGAAATATTTAACTATCGTTATGGTTCATCCGGGAAAGAAGTATATCAAATAAAAAGCCCCGTTTACCAAAACGGGGCTTTTTATTTGATAACGTTAACCAGTCGTCAGTCAAGATCGGCCGCCAGTGAGTCGCGGATATTGTCCGGCAGTGGTTCGACAGCATGGCGATAATTTTCGTGGTCGATACCGACACTGACCGCCGCGCCTTCTTTCACCGCATTGGTCATTTCTGAAGTTAATTCAAATCGCAGAAAATGGACCGACGACGTTTTTTCTTCCGTCTCTCTCTCAAGGTCTTCGTCAGCAATCGCGTACACGCGATCAAAGTCAATTACCTGTACCCAGGTTGCATCTTCAATGCCCACCATTTTGGCCAGCGCCTGCTGGCGTTCATCGGCATCAGTGTATTCAATCATAAAAGTTGCCTTCCAGTTTCTTCCATCCGGAATCATCGGATTATAGATATCGAGCTCTTCCTGTATGCTTTCGGCTTCAAAGATACGCTCCACACGCAGAATCTCCTGAACCTGATACTGCATCACGGTACGGTCTTCAAAATACAGCGTGGCATTCGGCCCCACATGGGCCTGGCGGTTCTTTTTATGCGCCATTACCTGGTCTCGAAATTTCGTTCGCCGGGCTGCGTATTCTTCCAGGCTCCATAGATCATTACGCGTTAGTTTATTCATAGTCGTTTCGTTGCTTGCTGGCATTATTCGTACTCTCCTTCAATTAAAGGCCGTAGGCCTGACGAAGCAAGGTCAACGGGTGCTCTGGTGCCTTGCCGTTTTTCAATCCATTTTGGATCTGCTCACCGGCCATGGGGCAGTCACTGATGTAGTGGTCGGCGTTAGCCTTCTCGACACGTGCCACTACCGGCTTGCAGATTTTCATGGAGATATTGTGAAACTCTTTTTTCACCGCGTAGGTGCCATCGTGCCCCGAACAACGTTCGATGGTTTCGATTTCCGTATCCGGGATCAGCTGCAGCACTTCCCGTGTTTTGGGGCCAATTTTTTGTACGCGTTGGTGACAGGCCACGTGCCATACCACTTTGCCCAGCGGTCGTTTGAATTCTGTATTTAGTTTGCCTGCTTTGTGTCGCAATATCAGATACTCAAATGGATCAAAAAAGGCATCGCGCACCTTGATCACGTCTGCATCATCCGGAAACATCAGCGGCAGCTCCTGTTTAAACATCAAAACGCAACTGGGAACCGGCGCCACCAGGTCGTAACCCTCATCCACCAGTCTGGCCAGCACCGGGATATTGGCTTCTTTGGCAATCGCAACCGCATCAAGATCACCCAGTTCCAGCTTGGGCATGCCACAACATTGTTCTTTCTCTGCCAGCACTACAGGAATGCCATTGTGCTCAAATACTTTGATCAAATCTTCGCCAATCTCCGGCGCGTTACGGTTGCCGTAGCAGGTGGCAAACAGGGCGATTTTGCCGGTGGTGTTGGCAGTCGGTTCTGCATTGATATCCGTGACATGGCCCTTCATGCGTTTGCGCAAGGTATTGCTGTGGTATTTCGGCAAAACCGCATCGGCATGGATACCGATAATTGCCTGCATCACTTTTCGTACCGGTTTCAATTGATTGGCGGTGTTGACGATCTGCGCTACCACCGGGATGCCGGCTAAATTACCAACGGTATCGGTCGCGCTGAGCATGCGGTCGCGAGTGCTGGCGCCTTCTTTCTTGTAGCGCACGGCCTTGGCGCGCAACATCAGGTGCGGAAAATCTACGTTCCATTCATGCGGCGGCACGTACGGGCACTTGGTCAAATAACAGAGGTCACAGAGATAACATTGATCTACAACCTTAAAATAATCTTTCTTGTCGACGCCATCAACTTCCATGGTGTCGGACTCATCCACCAGATCAAACAGCACCGGAAAGGAGTTGCAGAGGCTGACGCAGCGACGACAACCATGACAAATATCATATACGCGTTCGAGCTCCCGGTTTAACGAGTCTTCATCCCAGAATTCCGGATTCTTCCAGTCCAGGGGATGACGTGTGGGCGCCTCAAGGTTACCTTCACGTATGCCAATGGGTGCTGCCATTCTGGTTTTCCTGTTGTGATTTCTTTAATCAGGATGGTAATCGCCAGCTGAACCCACGCCCCTCCAGCAGGAGGGGCCGGACCGGCAAACAAGCGCCAATCTAGTCGAGGCTATCCAGCGCCTTCTGGAAACGATTGGCGTGCGAACGTTCTGCTTTTGCCAGAGTCTCGAACCAATCAGCAATTTCGTCGAACTTTTCATCGCGGGCCAACTTGGCCATCCCTGGGTACATATCGGTGTACTCATGAATCTCGCCAGCAATTGCTGCCTTCAGATTGTCCGAGGTGCCGCCTATGGGTAGGCCAGTGGCCGGATCGCCAGTGGCTTCCAGGTATTCCAGATGCCCATGGGCATGGCCGGTCTCACCTTCGGCGGTTGAGCGAAAAACCGCCGATACATCATTGTAACCTTCCACATCTGCCTTGGCAGCAAAGTACAAATAGCGACGATTGGCCTGAGATTCGCCTGCAAAGGCATCTTTCAGGCTCTGCTCAGTTTTGCTTCCCTTAAGTTCCATTTTTATCCCCATATTCAGGTTAAAAGTTAGTAAGTTTCAAATCGGAAAACCAACTTAGAATGATTCTAAGTTGAAGCGAACTGCTTGTCAACTATGCTATAGCGCAAATAATGCGATCATATTGATACACGTCAAATATAAGTGGGGTGAATTAATACCGACAGGTGGACGCAGGTGAAGCATGTACCGGGTGCATTTCTCCCTGAAAACATTTGGCTACAGAGACTATCTCAACTACTATCTAATGAGATTTTCCTCAAAGCGGGAATGCTAGATTAATTTCCGAAGGGACCTTTTAGCTCAGGATATGGCGACACCAACTACAGCAACACGACTCACTGGTCTGGCCCTGCGTCTGGTGCGTGAAAAATTACTCACGGCAGGTGACGCGGAAAGACTGCAGGATGGAGCGCTGGCCGAAAAAAAATCATTTGTCGCCTACGTGGTCGGCTCCAAAATGGTCGATAGCGCCACCATCGCCCAGATTGCATCTGAAGAATTCGGTGTACCCCTGCTTGATATTCGGGCGCTTGATATCGAAGCCACGCCCGCCGGGCTGGTAACAGAAAAGATTCTTCGGCGACATCGCGTCCTACCGATATATAAACGCGGTACCCGGCTTTACATAGCCACATCTGACCCCACCAATGTCGTCGCGCTGGACGAAATAAAATTTGCTACCGGAATTGTTACCGAACCCATTCTGGTAGAAGAAGATAAGCTTGGCGAAGCGCTTGACAAGTTCCTTGAAGCCAGCGACACCACGTTCGCCGATCTGGATAGCGACGATGGCCTTGACGGGCTGGAAGACCTCGAGGTCGGTGTTGATGAGGAACCCGAAAATAACGGTGATGCTGCCGCCGGTGTAAACGACACGCCCATCGTCAAGTTTGTTAACAAGGTTCTGCTGGATGCCGTAAACAAAGGCGCATCCGATATACACATCGAACCCTACGAGAAAAGCTGCCGCGTTCGCTTCAGAATAGATGGCATATTACAGGAAGTGGCGGCGCCGCCTCTGGCATTGGCAATGCGCATCGCCGCGCGCATCAAGATTCTGTCAAAACTGGACATCGCCGAACGTCGCGTACCCCAGGACGGGCGCATCAAGATGCGCATATCAAAAAACCGGGCCATCGATTTTCGTGTGAGCACGCTGCCGACTCTGTACGGTGAAAAGATCGTATTGCGTATTTTGGATCCCACATCGGCGACATTCGGTGTTGAAAAACTGGGTTTCGAGCCCGACCAGAAAGATCTTTTTCTCGATGCGGTACGACGCCCCTACGGCATGGTGCTGGTAACCGGTCCGACCGGCTCGGGTAAAACGGTAACACTGTATACCGCCGTTAACATCCTCAACGATCCTGATCGCAATATATCGACTGTGGAAGATCCGGTAGAAATTAACCTTGCCGGTATCAACCAGGTGAATATTAATGAAAAAGCCGGGATGGACTTCTCCGTCGCGCTACGCGCTTTTTTGCGCCAGGATCCGGATATTATTCTCGTCGGTGAGATCCGTGACCTGGAAACCGCCGGCATCGCCATCAAGGCGGCGCAAACGGGCCACATGGTACTCTCCACGCTCCATACCAACAGCGCGCCGGCAACATTGACTCGTCTAGTTAATATGGGTGTAGCGCCTTTCAATATTGCTTCAGCAATCAATCTCGTTGTCGCCCAGCGTCTGGCGCGCCGCTTGTGCGAGCACTGCAAACAGCCTTTGGATGTACCCAAGGAAGCATTGCTGACGGCAGGATTTAAGGAGGAGCAACTGAACGGCCTGAAGATATTTGGTCCAGTCGGCTGCGATTCCTGCAACGGTGGATATAAGGGGCGTGTGGGTATCTATGAAGTCATGCCGCTATCCAAAGCAATTGGTGAAATCATAATGCGTGAGGGCACGGAGCTCGATGTCGAAAAGCAAATGCTCAAGGACGGTGCTTACCCTCTGCGAGTGGCAGGGCTCAAGAAAGTCAGCGCCGGTCTTACTACGCTGGCAGAAATCGAACGCATCACCAATCAGTAGTAAACGAGTAGTCCATGGCCACAAAAACAGCAGCAAAACTCAATACGTTTATCTGGGAAGGTACCGACCGTGCCGGCAAAGCGATTAAAGGTGAGATGCAAGGCACGGGGGTCGCCCAGATCAACTCGTTGTTGCGCCGACAAGGTGTAAAACCGAAGAAAGTCAGGAAAAAACCCAGAGCCTTCTCGTTCGGCAAACCTAAAATACTACCCAAAGATATCTCAATATTTACGCGCCAAATGGCGACCATGCTCACGGCTGGTCTGCCGGTTGTGCAGTCATTCGACATTGTTGCTAAAGGTACCGACAACACGTCGATGCGGGATTTGATTGTCAAGGTCAAGTCCGATGTGGAGTCAGGTACCAATCTCACCGAGGCACTAAGCAAACACCCCCTTTATTTTGACAGACTTTACTGCAGCCTGGTCGGAGCCGGCGAACAAGCGGGTATTCTTGACACCCTGCTGGATAAAATTGCCACCTACAAGGAAAAAATCGAGAATATCAAGAGCAAGATAAAATCGGCGCTGACTTATCCCATAGCAATTGTTGCTATTGCATTTGGTATTTCTGCCATGTTGTTAATTTTCGTAATTCCTCAGTTTGAATCATTGTTTGCGGACTTCGGTGCTGAACTTCCCGGGCTCACAAAGGGGGTCATCGCCATGTCCAAGTTCTTTACTGAGTGGTGGTGGGCGATCTTTGGCGGGATTTTTGGATCAATAACTGGTTTCAGCTACGCTTACAAACGATCAACAAAAATGCAACATATGATGGACCGGGCGTTGCTGAAGGCACCTATTGTGGGTGAAATTATCCGCAAGGCCACCATCGCAAGGTTTGCCCGCACCTTGGCAACCATGTTTGCCGCCGGCGTTCCTCTGGTGGACGCACTGCAATCTGTTGCCGGTGCTGCAGGTAATGCAGTATATGAACAGGGTACGATAGAAATTATGAATGAAGTCTCTACCGGCACACAACTGCAGGTAGCAATGGATCGCGTCAACCTGTTCCCCAATATGGTGGTACAGATGGTGGCCATTGGTGAGGAATCCGGTGAACTGGACTCCATGCTCAGTAAAATAGCCGATATCTATGAGGCAGAAGTCGATGATGCGGTGGCGAGTCTAAGCAGTCTGCTCGAACCGGTCATTATGGTCTTCCTCGGTATTATCGTTGGCGGCATGGTAGTCGCCATGTATCTGCCGATCTTCAAGCTGGCTTCCGTCGTATAAATTCGCATTGCCCGGTTATTATGCAATGCTGGATGCTATTCTTGTCTATTTTGAATCCCAATTTACTTTTTACATTCTCATAGTAGCAGTTTACGGTCTGGCGATTGGAAGTTTCCTTAATGTCGTTATTTATCGTCTGCCGGTCATCCTCGATCAACTCTGGCGTGAACGTGCGCAACTGACGCTCGAACTTGAACCACATACCAGCACTGAAACCATTGGCCTCGTTACCCCCCGCTCGCGTTGCCCACAATGCGGTCATCAAATCAAAGCCTGGGAGAATATTCCTGTCATTAGCTACCTGCTGCTTCGAGGTAAGTGTTCTGCCTGCAACACGACAATATCGATTCGTTATCCGCTGGTGGAATTGCTCACGGCGGCGCTTTCGGTAAGCGTGGCCTGGTCCTTTGGTGTGAACGAGGCCACCCTTGCAGGGCTCGTACTCATCTGGGCACTGATTCCGCTGGCGCTGGTAGACTACGATCACCAAATCCTGCCAGACGCCATCACCCTGCCTTTTCTCTGGCTAGGCCTGCTGGTCAATTCTTACGGAATATTCACCGATCTCCATTCTGCTGTTATTGGCGCCATCGCCGGCTACTTGTCGCTATGGCTCGTCTATCAGGCCTTCAAGTTGTTAACAAAAAAGGAAGGCATGGGGTTCGGTGACTTCAAACTTTTTGCCATGCTCGGTGCGTGGCTGGGTTGGCAACTGCTACCACTCACTATTTTGCTCGCGGCTTTTTCCGGCGCTGTCATTGGTGGCGTCTATCTGACGTTATCCAAACATGGTCGAGACCATCCGATTCCATTCGGGCCCTTTCTGTGCGTCGCTGGCTGGATTGCTCTTTTATGGGGTCATGATCTGGTGCGAGCCTATCTGCAATTTGCCCGACTGGCATGACACTGCGTATCGGCTTGACGGGCGGTATTGGCAGTGGGAAATCAGCTGTCGCCACACGGTTTGCCAACAGAGGCATTCCTGTCATTGATACTGATGTTATAACGCGCAAACTGGTTGAACCTGGCGAGGCGGCATTAACAGAAATATCGGAGGCGTTGGGCAAGGAATTTATTTCTAAAGATGGCCGCCTGCACCGCGCGCGACTGCGCAAAGCGATTTTTGAGAACGAGGCCACACGAAAACGCCTTGAGGCAATCCTGCACCCACGTGTGGCAAAAGTTGTGGCAAGGGAAGTCGACTCCCTCGATTTGCCCTACTGTATTATCGTCATCCCACTGCTGTTTGAAGCAGCTCAGGAGTATCTGGTCGACCGTGTTCTGGTTGTCGATGCGCCTGAAGAGTTGCAGGTCGACAGAGTGATTACGCGCGATCACACCGATGCGGAAAGGGTTAAACAAATCATGGCAAGCCAGCTTGATCGTAAATCACGCCTTGCCCGCGCCGATGATGTGATAGTGAACGACGGAGACGAGTCCGGGCTGGAAGATCAAGTCAACCGTCTGCATGAACATTATCTACAAATAGCGCGCTAGCAACCGATCATCGGCCTCCCAGATACCGGTCACCAGGGCGACTCCTTGCGCGCCGTATTGCCTCGCCTGCACTACCCCGGAAAGCGCCATCCCGCCCAGCGCATAGACTGGCAACGCGGTTATTGCACACAGTTGCTGAAATCGCTGCCAACCGATTGCTTTGGCGCCGGGGTGACTTACCGTTTCCTGGACCGGCGAAAGCACCACAAAATCTGCATTAATCATTGCTGCTTGCTGCAAGGAAGACTCATCATGACACGATGCGGCAACCAGAAATTCATCTCCTAAAGGTCGGTGCTTGACAGACATCATGCGTTCCTGCGTCATGTGCACACCGTCTGCCGCCGTGCCCACAATCCATTGCGGTTCACAATTTAGCAAAACTTTAGCACCATAGTGATGGCACCGATCCACCACTATTGCCGCCAGGTCAAGATACGCATCTTTTTCAAGCTGGCGCTCTCGCAATTGCAATAATTTCAAACCGCTATTAAGCGCTGTTTCCAGAACACGAAGAAAATGTTCCTCACCATATCGCGCCATCGCACTGATTGCGTAAATAGCTGGAAGATTGAGCGCAGCAAGGATGGCGTGATTGGCTGGCGGAAACTCCATCGACGCCAGATCATCTTTAGGCACCCAAACTATCTCCTGGCCTTCCCTGCCCACCGCTTCACCCGCAAAGTTCTGTACCCGCCAGACATCCAGCAGAACGGAAAGCGTTTTATAATGATAGGGCACCTGAATCAGAGGCGTTGCCCGGTCAATCGCAATACCCAATTCTTCGTCCAGTTCACGGCGCAGTGCATCAATCGGTTCTTCCCCCGGTTCAATTTTTCCACCCGGGAATTCCCATTTGCCGCCTTGATGCAGGTGTGACGGGCGACGCGCCAGCAGAATATTGGCGTCGCCATCCTCAATCACGCCAACGATGACTTTTAAATAGCCGTCAGGTCCGATATTCGGCATTGATACGGATATAATCATAGGAGAGGTCGCTGGTCCAAACCGAGGCACTGGCCTTGCCCACCCCCAGCCCGATTCGCAGCACAATTTCTTCCGGCGCCATCGCCGCTTGTCCTCTCTCCTCGGTGTAGTCTGTGGCAATATTGCCTTTCTCAAACACACAAATGTTGTTGATGTGCAGTGAGACTTTATTGATGTCCAGATTATCAATCGGCGCCCGCCCCACTGCTGCCAGGATGCGGCCCCAATTGGGATCGCTGGCAAACAGCGCGGTTTTGGTTAGCGGTGAATGCGCCACGGTAAACGCGACATCCAGACAATATTTTTCGTCTCTGCCTTCTTCGACCTTCACTGTCACAAATTTCGTTGCCCCCTCGGCATCGCGCACAATTGCCTGCGCCAGTTCCGACAGCACTTCGTAAAGGGCTTCATGCCACTGCTTGTAGGCAGATGAATCTTGCTCAAGAGGCTCAAGCTTTGCTGCGCCGCTGGCCATTAACACGCAGGCATCGTTGGTAGAAGTATCGCCGTCAACGGTAATGCGATTGAAACTACGACTGACTGCACTGCCCAGACTGCGCTGCAGAAGCGTCGGATCCATTGCGATATCCGTGCCCACAAAGGCCAGCATGGTTGCCATATTGGGGTGAATCATGCCGGACCCCTTGGCAATTCCGGTGAGGGTGATAGTTTCACCGTCTATCGTAATAGTTCTTGAGCACCCTTTGGCAAGCGTATCCGTAGTCATGATGCCATACGCTGCCGCAATCCAGGCATCTTCTTCGCTGCTGGTTACACACTCGGGCAGGGCCATGCCCAATTTGTCCATGGGTGGCGCCTCACCGATGACGCCGGTTGAAAACGGCAACACCGATTCAGGGGAACATCCCAGTTGATCCGCAACTAACTGACAACTCTGCCTGGCGATCTCTATCCCGCCGTTGCCGGTACCGGCATTGGCCTGACCAGCATTGATTAACAGGGCTCTGGGTACAGTGGAGGCAAAATGCTCTTTGGCAACAATCACTGGTGCCGCCGCAAAACGGTTTTGAGTAAATACGATCGCTGTGTTTACACCGGGGGCAATCTCAACCAGAACCAGGTCGGCGCGATCCTCATAGCGCAAACCGGCAGCGGAAGTGCCGAGCTTGATCCCGGTAATCGGCTGCAAGGTTTCGGGAGATTTAAGACCAACGGCCATGATGAAAGATAATTATAAATTGTGAATTAACAGTTAAGGAGTCACTGATTCAGTCAGAGTCTCCTTAACAATATAAACCGGTAATAACGAGTTATAAAGCGATAAAATATAAACCAGTAATAAATAACAACCAGTTATTAATTGCTTTTTACTGTAGCTTACCGTGGCAGCGTTTGTATTTCTTGCCGGATCCACAGGGGCAAGGTTGATTGCGCCCCACTTTCGGTTTGTTTCGAACGATGGGCTTGCTGACAGCAACCGCGCCTTCGTCATCCATCATGCCGGGTGACTGCAAATCCGGGTGCACAAAATCCATTTCGGTGGGCGCCTGTCGCTGCCTTTCCAGCGCCTCCACATCTTCCTCATCCCTGACTTCAACATGGGCCAGCAGCGTGATCACTTCAAACTTGATGCGGTCCAGCATCTTCGAGAACAATTCGAACGCCTCGCGCTTGAACTCTTCCTTCGGACTTTTCTGCGCATAACCGCGCAAATGGATTCCCTGACGCAGGTAGTCCATCGCCGATAGATGTTCCTTCCACTGACGATCCAGCACTTGCAGCATCACCGCCTGTTCCAGGTGTTGCATTACGTCTTTGCCGATGGCTTCCGTCTTTTCGGTATGTTTTCGTTCGAGCTCGGACAGGATGCGTTCACGCAACCCCTCTTCTTCAAGACTGGTATCCTGCTCCAGCCAATCCTTGATGCCCAACGTCACGGCCAGTTCTGCTTCTATCGCGTTCTCCAGAGCCGGCACGTCCCACTGCTCCTCAAGGCTTTCGGGAGGGATATACTGATCGATCAGGCTATTCACCACTTCATAGCGAATACTGTGAATACTCTCATCAATACTGCCGACTTCCATGAGTTCGTTACGCTGTTGATAGATGACCATTCGCTGATCGTTGGCCACATCATCGTATTCGAGCAATTGTTTGCGTATATCGAAGTTACGCCCCTCAACTTTGCGCTGTGCATTCTCGATGGCGCGACTCACCCAGGGATGCTCGATCGCCTCACCCTCTTGCATGCCGAGGCGCTGCATCATGGTGCTGATACGTTCGGAACCGAAAATACGCATCAGGTTGTCTTCCAGTGACAGATAAAAACGACTGGAGCCAGGGTCACCCTGACGGCCGGAACGACCACGCAACTGATTGTCGATACGGCGGGATTCATGACGCTCGGTACCGATCACATGCAGGCCACCGACATCCAGCACCTGCTGGTGCCGTTCCTGCCATTGTTGTTGAATTTTTCCCTTTTGGGATTCATTGTCACCCGCCGCTTCCAGCTCTACCTCAAGATTACCTCCAAGCACAATGTCGGTACCGCGGCCCGCCATGTTGGTGGCCAGCGTCACGGCACCGGGCTGACCTGCCTGGGCGACAATATGCGCTTCCCGTTCATGCTGCTTGGCATTCAGCACTTCGTGCGGAACCTTGCTCTTGCTCAGCAATTTCGATAAATCTTCTGACGACTCGATGGAAATCGTGCCCACCAGCACCGGTTGCCCACGTTTGTGGCAATCAACAACGTCGGCCAGCACGGCGGCATCCTTCTCGGTGGCAGTGCGAAAAATCTGATCGGTATTGTCATTGCGTATCATCTCCATGTGCGTCGGGATGACAACAACCTCCAGCCCATAGATTTGCTGAAATTCAAAAGCCTCGGTATCGGCCGTACCCGTCATGCCGGACAAGGTGTCGTAGATGCGGAAATAGTTCTGGAAGGTGATCGACGCCAGTGTCTGGTTTTCGTTCTGAATGTTGACGCTTTCTTTCGCCTCGATGGCCTGATGCAGGCCTTCCGACCAGCGACGGCCAGCCATCATGCGGCCGGTAAACTCGTCAATAATGACGACCTCGTTATCGTTAACAATGTAATCGACTTCACGTTGATACAGCGTGTGTGCCCGCAGGGCGGCGTTAACATGGTGTAACAAACCGATATTGGCAGCTTCATACAAGTTACCACCCGCCTCCAGCAGGCCGGCTTCGGTCAGCAGATGTTCCACTTTCTCGTGACCGGCATCCGTCAGAAACGCCTGCTTGGTCTTCTCGTCAATTGTGTAATCGCCCGGACCCTCTTCATTTTCCTGGGCCTCAAGTTTGGGAATAATGGTATTTATTTTTCCGTAGAGGTCGGTACTTTCTTCGGCCGGACCGGATATGATTAATGGTGTCCTCGCCTCATCAATCAGAATGGAATCGACTTCGTCAACAACTGCGAAATTGAGCTCGCGCTGAAAACGCTCCGCAGGGCTAAATGCCATATTGTCGCGCAAATAGTCGAAACCGAATTCGTTGTTGGTGCCATAGGTAATATCGGCCTGATAGGCCTCACGCTTCTCATCGTGATCCTGGTCAGATAACACCACACCCACGGTCAACCCCAAAAACTTGTAGACATGACCCATCCACTCGGCGTCACGACTGGCCAGATAATCATTAACGGTAACAATGTGTACACCCTTGCCAGACAAGGCATAGAGATAGGCCGGCAGGGTAGCCGCCAGCGTTTTACCTTCACCGGTACGCATTTCGGCAATTTTACCCTCGTACAGTGTGATGCCACCGATCAACTGTACGTCAAAGTGGCGCATACCCAATGAGCGTACCGCGGCTTCCCGCACCACGGCAAAGGCTTCCGGTAACAAATCATCCAGTGTTTCACCCTGCTCGATGCGTCGGCGAAATTCATCTGTCTTGGCGCGCAGATCACCGTCTGACAGCACCGAGACCGACTCTTCAAATGCATTGATGCGCACCACCTGCTGTCGCATGTTCTTGATCAAACGGGCATTACGGCTGCCGAATATTTTTTGTAAGACTGACATTTCTAACGTTCCTGCGTGCGCCGGGGGCGCAAAAAAAGGGGGATTATGTCGGAAAAGGGAGCCAACTTGAAGCGCACCCGACAGTCTTTTGCCTGCCAGCGGCGGCAAAGTTGGGGTAGAATTGCCCAATAAGTAATTAAACCAGTAATCCCGCCGGGCACCCGCCCTTAACTCATATTATGCCTGCTTACCGCTTTACTTCATTAAAAAGCTCCTTGATCGCTATCATCCTGTTCCTGGCAGTTTCGCTACCGGCCATCCCGGCGGACACCGAGACTGCCAAACAAGCCTACCAGCGGGGTCTTGTCCATCAAAAGGCACATCAGACAGATCAGGCCATCCTGGCTTATCAGATGGCGATCAGTCTGGAGCCAAACCACGGGGCCGCACATTATGAGATCGGCTGGAGCTATTGGGTGCTGGGGGAATGGCAACAGGTCGTATCTCACTGGGAAGCGGCGCAACGACTGAAGGTAACGGCTGACGATTTCAAACACTACTTAACGGATGCCAGGAACAATCTTGAGGGCAAGCTGGAACCACTGGTGAGAGCCGAAATCGGCAGCCGGGCAGAAACAAAACTGCCTGACGGTTCATCGTATTCCATTGAACTCATTGCGCGTTTTCAGCACTACAATCCACGTCCCGTGCATAATGCAGACAAATTTGATCGCTACATATTTTCGCCCAAGTCGGTCAGATTTCTGCCCGATGGCAGCAAGGTCTACGTCAACGCACTGGAGGGATTTACCACGATCATCTACGATCCCCGGCGCCTGGCACGGACCGGTGTGATCGTTCATCGTTTCAAGGAACGACATCAGGATTTGTTCAAGCTTGGCGACGGCGAAATACCATGGCTCGCCTTTCCGGAGGACGCGCCGGCAAATCCCGATGTTTTTTCCGGCAAACCGGTAGAATCGGAACTTGCCGCAGATGGCAAATACCTTTGGGTTCCTTATTATCGAAGAGACTTTGACCACTACAGCGCCATGCCGTCGGCGGTCGCCATTATTGACGTCGCCAGTGATCGCATTGTCCGTATCATGCCCACTGGCCCCATTCCAAAATATGTTGTCGCCTCTTACGATGGAAAATGGATGGCAGTCATACACTGGGGCGACAATACAGTAGGGTTCATCGATACCCGCGGCACGAGTCCGGCGGATTATCGACTGGGAAAACTCATCAGTGTTGGCAAGCGACTCTTACTCGACACCATTGATAAAAAAGATCGCGATCACGGCTGTGGATTCTGTCTACGGGGTGCCGTCTTTACGCGCGACGGGCAATACTTACTCGTGGCCCGCATGGGCGGGGGCGGTATCGCAGTAATTGATGTCCGCACCCAGCGTTATCTGGGTACGGTACGCGGTATGCGTCAAACACCCCGCCACCTGGTGTTATCCCCCGATGGCAATACATTATATCTAAGCTCAAGCTTCGCAGGTTATGTATCGGCCTACCACGTTGATGATTTGACTGCCGCAGCGCGGCACCGGCAATCTCACTTGACACCGCTCCGGGAAACACATACCGGTGCCGCAACGAGAACCATTGCCGTCAGTCCGGACGGCAGGTTTGTTTACGCAGCAATTAACAAGGAAAGTAAAATTGTCGTACTCGCCGCCGATACGTTAACACCGCTTGTGAGTCTGCCAGCTGATTCTTATCCCGTTGGGATGGCGGTGTCGCCCGACGGCCATCAACTCTGGGTGACTGCGCAGGGTAGAAAACGACGCGGGGGAAATTCCGTCATGGTTTATCGAATCAATACCCGATAATTTCACGACAATTCCAGTTCAACCAAAAAAGCTCCCGTTTCGGGAGCTTTTTTTAATACGAATCACACCAGTATCGACCCATTATTATCACCTTGACAGATTCTAATCATCGACTGGCAATAACGCGCCGTGGGCCTTTCAGATAACCGATGGGGTCGACCTGACGACGATCTCGCATGACTTCAAAGTGAAGATGCGGACCCGTTGAACGACCGGAGGTACCGACTTTGGCAATCGACTGGCCTTTTACAACCCGATCACCCACCTTGACCAGAGACTCCAGAATATGCGCGTAGCGTGTTACATATCCCTGGCCGTGGTTAATCTGAACCAGTTTACCGTATCCCCGTTTCGCACCTGCAAAAGTAATTACACCATCACCCATGGCCTTGATAATTGAACCCAGTGGACTGGCTATGTCGACACCTTTGTGCACCGAGCGCGCACCGGTAAAGGGATCAGCACGCATTCCAAAGTGGGATGAAACCCAACCACCGTTTACAGGCCAGCCCGACGGTGTCACTGCCTTCTGCAACTGACGGTCTATCAGCAGCGTTTCAAGCGCATTAAGCTGTTCGGTTTGGTTGGCAACCTGTTGATCGAGACTGCTTAGAGAAGATAACACCAGTGAAGCATTATGCGTTGCTACGGGACCAGCTGGACCGCCCATTGCCGGCTGAACGCTGAAATCAAATTCGTTAGCATCCAGACCTGCCATTGTCGTCAGTCGGCCACCCAGTGCATTCAAACGCAATACCTGTGCCTGCAAGTGGCCAAGACGCTGCGCCAAGGCATTAAGATGTATTTCCGCATCACGCCGCGCACTTTGGATAGCGACACGCTGTATCTGCAATTCCTTTTGCTGCTGCTGCACGAGGCTGACATCAACCAGACCGTTATGCCGATCGAGTAAAGACTTTATCTGAAATGTGATACTACCCAGAAAAACCGGAAGCGCGACCAGGCCGATCAGCGCGATTACCAGTACATGCCGATTCGATAAACTGGTGTGCTTATTGGCTCCACCTTTATCTGCAACAATTATTATATTCATGGTGCCTATCTATCTCCTCCACATTTGCTGCCAGGCGCTGTAATAGCACCCTCTTTTTATTGAAACTTATTAAACCGCAGTTGCCACCGTACCACTGACAAACGCAATGGGAACGTCATCACTCTTATCATAGGAAACCAGTTCCCAAGCCTCCTGGTCCTGTAACAGGGAACGCAATAAACGATTATTCAAGTGATGCCCCGAGCGATATGCACTGAATTCTCCCAGCAAGGGGTGACCCAGCAAATATAAATCGCCGATGGCGTCCAGAATCTTGTGTTTCACAAATTCGTCCTCGTAGCGAAGGCCGTCTTCGTTCAATATGCGGTAATCGTCCATGACAATCGCATTGTCGAAGCCGCCGCCACGGGCAAATCCGTTTTGCTGCATGGTTTCGAGGTCGGACATAAATCCAAATGTCCTGGCCCGACTCACCTCTTTTACAAAAGACGTTGTAGAGAAGTCTATACTCGCTGTCTTGCCACTATTCTCGAATGCGGGATGCTCAAAATCGATAGTAAAGGTAACTTTGAAACCATTGAATGGCTCGAATGCCGCCCATTTATTTTCGTCTTCAACACGAACACGCTTCTTGATGCGAAGAAACTTCTTCGGAGCGGGCTGCTCTTCAATGCCGGCAGATTGCAGCAGAAACACAAACGGGCCCGCACTGCCGTCCATTATGGGGACCTCAGGCGCAGTTAACTCAACAATGGCATTATCGATACCGAGCCCGGCGAATGCAGACATCAAGTGCTCAACAGTCGATATTCTAACGCCATCCATTTCAATCGTTGTTGAAAACCGGGTATCGGACACATTCTGCGGGCAGGCGAGAACATCAACCACATTCTCAAGATCAACGCGACGAAACACGATGCCGGTATCGATGGGCGCCGGGCGTAACGTCAGATAGATTTTGTTGCCCGTATGCAGACCAACACCCGTGGCGCGGATTGTATTTTTTAGCGTTCTTTGTTTAATCACTTAAATTATTGCTTCTTATTTGCAATTTGTATGCTCTCGAGGGAAAGATTCCCCTTCCCTCTATATCCAGGGAATTTATATTTGATGGGGTACCCAAAACCACGCGGAAGTTTCTGCTGGTTTCAGGGCATTAAAAGTTAATTTCTCTTTCTTGTCCAGTAGTTTAGCGATATTGGTCACCAACCGGCAGAGAGCCACCGATGAACGGCCAAGCCACTTTTTCAGCGCTACAATGGACTACTTCCCGAGGATGTGATGTCGGCAAAGGCAAATCCTGTACGGCCCATGATCACGTGTGCGGTAGAGAGCATAAGCTGATGAATTTTATAGACTTAATTACTTATTTGACGGGAGCAAGCATGCTCTGAATGATGTGGAACGCGGGCTTGTCACGATCTTGCAGTGACACAACACCGTTATGAGACCACTCCTGGTGATCTCCTATAAGGATGTAAAAAGAAAGTGGGGCATCCCTGCCCCAAAAGGGAGGAGGACCTGCATCCGGGTATCTGACAGGTTTTCCTTTATATCAGTCCGCTTGTTTTCGTAAAAAAGCCGGGATATCGAGATATTCCCCTGCATCTCGTCTGTGCTCGGCACTGTCATCGCGGCGATTTCGGATTACAGTAGGCGTATCAAGCGCTTCGTAATCCGTCGTCCCCGTGCCGGTACGCACCAAACGATAAGGCTGCTGCTTCTGGGTCTCGTTTCCAAGTCCGGTGGCCACCAGCGTCACCCGCAGATCAGTGCCCATCTCGGGATCGATAACAGTACCCATGACTACGGTGGCGTCTTCAGAAGCGAACTCCTTCACGGTGTTACCCACTTCCTCAAACTCGCCAATGGACATATCGGGCCCCGCGGTCACGTTGACCAGGATGCCGCGTGCGCCGGAAATATTGATGTCCTCCAGCAAGGGACTGGAGATCGCTGCCAAGGCCGCCTCGGTAGCGCGATTGTCGCCACTGGCCACAGCCGACCCCATCATGGCCATTCCCATTTCTGACATCACCGTGCGCACATCGGCAAAGTCGACATTAATCAGGCCGGAGCGGGTTATAAGCTCGGCAATACCCTGCACAGCGCCTTGAAGCACTTCATTGGCCTTGCCAAAGGCATCCAGCAACGTCGCCTCTTTGCCCAGTACCGTCAGCAGTTTATCGTTGGGAATGGTAATGATGGAATCGACATATTCCCCCAGTTCCTTTACGCCCTGCTCGGCGATACCCATCCGCTTGCTTCCTTCGAAGGGAAAGGGTTTGGTCACCACCGCCACTGTTAAAATACCCAGATCACGTGCCACCTGGGCCACCACAGGTGCTGCACCGGTTCCGGTTCCGCCGCCCATACCCGCAGTAATGAAAACCATGTCGGCACCTTCCAGTACTTCGGCAATGCGCTCGCGATCTTCCACCGCTGCCTGGCGACCGATATTGGGATCGGCACCACAGCCCAACCCCTTGGTGAGGTTGGTACCCAGTTGCAGAATGGTGTGTGCGCCCGACTTTGACAGTGCCTGTGAGTCAGTATTGGCATTTATGAATTCAACGCCTTCAATATTAGCCTCGACCATGTAATCGACGGCATTACCACCACCACCACCCACACCAATCACCTTGATAACAGCCTGTTGGCCGTAAGTATCCATTAACTCAAACATAACGGCTCCTCCTTTTGCTTACCCGGTTGTCGTAAAACATAAAAACTCCTAAAAATTTCCCTGAAACCAACTTTTCATTCGTTGCCAGATGCCGGCAATGTTGTCGCCTGATCCAGATCCTGATCGCATGTACTCGGATCCCTCGCGATGTTGCGCGCCAAAATGAACCAGGCCGACACCGGTCGCGTACATGGGGTTCTCAACCACGCCGGTCAGTCCACCGATGTCTTGCGGAACACCCAGGCGGACGGGCATGTGGAAAACCTCCTCTGCAAGTTCCACCATCCCCTGCAGCTTGGAGCTGCCGCCGGTAAGCACAACGCCGGATCCGACAAGGTCCTCGAAACCACTGCGACGCAACTCTGCGGCGACCAGTGTGTACAGTTCTTCAATTCGTGGCTCGATAACTTCTGCCAGGGTCTGGCGCGCCAGTGTTCGCGGCGCGCGATCACCGACGCTGGGCACCTCAATTGTTTCGTCGTGTTGTGCCAGTTGCGTCAGCGCACATCCGTATTGTTTCTTGATTTCTTCCGCGTATTGCATGGGTGTGCGCAAAGCCACGGCAATATCATTTGTCACCTGATCGCCAGCTATGGGAATGACTGCGGTATGGCGTATGGCACCGTCAGTAAAGACACAGATATCAGTTGTTCCACCACCAATATCCACCAGGCATACGCCAAGTTCTCTTTCGTCGTCGGTCAATACAGCAATACTGGAGGCAAGTTGCTCTAGAATAATATCGTCAACTTCAAGCCCGCAGCGACGTACGCACTTGATTATATTTTGCGCGGCGCTTACCGCACCGGTGACGATATGAACCTTGGCTTCAAGGCGTACACCGCACATACCAATGGGCTCACGAATTCCTTCCTGCTTGTCAATAATAAATTCCTGGGGCAGGATATGCAGTACTTTCTGGTCTGCCGGTATAGCTAACGCCCGCGCGGCCTCGATAACGCGCTCGATGTCACTGTTGGCAACTTCCTTATCCCTGATGGCAACAATACCGTGTGAGTTGAAGCTATTGATGTGGCTACCAGCAATGCCCGCGTAGACGGAATTAATCTGGCAACCCGCCATCAACTCTGCTTCCTCGATGGCTCGCTGTATGGATTGCACAGTCGACTCGATGTTTACCACCACCCCCTTTTTAAGACCACGTGAAGGGTGGTAACCGACACCGATAATTTCCACCTGGCCGTTGGCGCCAATTTCCCCAACAATCGCGAGCACCTTGGAGGTACCAATATCCAGACCCACTATTAATCCTTCGTCTTCTTTCTTTGACATACCCTACCTCTCGATTCTCTGGCGAGAGAATGTTTGTCGACTATTGATCCAGGCGACGGCCAAACCATTGGCGTATCGCAGATCAACACGACGTATTTGCCTCTTTTTTTTCATTAGCAATGGATAGATGCGAATAAACCGATCAATCCGCTCTTCCATTCCTTTGCGACCAATCACAAGCTCAACACCATTGCTTAGATAAAGTTTCCACATCCGGCGTGGTGTTAACTCAAGTTGCATGATCGACAACCCGGCTGTCGCCAATTGCGCCTGGAATTTTCGATAGATTTCCAGAAGCTGTCGTTCGCTCCCGGGCGGTCCCAGTAATTGCGGCACATTCTTCGGACCGTCGCGCTGCGGTAAAATAACGCCAGTACCGTTACGGGTAAGCCACACACCGTCTCCCCATCTTGCAACAAACTTTTGCTCGCTAAAGCGCACATGGACGGCATTGGGCCAGCGTCGGCTCACCCAGGCGCGATCGACCCAGGGCAACGCTGTAACCCGTTCCTGGGCCGCATCCAGATCTGCGGTGATAAAACTGCCGGTCAGATCCTTAAGCGCAGCGGTCTCCAGCTCTTTCTGACTTACATGCTGAAACGGCCCGGCAAAACTGACGCGTTTGACCGGGTAGGTCGCGGGATTCAATAGCCAGTCCGCAGCAAGAAGCACAATGGCAACAAACACGATTGACCAGAATACGATGATACCGCCGATAAACAACATGCGGGGAGTGTTCCAGTGCAAGGTGGAATCAACTTGTTGCATAACTTGACTCCAGTATCCTGACCACCAATTGCTCAAAACTCATACCGTCCGCCCGGGCTGCCATCGGTACCAGGCTGTGATCGGTCATACCCGGTATGGTATTGGCCTCCAGCACATAGGGTTGTCCGCTTTGGTCAATCATGAAATCAACTCGTCCCCAACCACGGCAATCCAGCAAGGCAAAGGTTTCCATCGCCAGCTTTCTGATTGTCGCTTCACTGGACTCATCCAGCCCGCTGGGACAAAAGTATTCTGTTGAGTCGGCCATGTATTTAGCGTCGTAGTCATAGACTTCGCCGGCAGCCTTGATTCGTATTGCCGGCAGCGGACTATCACCCACTATAGCCACAGTCACTTCCTGTCCTTCTATCCATGCTTCTGCCAGCACATCTTTGTCAAACTCGCTGGCCTGGCGCCAGGCTTTTTCCATTTCCTCGCGCGAATGCACTTTAAACGTACCGAAACTGGAACCCTCCCGGCTGGGCTTGATCACCATGGGAAAACCGATATCGCGGGCAACGTCGTCCAGCTCCAGCACGCTACGCAGCAACGCAAAATCCGGTGTCGGTATACCGGCCTGACGCATCAGCATCTTGCTGCGCCACTTGTCCATGGCCAGCGCCGATGCCAATACACTGCTTCCGGTATAAGGAATGCCCAGCACCTCCAGCGCACCCTGCATCAGGCCGTCTTCCCCCCAGCGCCCATGTAACATTACGAAGGCGCGGTCATAATTCTCATCGCGCAACACCGCCAGCACGGCCGGGCCGGAATCGATGCCGTGGGCATCGACGTTCTGGCTTTGCAAGGCCGATAGCACGCGCGCGCCACTTTTAAGCGATACCTCTCGCTCGGCCGAGGGTCCGCCCATCAGTACCGCAACTTTGCCAAACTGATGATGACTCATAAAACTTCCCCGACAATGCGCACTTCGCGTTCCAGCTCAACACCGTGTCGTTGTTGCACTTCGTTTTTGATTTTATTAATCAGGTGTTCTATGTCTGCCGCCCGGGCGCCACCGGTATTGATGATGAAATTGGCATGAACGTCCGATACACAGGCTTTGCCAACGCAGGTTCCTTTCAAGCCAGCACTGTCAATCAAACGTGCGGCATGATCGTCTACCGGGTTCTTGAACACCGAACCGGCATTGGCGGTCTGCATGGGTTGCGAAGTGTCTCTTTTGGCCAGTAACTGCTTGATCTGTGCCCGCACTTCGTTGCCCACACCCTCATTCAGTTTGAAATGTGCGGCCACAAACCATTCCTCATTCAGTCCTTTTACCGAGCGATAGGCAATGTCGAATTCAGACTTTTCACGAATACGTATGTCGCCCTGGCGATTAACGGTTTCCACTGCCTGCACCACTTCCCAGGTCTCACCGCCAAATGCGCCGGCATTCATCGCCAGGGCACCGCCAACCGTACCGGGTATACCGGCGAAGAATTCACAACCGGCCAGATCCTTGTCTGCTGCAAAACGTGCCACCTTGGCACTGGCAACTCCCACTTCGGCCCGTACCACAGTGTGATCAAAAACACTCAATCCTTTAAGCATGCCGCTGGGTGCGATCACGGTGCCGCGAATACCACCGTCGCGGACCAACAAATTACTGCCAAGCCCTACCCATAACAGCGGTTCATCCGCTGGAAGTTGCGACAAGAACGCGGCCAGGTCATCAATATCGGCGGGTTGATAAAAGCAGTCTGCCGGTCCACCCACGCGCCAACTAGTGTGCCTGGCCATAGGCTCATCAGTTTTCGATGTGCCACGCAATGTATGACGCTCCTCTGCCACGTTCATGCCGCCCCCGCCAGCTGTTGCGGCAACGTTGCCGCGACCCGTCCGATATTGCCGGCACCCAGGGTTAGCAGGAGATCGCCATCTTTTAGCATTCCACTCAGTACGCCTGGCAACTCATCCACGTGTTCCACGAACACCGGATTAGTAAGCCCGCGGGCGCGTATCGTGCGACAAAGCGCACGCCCGTCGGCACCGCTGATAGCCGACTCACCGGCGGCATAGACTTCAGTCACTATTAGTGGGTCCTGATCGCTAAACACGGCAGCGAAATCGTCCAGCAGATCATGGGTGCGGCTGTAACGATGGGGCTGGAACACCACCACCAGACGACGATCGGGCCAGCCATCTCGCGCCGCCTCCAGAGTGACGGCGATTTCTCTTGGATGGTGCGCATAATCATCAACAAGCAACACGTTGCCACCATTCACCACGACCTCGCCATTGATCTGGAAACGCCTGCTAATACCGCCAAACTCCTCCAGTGCCTTGACGATGGCGTCGTCGCTGACGCCCAGTTCATGAGCGACCGCGATAGCCGCCAGTGCATTCAGGACATTGTGTTTACCCGGTTGGTTAACTGTGAGCTGCAGCCACTCCTGCCGGTCGTGCAGGGAGACGGTAAACGAAGTTCTGTTTTCCTTTTGCACAATATTGCTTGCCCGCAGATCAGCGGCTGGACCCGTTCCGTAGGTTACGACCGGTTTATGGATGAGCGGCAAAATTTCACGTACTACTGGATCATCCACACACAAAATCGCCACCCCGTAAAACGGGATGTTGTGAATAAAATCGATGAAGGCCTGCTTTAACACAGAGAAGTCACCACCGTAGGTACTCAGGTGGTCGGCATCGATATTGGTAACGACGCTCATAAACGGATGCAAATGCAGAAACGAGGCGTCGCTTTCGTCAGCCTCGGCCACCAGGTATTCACCGTAGCCCAGGCGCGCATTGGCGCCGGCACTGTTGAGTCGACCTCCAATGACAAAGGTGGGGTCGAGCCCACCTTCGGCCAGTATACTGGCCACCAGACTGGTGGTAGTGGTTTTGCCGTGCGTACCAGCGATGGCAATGCCACGCTGCAGTTGCATCAGCTCACCGAGCATTGCGGCCCGCGGGATAACCGGAATCTTTTGCGCCTTGGCCGCCATGACCTCTGGATTGGATTCATCCACCGCTGATGACACCACCACGACATCCATGCCGCTGACATGATCGGCGCTGTGACCGATGCTGATATTGACCCCCATGTCACGCAGGCGTGTGGTATTGGCGCTGTCACTGATATCGGAACCGGAAACGTCAAAATCAAGGTTATGCAACACTTCCGCGATACCACACATACCGACACCACCGATGCCGACAAAGTAAATTTTCTTGACCCACCTACGCATGGGCCAACTCCTCGCAAACGCGCGCGACTGCGACATCCGCATCGGGCATGGAACACGCCCGGGCATTCTCGGCCATGCTTACAAGAGTGGGACGATTTTCATTGAGTTCGGTAATCAGCCGTTGTAACCGCGGCGGCGTACAATCGGATTCCGCGATCACCACAGCTGCATCCCGATCAGCCAGATAATGCGCGTTTGCAGTCTGGTGATCATCGGCAGCATGGGGAAAAGGCACCAGGATAGAACCGATGCCAGCTGCAGCCAGTTCGGCTATCGTCATCGCACCGGCGCGACACAAAACTATGTCGGCCCATTCGTAGGCCTTTGCCATATCGTCGATAAAAGCATCAATGCGCACCGCGTTGGCATCTTCTCCATAAGCGGCCTGCACTTCTTCCTGCCAGCGACTGCCGGTCCGGTGCCACAATTCGGGCCTGTCATCTAATGGCATTGCGCACCAGGCATCTGCCATCACGCGATTCAGCGACCGAGCACCCTGACTCCCGCCGAGCATGAGCAGGCGCAATGGACCCTGGCGACCTCGCAGACGATCTGTGGGTGGCGCCAACCTGACAATATCCTGTCTTACTGGATTGCCGACATGGCTCACGATGGATCGATTGCCAAAGGTACCGGGGAAACCACACAACACCTGCGTTGCCACCCGCGACAGCCAGCGGTTGGTAAAACCCGGTATGGCGTTGGCTTCGTGAATTACCAGTGGTTTTTTGAGCAGCCAGGCGATCAAGCCACCGGGTCCGGCTACGAAGCCGCCCATGGAAAGTACCACCGACGGCCGACGCCTGAAAAATACAATCAAGGCCTGTGTCATGGCAACCAGCATGCGCAATGGCAGTGAAAGCCAGCCAATGATACCCTTGCCGCGAAGGCCGCGAATGCTGATCCATTCCATATCAAAGCCTGCCGGTGGCACCAGCTGGGCTTCCAGTCCATGGCGGGTCCCCATCCATACCACCTCAATGCCACGGTGACGCAACACACGCGCAACTGCCAGACCCGGATAGACGTGCCCGCCGGTTCCGCCCGCCATAATGAGTACGCTAATCATTGCGACTCCACCTGTTTGGCTGCAGCTCTCGTGAAATCGCCAGTAACAGACCAATGGCAAAACAACTCGTTATCATGCTGCTGCCGCCATAGCTCACAAAGGGCAGAGTCAGCCCCTTGGTCGGTAACACACCGAGATTGACACCCAGGTTGATCATCGCCTGATACCCAATCAACAGTCCGAGACCCTGAGCCAGACGGGCGTGGAAAATGCGCCCTTTTTGTTCGGCAATTCGCGACAACATCATCGCGCGTCCGACAACGATAACGAACAGGGCAAGAATGCTGACAACACCCAACAAACCGAGTTCTTCAGCGATGACTGCCATAATAAAATCAGTATGGGCAGCGGGCAGATAAAAAAGCTTTTGCACACTCGCACCCAGACCCACGCCAAACCACTCACCGCGACCAAAGGCGATCAAAGACTGTACCAGTTGAAATCCCGAGTCAAAGGGGTCGGCCCAGGGATTGAGAAACCCGGTTACACGCTCCATGCGGTAAGGCGAAAAAACCGTCAAGATGGCAATGGCGCCCACCCCGGCGCCGATGCAGGCAAGAAAGTGCCAGAACCGTATGCCACCGAGAAACAACATAGTCAGCACTGTCGCCGTCATTACCACCACGGTTCCGAGATCGGGTTCCTGCAACAACAGAATACCCATCAAGGCCAGCACAATACCGATCATCAGTATGCCTTGGGTAAAGTTACGCAGTTCTTCCTGCTTGCGCACCAGATACCCGGCAACATATATCACCATAATCAGCTTGGCCAGTTCCGATGGCTGCATATTGAAACCGCCCAGTTGGATCCATCGCGTGCTGCCGTTGATTTTTGCACCCACACCGGGGATCAGCACGGCGATCAACAAGGCGATGGCAAAGAGCAATAATATCGGGCCAAGGTGTTCCCACATGTGCACCCTGCTTTGCGCCACAATCCACATCACACCAACTCCCAGGGTCACGTGCGCCAGTTGTCGTATTAGAAAGTACGCACTGTTACCAGTACTTTTTTCGGCGAGTGATATGGATGCGGAGTACACCATCATCAAACCAACCACCAACAAGACCAGCGTCGCGCCAAGCAACCAGGGGTCCATTGCCGGTCGCACGCGCCCTGCGCTGCGTGTTGCTGTATTGTGAATAACAATGGTACTCATTGTGTTGCCAGTTCTCTTGCTTTCTCTGCGAAGACTTCACCGCGATGGCTGAAGTTTCTGAACATATCGAAACTGGCGCAGGCGGGTGATAACAGAACAATATCGCCACTCTGCGACAGCGCTTGTGCCTGTGTAACGGCATCGGCCATTTCCCTGGCATGATGCACCGGGACCACACCATCCAGCGCCGCTTCGATCAAACTGGCATCGCGACCAATAAGAATGGCGTGCTTCACATGGTCTTTTGCTGCCTGTTTCAGGGGCGAGAAATCGGCGCCCTTGCCTTCACCGCCAGCGATCCAGATCACCGCCTTGTCCATCCCGTTCAGTGCTGCCGTTGCTGAGCCGACATTGGTCGCCTTTGAGTCATCGATCCACTTCACGCCTTGTCTTTCTGCTACCAGCTGACAACGATGAGGTAATCCACGAAACTTGTGTATAGCCCGGTTGGCTGCTTCAATAGATACATTCATAACGCTGGAGAGGGCGTAAGCTGCCAGCACGTTTGATGCATTGTGACGACCGGGCAACGGAATCTCGCTAGCCGCTATCAATTGTTGCCTTCCCTTCACCAGCCAGGTTTGTCCGTCTGTTTTTCTTAAACCAAAATCATTCTCTGTTTCCGGTTCGGAAAGCCCAAAATAAATTTGCCGGCGCCCCGCTCGTGCCATCCGGGTGACACGATCGTCGTCTTTATTCAGCACCATGGTGCCGTTACCATTGAAAATGTCTGCCTTTGTGTCAGCGTATTCATTAATTCCAGCGTAACGATCCATATGATCTTCACTGATATTGAGCACGGTCGCCGCAATTGAATTCAATGAAACCGTGGTTTCGAGCTGAAAGCTTGACAGTTCAAGAACGTAAACGTCCGGTTCATTCTGCTGTAACAACTGCATTACCGGTACGCCGATGTTGCCGCCCAATCTTGTGTCGTGTCCGGCGGCGCTCAGCATTTCAGCGACCAGTGCACTGACGGTGCTTTTACCGTTGGCGCCGGTGATAGCGACAATCGGTGCTTTGACCGTACGCACAAATAATTCAATATCGCCAACAGTCTCCACGTTCTCCCCCAAAGCCTGTGCCACGGCCGGTTCGGTCAGCGGCACACCGGGGCTTACCACCAGCAGATCAGCTTCACAAAAACGTTGGGCATTGAATCGCCCGGTAATCACTGGAATATCGGGGAACGTTTCCTGCAAAATTGACAATTGCGGGGGCAGGTCGCGATTATCGTAAATCTCGATATCATAGCCAAGCGATAACAGGTGCGGCACCACGGACAGGCCGGTGCGACCCAGCCCCACGACCACAGCAAGTTGTTTTTTCGTTTTTGTCATTGCCTTTGCATTCATTGTCAGCGCAGCTTCAGGGTGGCCAGTCCGACTAACACCAGAATCACGGTAATGATCCAGAAGCGCACGATGACGCGTGGCTC
>JAZFSZ010000114.1:0-18596 GCA_036446455.1 Acidiferrobacterales bacterium
TTGCTCTTTTTCTCGTCATATTCAAATGAGAACACGGTATAATATATATACCTTTATTATCCCTTTGGCAAGCACGTAGGGTGCGGTCTTGTTGGTGCGGTGCCCACCCTACTTGGATAATGCCGCCAACGCCGCATCATAATCCGGCGCTTGTGAAATTTCCGGCACCAGCTCTGAATACAGGACGCGATCACCTTCATCGAGTACGACAATGGCGCGGGTACAAACACCGGCTAATGGCCCGTCCTGAATCAGCACGCCATAGTCTTCGGCAAAATTACGATTGCGCATCATCGACAGTGTTTTTACTTTGCCGGTCTGTGCTTCTCCACAAAAACGGGCCTGCGCGAACGGCAGATCGGCCGAGATCACCAGCATCATTACATTGGGGAACTTGTCCGCTTCTTCGTTAAATCGTTTGGCGGAGTCTGCACAGACACCGGTGTCCAGGCTAACCACAATATCCAGAATCTTTTTCTTGCCTTCAAAGTCGGACAATGCCACATCCTTTAAATCGGCATCGACCAGCGTGAAATCCGGCGCAGTATCACCCACACCGGGCAAATCGCCATTGGTTGTAATCGTATTTCCTTCTAGTGTAATTTTGGCCATTGTCTTCTCCTTGTTTGATCAGGCATTTGGATTTACCTTGACGGCGCAAGGGGGATCCAGTCGGCGTTTACTGACGATGCGCTCGAGATGTTTGTAATACAACTGCATCTCGTCTTCGGTGCGCATTTCGGTAGCGCACACCAGCAGTACGTCGCTCAATTCGGGATAGGTTTCGCCCAGTGTATAACCGGCAATAATACCCTGTGCCTCCAGCGCTCGTATCACATCACCAACGGGCGCATTTATTTTTAACGCCACTTCATGAAATACCGGTCGGTCAAATAGCGCTTCGACGCCATCGATGGCAGTGAGGACTTCGATCAAGCGGGTGGTATTGGCATGACAACTGGCGGCGACACGCTCCAGCCCCTCGCGGCCCAACAGCGCCATATGAATGGTAGCGGCGGTCGCCAGCAGGCCCTGATTAGTGCAGATATTCGACGTTGCCTTGGAGCGACGAATGTGTTGTTCGCGAGCCTGAAGTGTCAATGTGAAACCGGGTTTGCCGTCGAGGTCAACGGTGCGGCCAATAATACGACCCGGCATCTGACGCACAATCTTTTGACGACAGGCAAGAAAGCCAAAATAGGGTCCGCCGGAAGATAAAGGCGCACCCAAAGGCTGGCCTTCGCCTACTGCGATATCGACGCCAGATTCGCCCCATTCTCCCGGTGGTGTCAGCAGTGCGATGGCGACCGGGTTAACCAGACCAATTGCTAATGTGCCATTCTTGTGCGCCCAGTTCGTGAGTTCATCTATCTCTTCCAGTACACCGAAGAAATTGGGTTGCGGAATGACCAGTGCTGCAAACTCCTCGCCCGCATATTGCTCCAGACTCTGCGGATCGACATGGCCGCCGGTTTCGCTGTAGGGGATATCGACGATCTCGATGTTCTGGTGGCGGACAATGGTCTTTACGGTCTGTCGATAAAGCGGGTGTACCGTTGCCGGCATCAAGATGCGCTGCGATTTTTTATGGCAACGCACGGCCATCAATACCGCCTCTGCCAGGGCCGACGCACCTTCGTATAGCGAGGCGTTGGCTACATCCATGGCGGTCAACGCGGCAATCATGCTCTGGAATTCATAGATCACCTGCAGGGTGCCTTGACTGGCCTCTGCTTGATAGGGGGTATAAGCCGTATAAAATTCACCACGTGTGGTCAGCTCCCAGACGGCTGCCGGAATGTGGTGTTCATAGGCGCCGGCACCGATAAAATTAATGTATTGGCCATCGGCATTGGCCCGTTCTGACATCAAGCGGCGAACCTCCATTTCATTTGCCGCCGGCGGTACACCGTCAATCGTGTCATTGCGCAGATTGGCCGGAATCTCATCGAACAGACTGTCGAGGTCCTTGACGCCAATGGTTTCCAGCATTTCAGCCAAGTCCTGCTTGTTGTGCGGTATGAAAGGCATCGCTTTTACCCGTTAATCCTGCTCGGCGGCGACCAGTTCTTCGTAGGCCCTGGCGTCCATAAGGTCACCCACTTCGTTACTATCACTCGGCTGCAGGCGATAAATCCAGCCCTCACCGTAGGGATCGCTGTTAAGTGTTTCCGGCGCATCGGCTAGCGCTTCGTTGACTACGGTCACCTGCCCGGCAATGGGCGCATAAACATCCGATGCTGCTTTCACTGATTCCACCACGGCACAATCATCGCCGGTGCTATAGTCGTTGCCGGTTTCCGGTAACTCGACAAACACCATGTCCCCCATCAGATCCTGTGCATGATCGGTAATACCAATGGTGACCGAACCATCTTCTTCAATGCGCACCCATTCATGGGATTTGCTGTATTTCAACTCGCCTGGAATGTTGCTCATGATTGAATGCTCCCGAGATTATTATCTATAATTATTAGTCATTATCCGATGCAGCTCTTGCCGTTTCTGACAAACGGGTATTTTACAATATCTGCCTCTATCAGCTTGCCGCGAATATCCACCTGACAATGATGGCTGGCCGCCGCCGGCACTCGCGCCAGCGCAATAGACTTGTTCAGTGTGGGTGAAAAACTGCCACTGGTAATTTCGCCCTCTCCCTGCTCACAGATGACTTTCTGGTGCGCCCGTAGTACGCCGCGCCCCTGCAAAACCAGTCCCGTAAGTTTGGTTATAATTTTACCCTTTTGTTTCTCCAATGCGTCACGGCCAATAAAACGGCGATCTTCAGGCTCCCAAGCGACGGTCCAGGACAAACCCGATTCCAGCGGTGTGGTGTCTTCGGTCATGTCGTTACCATAGAGATTCATACCCGCCTCCAGCCGCAGGGTGTCACGGGCGCCGAGGCCGATGGGTTTGACTCCGGCTTCGGCCAGCATCTGCCAGGTAAACGCTACTGCCTTGGCCGGCAATATGATTTCAAAACCCTCCTCGCCAGTATAACCCGTGCTGGCAATCATCAACTCGCCTATTCTTGCTGAGTAAAACGGTTTCAAGTCCTGGGTTATGTTGCGGATATCTTCACCCATGGCCGCAAAAACTTTTTCTTTAGCGTTTGGCCCTTGCACGGCAATCATTGCCAGATCGTCACGTTCTGTGATTGTGACATCTTCAAACTCCTTGGCACGTGTATTGAACCAGGAAAGGTCTTTTTCGCGGGTGGAAGAATTGACCACCAGACGAAAGAAATTCTCATCAAAATAATAGACAATCAGGTCATCAATGACGCCGCCATTTTCATTGAGCATGCAGGTATAAAGCGCCTTGCCTTTGACAGTGAGTTTGTCGACATTGTTGGCCATCAGCTGGCGCAGGTATTCGCGGGGTTGACTGCCCTTGATATCCACCACGGTCATATGTGACACATCAAACATGCCCGCGTCCTGGCGCACCTGATGGTGCTCGTCAATCTGAGAGCCATAGTGCAACGGCATGTCCCAGCCACCAAAATTAACCATCCTGGCGTTGGCCTCGAGGTGCTTGTCATACAAAGGGGTGCGATTGGCCATATCCTGTTTCCTGTTTAACTTTGTTGTACTTCTTCGGCGTGATAGGACGAGCGTACCAGCGGGCCCGACTTTACCCAACTGAAGCCCATCGCGCGGGCGGTCTCGGCAAGCTCTTCAAACTGTTGCGGTGTTACATATTCCACCACCGGCAAGTTCCTTACCGATGGTCGCAGATACTGTCCAATGCTGATGCGATTAACGCCAACCGCACGAAGATCTCTCAATACCGCCAACACTTCCTCTCTGGATTCACCCAGGCCCAGCATAATGGCCGATTTGGTTTCCACGTCGGGTAGCACGGCGATACTTTCCAGCAATGACAAGCTAACCGCATACTTGGCGCCTTTTCGCACCTTATGATACAGGCGCGGCACGGTCTCGACATTGTGACCCCACACCAGTTTGGGCGACTGTTCAGATGCAAATGGGGTTTGCGCCAGAACAGTGGCAATGGTGTCCACACATGTTTCCTGCTGGCCCTGAAAATCCGGTGTCAGGAATTCAATACCGATGGACACATCGCGTCGCCGAAGCTCACGCAGTGTGGCAGCAAAGATACCTACACCCTTGTCTTTCTGGTCATCGCGATTAACCGAAGTCAGTACCACATACTTCAATCCCAATTGTTCCACCGCGTCGGCGACGCGACGCGGTTCATCTTGATCGACCGCACCGGGGCGCCCGGTTTTAACCGAACAAAAACCACAGGCGCGGGTACAAATATCGCCCAGCAACATGAACGTTGCCGTGCCGCGGCTCCAGCATTCACCACGATTGGGGCAACGGGCTTCTTCGCACACGGTGTGTAATTGATGGTGGGAAACCGCGGCCCGGGTTTGCCCAAAGACCCTGCCATCTCCCAGCTGCTGACGAATCCACGCTGGCATGCGTGAAACATTTCTTATGTTTTCATTTTCAGAATGTTGCGGCATTCACAGCTTCCGTATTAGTCAACCAAAAAATCTGTCAATAAATCAGGGCTTCCTGCGTCACAATGAAGAAAAATGAGCAATAGATTGCTGATTTTTTCGACTCTGAGAATTCACGGATGAACATTCAGAGTTCCCATAAAAAAAGAGCGATGGATCATTCTATCCATCGCCCCTCTGTCCGGTCACCTGAGAGCTTGGCCCCTTCGGTGTCCCGCTACTAAATTGAAAATTGCTATCTGTTCCGCAAACATGCAAACCCCAATTTAGTAGCGGGATCTCTCCAGAGTCGACGGGGTTTCGCGGTCCGTTTGCCTGAGCGTTTCCGGGCGGGTTGCGCCTTCGGCGCCCCGCTGCTAAATCGTTGCAGAATCTTCTGATCCAGAAGAGCCAGACTGCAAGCGATTTAGTAGCGGGGTCTCTCCCACGAGCCCTGAGTCGAGATGCGAATATACTCCGCGCCACAGTGGAATCCAAGCGCAGCAGCCCGCATGAAATCAAGGTTTATTGCGGTGATTCAAGGTCAGACTCCAGCTTTAAGGCATCACCCCTTGAGTGACAATACGCTTTTGTTATGACCACTTGCTGCCGGCGCGACGTACCAGCAACATCACGGGAATCAATCCGGCGACCACCAGCGTCAATGCCGGCAGGGCGGCACGCTCCCATTCCCCTTCGGCAGTCATCTCGAATATACGTGTGGCCAGAGTGTCCCAGCCGAAGGGACGTAACAACAAAGTAGCCGGCATTTCTTTCATCACCTCCACGAATACCAACAGCGCCGCACTGAACGTACCGGCACGCAACATGGGAATGGAGATACGCCAGAGGATTTGCCAATTGCTGGCACCCAACGATCGCGCCGCCTGAAGCAGGCTGGGTTTGATACGCTCAAACGCGCTATCGACCGGGCCGTAGGCGACTGCCATAAACCGAACGACATACGCCAGCAATAAGGCTAACAGGGTACCCGTTAATACCTGGGTCATGCTGATGCCAAACAAGACCAATACCGTATTCGCAATCTGTTTATCCAGCCACACAAACGACAACATGATACCGACTGCAAGCACCGACCCTGGCAGGGCATAACCCAGTGTCGAAAATCGGATGGCGACGCGGGTAAATCGATCCGGGCTCAAACGATAGGTATAGGCCAGCAACACAGCGAAGAAAACGGTCAGGCCAGCGGCCAGCGCACCCAGAAACACGGTATTAAAAAAGAAGCGGATATAACGTGTATCCAGATCCTCCGCCGCAACCTCGATGACCCACATCAACAACTGCAACACGGGGATAACGAATGCCAGCAACATCACTGTCGCCGCGAACAGGAATGCCGCAATCGCGTGCCAACCGGTCAGCTTGTAGCGCTGTTCACGCGCCAATTTACCGCTGGCATCATAACGCGCCCGGCCGCGTAAACGTTTCTCCGCAAACAACGCAACACCAACGAAAAGCAATAGTAACGACGCCAGTTGTGCCGCCGCCGCGAGGTCAAAAAAACCAAACCACGATTTGTAGATAGCGGTGGTAAAAGTGTCGTAATTGAAAATGGACACGGCACCGAAATCAGCCAGTGCCTCCATTAGCGCCAGGGCAACACCGGCGGCGATGGCCGGCCGCGCCATGGGAAGTGAAATGCGATAAAACGACGCCCAGGAGTTGAGCCCCAACACGCGACCGGTATCGAGCACACTGCGGCCCTGGCTCAGAAATGCGGTTCGCGCCAGCATGTAAACATAGGGATAAAATGCCAGCGTCATGACCAATATGACACCGCCTTCAGATCGCACGCGCGGAAACCAGACACCAGGCCCGAAGACGCTGCGCAGCCAATCCTGGACCGGACCACTAAAATCAAGAAAACCAATAGCCACAAATGCCAGCACATAGGCCGGGATCGCCAACGGCAACATTAGCGCCCACTCGAACAGGCGACGTCCGGGAAATTCACACATTGTGGTCAGCCATGCCAGACCCACGCCGAGCACCAATACGCCGCTGCCCACACCAACAATCAATACCAATGTGTTGCGCAGCAGGTCGGGGAGTACGGTATTGGCGAGGTGTGTCCAAACCTCACTGACAGGCCCGCCCCAGGCAGAAAATATTATGAGAATTGGTACAGCGACAATAGCGGCAATAAAAAGGCTGGCCAGACGCCATTGCCAGACACCCACATCCAGGGATCCCGAAAACCCGAGATCCCTGGACAGGCTATTGTTTTTTAGAGAACGGTTCACAGACTCGACGTTTAGCGATAACCGGCCCGATCCATGACCATTACAGCACGCGCTTGTAATTCACCGGCACGGGAAACGTTGAGTATGTCCTGCTTAAAGCTGCCCCAGGCCGCGACCAGAGGGTGGGGTTTTACCGCGGGATTGGCTGGATATTCCATATTGCCGTTGGCAAACAACTCCTGTGCCGGCCGCTTAGAAAACCATTCGAGAAATTTGATTGCTGTTTTCGGGTTTGTAGCGTACCGCGTCACGCCGGCACCGGAAATATTGATATGGACACCCCGACCCTTTTGATTGGGCCAGTACAGTGCGGCGGCCAAATCCGGTTTCTTTTTCTTTAGCCGGCCATAATAGTAAGTATTAACGATACCCACATCACATTGTCCGGCATCGATAGCCTTGATCACCGCACGATCACTGGAAAATACATCCGCTGCTAGATTATCTACCCAGCCACGCACAATATTCTCTGTCGCCTTCTCCCCAAGGCGGGCAATCATCATGGCAACCATCGACTGGTTGTATACCTTTTTCGAGGTACGCAGGCACAAGCGGCCCTTCCATTTTGCTGTCGCCAGATCTTCGTAAGTCGATAATGCCTTCGGCTTAACACGCCGGGTACTGTAAACAATAGTACGGGCGCGTACCGACAGGCCAAACCACTGATTGCGGGGATCGCGCAGGTGTGGCGGTATATTGCGTTTGAGGACGCGCGAATTTACCGACCGCAGGACACCTTCCCGCGATGCGCGCCACAGATTTCCGGCGTCGACAGTGATCAATAAATCCGCCGGGGTGCTGGAGCCTTCGGCCTTCAACCGTTGTAACAACGGCCCGGCTTTGTCGGTGATAAAACGGATGTTGACGCCAGTCTCGGCTTGATAGGCATCAAACAACGGTCGGATCAGTTGCTCGTTTCTTGCTGAGTACACCACCAACTCGTTGTCAGCGGTGGCTATAGCAGGCACGGCCCATGCGGCCATGACCAGACAGGTGAATAGTTTATTCAGAATTTTCATACTCTCCCCTTGGATAAAGTCATTGTAACGCTAACGATATGGCTTTCGGTAGCGGATGAGAGAGGCTCTGATTATTCAGAGCCTCCCGTGGCACTCGCATGTGCGACCATTTTTTGCCACAGTAAGCGGCTAAAAATGAAGATCGCATTTTTCATGTTCGTCTCTGAAAACTCCATGAATGAATTTTTCAGGGTTCTTTTAGAATTTCCACGTAAAGCGCATATAGAAATCCCCTCCATCCTTTTTGCCTACCGCTGTTGTTTGTTTTTCTATCTCAACGCGATTGCGAATGCGCGATTCCAATCGCATGCGTTTATTGATCCGGTACCGGTGACGCAATTCCACCAACCGGGTGTTGTTGGGAAAATCGGGGGACAGCAGCCAACCGCCCTGTGCCTCGCCCAGCACCAGACCCAGGCTGTGGCGGGGAGCAAAACCCGACCAGTTGAACGAGGTCTGCCACGCCAGCCCACCGGCACGTTCGGTTCCACCAGTATTGATCTCCGATTTCTGCGGCGTGGTCGGCGCGTAACCGGCTTCCATTCCCAGCAGGAATTTGCTGCTGCCGGCCAGGAACCATTGCCGCGCAGCGCGACCCACCAAGCCGATGTAGTCGGCGCGGTTGCTGCCATCGTAAATCAGGGCATTCGGAATATACGTCAGATCAATACCGCGTTGACGCCAGGGGCCGGACTTGTCCTTTTTCTCCAGTGCAAAAAATACGGTCGCCGCAGTGCCCGGGGCCGCGAAGTCCAGCGGTCCGCGGGTCACATTGGTCGAACCCTGGGCGGGATTGTGTTGCAAAATAAAATGGCTGTCCCAACCGGAGACCCCTTTGCGAGTAACGGCAATACCGTCGGTAAAGTCGATGTCCATATTGGGGCTGTCATTACGGTCCAGGGACTTTTTAGCCACGCCTTCAAGCTCAAACTTGGTCTGCAGTCGACCGAAACGAATATCGAGATCCGCGGTCCGGTAGCGCAATTGTGCGATATCAAATGTGGACTGGCCGAAACTACGGGCATTGTTGTAGTCGACAAAGGCGAAGCCGGTGCCCGTCTGGTCGGTGGCATATCGGCCAGCGAAGCGTAACTGACCGCTCCAATAATCGTTTAATGGCGCCTTGAATCCGTAACGCAGGCGCGCCCGACCCGATCGGTCACTGCTGTGCGTTCCGTCGCGGCGATCGGTCTCAGAACCGTAATAACCGAAGCGGAAATCGCCGCCAGTGGTCAGTGATTGGCTGTCGGCAGCCGCAACTGCCAGGGGCAAAAGCCCGCATAACATGATAACTCGTTGAAAATACATTATAAATCCTCATTAGAAAAACTTATGTCGTACAAGAGGGCGGCATTATCCATAGAATCCTCCAGAATGTAAATGATTCTCATTATTATTACAAAACGATTCATCAGGAGCGAAAATAATGCAGGAAAATCCGGTTTTTCCGTCTCTGCAATAGATACGGAGATGACGCATCAACAGGCGCAAGAACAAGGGTGATGTCAGGAAAATAAATAAGCAAAGCTGTGAAGGCCAGGATGGAACCTCGCTCGCCATTTATTCGGGCAGCGTTTACTTAATTGGCAGTCAAAAAGTCAGTTAAAAAACCGTAGATCACGCCGGGCGAGTCGTTAGCTTGCCCGGTGCAGTTGTTTTGGTTTTTTCGGGTCAATTTCTCGTTCGTCGGTGAATATTACCGAAATATCTGGGACATGAACTGCTACAGTCGCGCTGACAAAACAACGCGGTGTTTGTGCCTGTCGCCAGAGCCCGCTTTTATTTTAACCAGTTCACAGTTGTTGTCTCACCGCGAGATAGGTCTTGTGGCACAGAGCATAAATTCAAATGAAAAAGAGTGTCACGAAACTCATCGCCGCACTGCTGCTATCAGCATGGTTTCCCTTTGCGTCGGCCCAGATTATCTTTAGCGCGCCGCCCCGGGAAAAACCTGAAGTCGGGAAGCAAATTTACGGACCAATCGCAAAGTACCTGTCCACCGCAATTGGCCAGCAAGTGGTCTACAAACACCCGGGAAACTGGACAAACTATAAGAACGCACTTCAACACGACAAATACGATATCGTATTTGACGGTCCGCATTTTGTTTCCTGGCGTATGAGTTACAAAAGACATCGCCCTCTGGTCACCCTTCCAGGACAACTGTCCTTTGTCGTTGTCGTACGTGCCAACCAGAAACAGTACAAAACACTGGCGAACCTCGCGGGAAAAAGAATTTGTGGGTTTAATGCTCCAAATCTGGCGACGCTGACAATGTTCAATCAATTTAGACCCCAGGACAGACCTCACCTGGTCAAAATACGCAGCTTTCCCGACGGCTACCAAAAAATGCGTGCCGGTAAGTGTGACGCGGTAGTCATGCGTGACAGGATGTATTACAAGCTGGATAAAGATGACGGAAGAACGCGTATCGTTTTTCTCAGCGGTGCATTACCTAACCAGGCTTTTACCGCAGGCAAGCGACTGAGTCGACGCACTCAACGTAAAATTGCCTCGGCACTGGTGAACCCGCGCGCGAAATGGGCGACAGCGGCTTTCCATCAAAAATATACTCGAGGCAAGAGCATGATCAAGGTCGAGCCCACTAATTTTGAAGATCTGGATGAACTGCTGTATACCGTCAAGGGCTTCGGTGGCTAACACAGACCAGCATTGAACTTGGCATAGGCTGGCGTATGGTCCAAAAGCCGCTCCAGTTGGAGCGGCTTTTGGTGATTATCATAACAGCTCGTCAGTCTGCCCTTCGCCTTCTTTTTCCAAAGGAGGATACCCGGCGGCATCCAACGCTTGTTCGAGACTCTCCTTTGAATAAGCTGTGATGACGTTTTCACCAACGGTGATTGCTGGTACCGTTGTACCATAAATCAGTTCCGTAAATGCTTTGTACAATTTTGCATCGCTAGTAGGATCTTTTTCTTCGAACGGTATCTCGCGCTTTTGTAACTGTGCCCGGGCATTGTCACAGGGCTTGCATTTCTTGATGGCGTACAGCGTTACTGGATGATTTAGCGCGGCTCGATCTCGCGCAATCACTTCATCCGCCGGGTCTTCACCACCGTAGATATCACGCCGCTCTATCGAGCCACCACTAGAGGGTGGCGCTTTCTGATAGGTCACATTACCGTGTTCATCGATAATCTTGAACAGTTGCTCTGCATGCGCCGGCATTGTCATAACAACCGACAGGAGCAACACGATGAGTAATCGTTCTGCCATGTTATATCCTCAAGTACATTCCGCCCATTTTCTTGCGGTTGAGCTCCCTTAACCAGATTACACCCGCAATGAATCCGATAATAAGCATAGCAAATGCGATCAGGAGCCAAAGCCAGCTGAAATAAAATCCTGACGGCATAGGTGCAACACGGGAGGGCCCTTCCGTTGGCCCCGGGGCTCCTGTCCTGGCGACGTTATCGCTGGATTCTGTATTATCTTCCGGTGAATCGCCCATGCTCTGCAGTTTTTGCGCCAGGACGCGGGCGCGGGCTTTTCCCTCTCTGGCCGTCTTGCTGGATGCCGCCAATTTCTGTTTTAGCGTCGTCAGTTCGACGTTGGCCAGCTTGAGCTTGTCCAGGGTGATATCAAGCTTTGCCTTGCCTGGTGCCACATCGACCAGATAGCGCTCGGCGATCCAGCCTTCGGCGCCGCCGGGTTCGCGCACCAATGCGAAGCCGCCCAACCGCTGCACAACCTCGAGCTCGGTACCGGTGGCAACGCTCTTCACTGCCGGAAATTCTTTCCCCTGTCCGTCACGAATACTGACAAAAAGCCTGTCCGTTATATAAGCAGTTTCTGCCTGAACAAGTAACGGCAGCAGCGCCATCCACAGCAAAAACACCATTGAAACCCTCATGTCCCCTCCTCTGTCAGGCTAGCAGTCCGGCATGACGCAGCAATGCATCTACTTCAGGCTCGCGCCCACGAAACTCGACGAATAATTCCATCGGTTCGCGCGACCCGCCCTGTTCGAGCACCGTATGTAAAAATTGCTCACCGGTCGACCGGTTAAAGATACCCTGTTCTTCAAATTTGCTGAAGGCATCAGCAGACAGTACTTCAGCCCATTTGTAACTATAATATCCAGCGGCATAACCCCCGGCAAAAATATGCCCAAAGCTGTTCTGGAATCGACTGTAGCCCGGTGTCGGTACCACCGCCACCTGCTGTCTGACCGAATCAAGCAACTGCTGAACGGTTTGGTTGCCACCGGGGTCAAACACGGTGTGGAGTTTCATATCAAACAGGGCAAATTCCAGTTGCCGCACCAGTTGCATGCCAGATTGAAAATTTTTCGCTGCTTTCAGCTTCTGAATCAAGGAGCGCGGCAGTGATTCACCGGATTTGTAGTGGGCCGCAATCAGGTCCAGTGCCTCCTGTTGCCAGCACCAGTTCTCCATAAACTGGCTTGGCAGCTCGACCGCATCCCAGGCGACACCATTGATGCCGGCAACACTGACATAATCCACCTGTGTCAGCATATGGTGCAGACCGTGGCCAAATTCGTGGAACAGGGTGATGACTTCATCATGCGTAAACAGGGCTGGTTTGTCTCCCACCGGTGCGGCAAAATTACATACCAGATAAGCCGTCGGCACCTGTATTTCTGAATCGATACACTTTCGTGAAATGCAATCATCCATCCACGCGCCGCCGCGCTTGTTGCTGCGCGCATATAAATCGAGATAGAAACGACCGCGCACGCTGCCATCGTCCTGCTTGATCTGATACACCTTCACGTCCTCATGCCACGTCGCCACCTTATCCAGTGGCGTTACGGTCATGCCATAGAGACGCTGGATGGTCTGAAACATGCCTTTGAGCACGTGCGCTTCGGGGAAATACGGCCTCAACTCTTCCCCGGAAAAATTGAATTGCTGCTCGCGCAACTTCTCTGTGTAGTACGCAATATCCCATGCTTCAAGCGATGCGATGCCGTCATGCTGACGGGCAAACTGCGCAAGCGTTGCAAATTCTTTTTCAGCTGCCGGTTTTGATTTTCGCACCAGGTCGTCCAGAAACTGCATAACCTGTTCGACATTCGTCGCCATTTTGGTGGCCAGGGAAGTTTCACCATAATTGGTATATCCCAGAAGACGGGCCGCCTGCTTTCGCAATGACAGCAAATCCATAATAATTTTGCTGTTGTCCCACTGTCCGGCAGTCGGCCCCTGATCACTGGCGCGACAGACATAGGCTTCATACATCTTTGCACGCAGTTTTCGATCGTCAGCATAAGTCATGAATGCGAGATAGGATGGACCGTCGAGCGTAAAGCACCACCCCGTGAGATCTTTTTCCTTTGCCGCCTGTTGCGCCAACTCACAGGCGAACGCGGGTAAACCAGCAAGATTCTTTTTATCCTCAATATGCAGCCGCCAGGCCTGGGTGGCATCGAGCACGTTGTTCTGAAACTCATTGGCCAGACGCGACAGTTCCTGCTGTATCCCGGTAAAACACTTTTTGTCTTCATCGTTTAACTCGGCACCCGCCAATCGGAAATCACGCAACGTATTACTGATTATTTTCTGTTGGGCTGTGTCCAGCTTGTTGAAATCCGCACTCTGCGCAATCTTGTGATAGGCCGCATAGAGACGTTCATCCTGGGCAAGTTCTGTCGAGTATGCCGTTAACTTCGGCAAACAGGATTCATATTCCCGGCGCAGGTCATCACTGTTCATTACCGCGTTCAGATGCGCTACCGGTGACCACATTCGATGTATTTTTTCGTTGTCCTCCTCAAGCGGTTGCACCAGGGTGTTCCAATCCGGCTCTACCGGCTCACTAAGCAGGCCTTCACGCCGAAGTTGCGCAGATGCAATCAGATAGTCGAGTGCAGGAGCAACATGCTGCGGCATAATGGCAGCAAAATCAGGCAGTCCGTCAATGTCGAGCAGCGGATTATCAGCGGGGGGAGACAAAGTCATAGGGTGTCTTTAGGGTGATTGGCAATTGTCTGTCACAATATCGCCGAAGCGTAAAAGCTATCGGGCACAGACACAAGAGAACAAGTTTGACTGAACAACAATCATCGCACTCCCCGTTGCATCCCTACGAAACCCTCACTCCGGATGTGATTCTCGACGCCGTAGAGACCTACGGCTACCACTGCAGCGGTGAGCTACTGCCCCTGAACAGCTATGAAAACCGGGTCTATCGAGTCGGTACCGATACCGGACCCCTGGCAGCCAAGTTCTACCGCCCCGATCGCTGGTCTGATGACGCCATCCTGGAAGAGCATCGTTTCACCCAAATGTTGATGGAGCATGAGATCCCGGCGGTGGCGCCACTGGCAGACAGCGGCGGTAAAACACTGAATACGCATGCTGGATTTCGTTTTTCGTTGTTTGCCTGGCAACCCGGCCGGGTTCCGGAATTAAATCGGCCGCAGGAATTTGAGATCGTCGGTCGCTACATCGGAAGATTACATGCGTTGGCGAAAACCGAAGTCTTCACCCATCGACCTACACTTACGGTTACCGCCTTCGGTAATGACGCAGTTGACTACATTCGTCAGCACAATTTTATCCCCATGCATCTTGAAGAGGCCTACCAGACCCTGACGTCGCAACTACTGGATGTGATTCATGACCGCTTCGCGTCCCTGCCCCAGCTTCAGAACATACGACTGCATGGCGACTGTCATCTGGGAAACCTGTTGTGGATCGACGCCAGTCCCCACATTGTAGATTTTGATGACTGTCGCATGGGACCGGCGGTGCAAGACCTGTGGATGTTGCTCTCCGGTGAAGCGGCCGAGCAGGAAACACAGCTTGCAAATGTATTAAAAGGTTATCTGCAATTTTGTGAATTTGACACAACACAACTGCTGCTGATTGAACCCCTGCGCACCTTGCGCATGCTGCATTACAGCGCCTGGCTGGCACAGCGATGGGATGATCCTGCCTTTCCCATGGCCTTCCCCTGGTTCAATACCACCCGCTACTGGGAGGAACAGATTCTCAGCCTGCGTGAGCAACAGGCTCTGTTAAATGAGGCGCCACTGCAGTATCGGCCGGAACCCACCGGTTAGACAACAGTCTTCTGGTAAACTTGTAACAGGTAGTTTCACTCGAAAGGATCCATCATGAGTCGTCATTATGATTTTCTCACCATTGGTGCCGGCAGTGGCGGCATTGCCGCCACCAATCGCGCTGCTGCCTATGGCGCCAGGGCTGTGCGTATCGAAAAAGATCGCATCGGTGGCACCTGCGTCAATGTCGGGTGTGTTCCCAAAAAAGTGATGTGGAATGCTGCCGCCATTGCAGAAACCCTGCGTGACGCGCCGGATTACGGGTTCAAGCTCACACTGGACGAATTTGACTGGCCGACCATCAAACAGGCGCGTGACAAATATATCGAGCGACTGAATGCTATTTATCACCGCGTCGGCATACAGAACAATGTCGATTATATCGAGGGCAAAGCCCGCTTTACCGGTCCCAACTCAGTTGAGGTGAATGGTGAGACTATTACCGCGGAACATATTCTCATTGCTGTGGGTGGCTACCCCACGGTGCCGGACCTTCCCGGCGCCGAACTTGGTATCACCAGTGATGGTTTTTTTGAGCTTGAGCAACAACCCAAACGCGTTGCTGTCATTGGTGCCGGTTATATCGCCGTGGAATTTGCCGGCCTGCTGGCCTCGCTGGGGTCGGAAGTCACCATGATATTGCGTGGTGGGTCTTTCCTGCGTTGGTTTGATTCCACCATTCGCGAAACACTGCTGGAAGAAATGCAAAAGGCTGGTGTCAATATCATGACAGGTATTCACTTGCAGTCGTTGCAAAAAGAAAAAAATAATACGGTGGCGTTACATAACACTGATGGCAATATTTATGGTGGATTCGATTCCGTCATCTGGGCCATTGGTCGGGAACCGGCTACGAGTGCTCTGCAACTCGAAGCGGCCGGTGTTACGTTAGACGAGCGCGGTTATATTTCCACCGATGATTATCAAAATACCAACGTCAGCGGAATATATGCAGTGGGGGATGTCACCGGTCGGGTACAACTCACGCCGGTGGCCATTGCCGCTGGTCGGCGCCTCGCCGACAGGTTGTTCGACGGTCAGGCTGAAGCCAAACTCGATTACAATAATATCGCCAGCGTCGTCTTTAGCCATCCGCCTATCGGCACTGTGGGATTGACCGAAGATGAGGCGCACGAGCAGTTTGGCGAGGGTGCCGTCAAAGTGTATCAGTCACGCTTTACCAATATGTATTACGCTGTAACAAAACACAAAACACCAACGGTGGTTAAACTGGTTACCGTTGGTGAAAAAGAAAAAATCATCGGTTGTCATGTCATTGGCATGCAGGCCGATGAAATCATTCAGGGATTTGCGGTGGCGATTAAAATGGGTGCATGCAAAAAAGATTTTGACAATACCGTGGCCATTCACCCTACCGCCGGCGAAGAACTGGTGACGTTGAGATAAACAATGGCTATTCGACCCTATCAGAATATTTCCCCCAGTCTGGGAAAGCGTGTTTACATAGATGCCTCCGCGGTTGTCATTGGTGATGTTGTGCTGGGTGACGATTGCTCGGTGTGGCCAATGGCAGTCATACGCGGGGACGTAAACCATATTCGTATCGGTCAGCGCAGCAATATTCAGGATGGCACCGTCGTGCATGTAACCCATCGCTACAGCGCCAATGCTGAAGGCCATGCCGTTTTTATCGGTGATGATGTAACCATTGGCCACAATGTTACCGTGCACGGCTGCACCATCGAAGATCGCTGCCTGATTGGAATTGGCAGCACCATTCTTGATGAGGCCGTGATTCATACCAATGTACTGCTGGGCGCCAGCAGCCTGGTGAGCGAGGGAAAAGAACTGGAAAGTGGATTCCTTTATCTAGGCGCACCGGCAAAGAAGGTACGTGAGCTGACCGATGAAGAAATGGCCTGGTTTGAATATTCGGCAAAACATTATCAAGATCTGAAAAACGACTATCTTTCACAATAAATATAGATGAAGTGAAAAAAATGGAAATAAAACCAAAATATAAAGAGTGGACCAAGTTGGCGCGCGACATAATGCTGCTGGCACTATTGATATTTGGTGCACGCTCCGCCATTGCCGACTGGAATCATGTGCCAACCGGTTCGATGAAGCCGACCATCGTGGAAGGTGACCTTATATTTGTAAATCGACTGGCATATGATCTGAAGGTTCCATTCACCACATGGCATATCGCCAAATGGGACGACCCGAAACATAATGAGATTGTGGTGTTCTTTTCACCAGCCAATGGTGACCGACTGGTCAAACGCATTGTTGGCGTGCCGGGCGATACAGTTGCCATGCATCGAAACCGGGTTTTTCTCAACGGTAAACCATTATCATATATACCACTGGACAAGAAATTCCTTCGGCCTCTCACGGAGAGCGATCAAAAACGCTATCAGTTTGCACTGGAGCAGTTGATGGGCAATTCTCATCCGGTGATGATATTGGGCGACGACCCTCCCGGCAGCACCTTCGGCCCGATAATGATTCCTGCTGGCAAGTATCTGGTGCTGGGGGACAATCGCGATAACAGTGCCGACTCACGTTACATTGGTTTGATTGATCGCAATGCCATCGTCGGTCGTGCGACCAGTATTATAGCATCGTGGAACCGCGACCACTTTTATCTTCCCCGCAAAGATCGCTTTTTTGTTTCCCTCCCGTGAGCGATCAGAAAAATCTACCGGTAAAATTCCCGGTAAAAATCAATCTGGCCAATTGGGTAGTCTGGCGCATTCTGTTTGCCACCACGGAGGGGCGCATACTGGCCACCGGTATCATCCTGTCGGTAGTAGGGTTACTGATTATGGCCATCACCGCGCTATGGTCACCGCAAAACGCGAGCATGATGGGCGCCTTGACTATTACCAATATCGCCTTTGGTCGTGCGGTGAGCATGTCGATTGGCTATGCTGCCGGGTACGGGCACGCCATGGTGGTGCCGGTCAACATGGTCGTTGAAACAATTCTGGTGCTTTTATTTTACCCATTGTTCATTTTTAGCCTGAAAAAACTGGTTGTATTTCCCGCATTGAAGCGCCTTCTTGATCGTGCTCATCAGGCCGCCGTTCAACACGAAGATAAAGTACGAAAATACGGCATCATCGGCCTATTGATATTTGTCTGGTTTCCGTTCTGGATGACCGGCCCAGTGGTCGGTTGCACCATTGGCCATTTACTGGAATTACCGGTTTGGCTCAACCTGTCGGTGGTGCTGATCGGTACCTATATCGCCATGGCGGCCTGGGGCTATGTGTTGTTCAGCATTCAGTCGCATGCCGCCGACCTGGGGTCATGGGCGCCAGTACTCATTGTGGGAATCATTGTGGCAATTGTTGTCGTGGGATATCTATTGAATAAACAGCGCGGCAATAATGGTGAAAACAACTGATGGCCCCGGCAACTTTTGGGGGAGGTGGAATATGTCCAACTGTCGTCTATCGTTATTTATTCTACAAAGGATGTGTCGATTCGGATTTTCGTATTTCTACTACTGAATACGCACTACCTAATATTTAATCCCTGTGATTTTTTCTATGCAGCTAGTAAGAATAGCCTCGTATTTTCATCCATAAAAAACCAGATGGGATTTACCAACCCCATCTGGCTTAATCTTAAGTCGTTCTTTTTATTTACTTACTTCTTTTCGAGTGCCTTAACTTTCTTCTCAAGCTTCTTAATTTTCTTATTTATCTTGGAGAAGTTATACCACTGCTCGCCGGCAACAGGATACATCAGCTGGGAACCATAAACTCTCCACGACTCATCCCAGTTTGCCGGATTTTTGAAGCCAAGCAACC
>JAZFSZ010000115.1:0-65114 GCA_036446455.1 Acidiferrobacterales bacterium
ATGGCAACGGGGTTGCCGGACAAGGTGCCGGCTTGATACACCGGTCCATCGGGGGCAATGTGATCCATGATGTCGGCGCGGCCGCCAAAGGCACCTACCGGCAGGCCGCCGCCAATAATTTTTCCCAGCGTCGTCAGGTCGGGTGTGATGCCGAACAGGGACTGGGCGCCGCCAAGGGCGACACGAAAACCGGTCATGACTTCATCAAATATCAAAACACTTTTGTAGTCGTTACAGATTTTGCGCAGGCCGTCGAGAAATCCGGGCACCGGCGGAACGCAATTCATATTACCGGCCACTGGTTCGATGATGACGCAGGCGATGTCTTCACCCGTTTCGGCAAAGGCTTGTTGCAGCTGTTCGAGATTATTGTATTCCAGTGTCAGCGTCATCGCCGCCAGGTCTGCCGGCACGCCGGGGGAGGTGGGCACACCCAGTGTCAGCGCACCGGAACCAGCCTTCACCAGCAGCGAGTCGGAATGGCCGTGATAGCAGCCCTCGAACTTGACAATTTTGTCGCGGCCAGTAAAACCACGCGCCAGGCGAATCGCACTCATGGTGGCCTCGGTGCCGGAATTGACCATGCGCACCTTTTCTACCGACGGCACCAGCGAGCAAATGAGATTCGCCATCTCCGTTTCAATGCGCGTCGGTGCGCCAAATCCGAGACCGTTCTCGGCGGTTTTTTTGACCGCGTTAATCACGTCGGGATGGGCGTGACCGAGGATCATCGGGCCCCACGAGCCGACATAATCGATGTAACGTTTATTATCCTCATCCCACAGATAAGCTCCTTCACCGCGGGCAAAAAATACCGGATCGCCGCCCACACCCTTGAATGCCCTCACGGGTGAATTAACGCCGCCGGGAATGTGCTGGCTGGCTTGCTCAAAGAGTTCGGATGACGTGCTCATAAAAAGGGTCCTTGCAAGTCGGCTTAATGGGTAAACAACGCGGCGTAATTTTCTGCCGCGCTGCGGATATCGGTTGCGCCAAATATGCCGGTAATGACGGCCAGTGCATCGGCGCCGGCCCTGACCAGACGGGCGCCATTTTCCGGTGTGATCCCGCCAATGGCAACTACCGGCAGCGAGAATTCCTGTCTCGCCTGCGCGAGTAGCGTTTCGCTCGCGCGTACGGCATCGGGTTTGACCAGGGAGGAATAGAAGCTGCCGAAGGCAATATAGTCCGCACCAGCCGTTACTGCATGAACCGCACGCTCAAACTCGTTGTAACAGGAAATGCCGATGATCGAATGCTTGCCCAGGCGTGCGCGCACCGATTCAATTGTCGCGTCGTTTTTGCCCAGATGGACGCCATCGGCACCCGCTTGTTGAGCAAGTTCTACATCATCATTGACAATAAACGGTATGCCGTTTCGCTGGCAAAGTTCGCGCAGCGCCGAGGCTTCGCGCAAACGTCGGGCGTGGTCACCGTCCTTGTCTCGATATTGTACAACGCCGGCACCTCCGGCAATGGCCTCGGTGACGGCGGTAACCAAATCGTCGGCGATGACTTCGGTGTCGGCAATAACATAGAGGCCACGTATGGTATTGGCAGGACTCAAGTCTTTCGGCGCACCGAACTGCCGCCGTCTGCCCAGTATTGCCGTTGCGGTAATTTCTGGCCCATGCCGATCTGTTGGCTGCTGGCGAGACTATTCCAGGTGAACTGCAGCGCCTCGCGTACGGCGGTGGTGATGTCAAAACCCTGCGCCAGGGCACCGGCACAGGCGGAGGCCAGCGTACAACCGGAGCCATGGTATTCGCCCGGAAGTCTTTCCTGCGGGAAAGACTGCATGAAACGGCGATGGCCATATAAATAGTGAACCACGTTTTCAGTGGGTTCGTGGCTACCGGTGTGTAAAACGTACTCACATCCGAGTGACATCAGCTTCTGCACACAGGCCTCACGGCTGTCTGCCTCCGGTGCCAGTTGCTTTGCCTCGATGGCATTGGGGGTGACCAGGGTTGCCAGGGGGAACAACATGGAACGATAACCATCTTCCAGCGGTTCTTCGCTTAATGGGTCGCCGCCACCGGTGCTCAGTACCGGATCGACGACCAACGGTATATCCGGATAGTCCTCGATTATAGTCGCCACTGCACTGAGATTGGCGGCGTTACCAAGCATACCGGTTTTGAAAGCGGCCACCGGCATATCTTCCAGCACCGCCCGCGCTTGTTCAATGACGAGTTCGGTATCCACGGCGACAAATTTTTTCAGTTCCAACGTATCCTGAGCAGTAACGGCGGTGACTACAGGTGCCGGATGGCAACCGAGTGCAGTCACGCTCTGTATGTCAGCCACCAGGCCGGCACCACCGGTAGGATCGCTACCGGCAAAGATCATGACCACGGGTGGTTTTTTATCGTTCATGGTCTCGTGACAGTACCAGCTCTTTGAGTGTGTTGATAAGACCGGGATCGGTATTTAATGCCGGTACCACCCGATAGGATTCGACACCGTGGCGTTGGGCGACATCGGCGTATTCCATGCCCAGCTCATGCAACGTCTCGATATGATCGGACACAAACGCAATAGGATAGATCAGAATTTGTTTCGACCCCTGTTTCGCCTTTTCGATTATTGTATTCCTCGTATAAGGTTGTAGCCACTTTAATGGGCCGACACGGCTCTGGTAGCAAAGCGTGGTATGTGGCCAACCGAGGATTTTGTTCACCGCCTCGACTGTTGCCCGTATGTGTTTTTCATAGGGGTCACCCCGGGCAATGATTTTTTGTGGCAAGCCATGGGCGGAAAATAAAAGCTCGATGTTTCCCGGATTCGGCGTCGGTAGCTTGACCGCCTCTGCAGTGATGGCGTCGGCAATGGCCTGATGGTAATCCGGTTCTTCATACCATTGTTTGATTAATGATATTTTTGGCTGATAGTTGTTTCGTTGGCAGGCGCGCCGAAAGTCGTTGTAGGAGCTGCCAGTAGTCGTCAGTGAATACTGTGGATACAGTGGTAGTAAAATTACATCATCAATATCTTTTTCTTTCAGTGCGGTAACCACGTTGTCGGCCATGGGGTGCCAGTAACGCATGCAGACAAAAGTTTCGTAGTCGCCTTCATCTGACAACGCCTGGTTTAATGCCCTGGCCTGGGCGCGGGTAATTTCGAGCTGTGGCGATTTTCCGCCTATGGCACGATAGCCAATAGATGCTTGCGGCGCCCGGCGACGCGAAATCGAACGGGCGAACCATTTTTGGGTAATAAACCCTAGCGGAATTTTGAAAATATCCGGATCCGAAAACAGATTGAACAGAAACGGTTCTACCGCCTCCAGAGAATCGGGGCCACCCAGGTTAAACAACACGACAGCGGTTGGTTTGCCCATAGCGATATAGTGACTATAAAGTGTAAGGAAATGGATTGTAACGCATGCGCATTCTGTATTTCACTACTCAGCTGAACATGAGAAAATCAGTGCCGCAGGATGTGGCATCTGGATAAAGTGGTAAAGAGAAACAAATGAAGAGTTACATGTGTGTCGTATGCGGTTTTGTCTATGAAGAAGAGAAAGGCTTGCCGGATGAAGGGATTGCGCCCGGTACCCGATGGGAGGACATTCCCGAGACCTGGAAATGTCCGGAGTGTGGGGCAAGCAAGAATGAATTCGAGATGATCGAGATTTAACGGATTGCCACAAGCCCCCTTCGCAACAACGCTCAACCAGCAGAATCCAGTTTTTTCTTGCTGACTCCCATGCCGTGGCGCGCCAATTTATAGTGTAGTGTATTGGGTCGCAGGCCGAGCAGCTTGGCCGCTTTGGATTTGTTGCCATCACAACGCTCCAGAGTCTCTCTTATAATGGCCGCCTCGAAATCGGCCACATGTTCTTCCAGTGTTTTGGTCTTGCCATTTGAATAACTGACAAAGGACGGGGTGTTGCTGCCTTCCTTGCTGCCCAGACGCTCAAATATCAGATTCTTTAACACCGCCAGATTGTCAGTGTGGTGGTCCAGCTGCAAGGATTCGAGTTCCGACTGATCGAGATAGGAATCCTGCGTCGCCTGCAGGTTGTGCAGCAAAGTAAAGTAGTGTGCCAGCAGTTGCAGATCGTCCTTGCGCTCACTGAGCCTGGGCAACTCGAGGGTAAAGGTCTGCAACACCTGCGGAATATCTTCTACGCCCGTTGCATCGTTCGGTTCATAACCCGCCATCAAGCGCACATTTCCGCTGTCCTGCACCAGCGCCAGCAATCGATCAACAATTTTGCGCGGGAGTTCGGCGAGGTTGTCGATCATCAGGCTGCCACCGCGTGCCTGTTTTAACAGTTGACGCACCCTTTGTTCGTCGTCCAGCGACAATGTGTCACTGGAAGCGCTGACATTCAGGCTGCCCGCCCGCAGCATGACGAATTCGCCATTGGTGATGCCATGGTGATGAATATAGGCGGCAATGGCAGCGGTTTCTCCAGCATCCGCGGATTTGATCAACACCGGGTCAAAAAAGCGGGACATACGAATGGCGTCGGCAATGGCATCGATAAAAATCTGGCTACGACCAATGAGCGGATTATCCGGTTCCGAAACAAAACACACCGCCTTGCGCAATTCGGCGATGGCATTCAAGCGGCGCACCAGCGTGGCGGCGGGCAAATCTGTCGGCAGCACCTCAATAATGCCGCCGAGTAACTCCTTCCGGTATTTGCGGGCAAACGCCGGCGCACCGGCACCGTAAAGCAGAAAAGCCGATTTGCCACGACGTCCGGTCATGAGTTTAAGATAAGAACGACCCTCGCGATTGCCATTTCCTTCAATGTGACACACCAGGATATCTGACCGACTCTGGCGCCTGAAACTGAGCGAATCGGGTGCGACATATTGCGCCGTGTGCGGGAAGTGTTCGCGTAGTTGCGCCAGCATTGGTTTGTCCCGACCGAGCAAGGTCACCGTTGCCGGGATCGAGCTATCCTGACTCGCCGTGGAGATCAGGCTGAAACTGTCTGCCGGTTGTTCGCGTAACAGGCGAATGTTATCGCGCTGCAGATTTTCGTTTTCCTGTTCCAGCTTCTGGTAGGCTGCAACCAGTTGCTGCATCCGATCTTCCGTGTCGTCAATTTCTGCACGTATGGATATCATGCCTTCCAGGAACAGATCGGCCATCTTGTCGAATAATTGCTCGACCAATTTAAAGTCCTGTGGTGAGTACACCTGCTCACTAAAAGATTCGCCCATCAACAACCAGCCCGTTGCACGCCGGGTCTTGGGATAAAATGGCACGATGGCGCTGATGTGATGCTGTTTCATCTTGCCGTATATTCCGGGCAGCGCACTGTACAGCTCTTCGCGTATGGCTATATGATTTAATTGTGACAACGCCTGTGGGGGTATGGTGGCCATGTTGCGCGCATTGCCCGCGGAGGCAAGGACAGCATGTTTGCCGTCCAGCAGCACGATAGGACATTTCAACGTCGCGGCCAGCGAAGACACAGCTTCTTTTGCAGAAGGCAGCTTGGCAATCTCGGCGATAAGCTGACGAATGCGGTCGTAAAAGGCCGTCTTGCGTTTACGTACGCGTGATCCCGGAATATAAAATTCGATATCAAACAGACGGTGTTGATGCGTGGCATAGGCGGTGATAGCCAGAAAGAAGGTAATGGCAATGGGCAGTGTTGCCGTGGTATTGAATTGCGTGGCATAACCCTGGTGTTGCAGCACCATCACAAGAAGAATGACAGCGCCCATGGGCAGCATGCCAATACCCATTAATTTGTTCTTTAGCCTTTTAGACGGTGTGTTCTGGTTGCGCGCACCATAATAAAGAACCGCCAGAGTGATTACACAATAAACCAGAACATAGAGCTCGAATAACCAGTAACCCCGGCCGGCGATCTGCCCGTAGGTGTAATTCAGCCGGGTAAAGCCGGCGACGATGTAGTCGCTACCAAGAAGCAGGCTGCCCATGATGATGGCGGGTATATAAATAAGAGCAGTCAGCAGTGGCGACCCCATTCGGCTGCTCCGGTTGATCGCTAAAACAAGCGACAGATGCACCAATACGGCCAACGCAACCACGCTGGCCGCAAAATAAACATAACCGTTAAGAAAACTGTCTCGGGATACATTTTCCGGCCCGTGAAAATTAAGGATGCCGATTTCGGCGATATTCTGGACGGTAAGTGCCGCCAGAAAGAACAAAAACAGTTTGGCGGCGAAATCCCTGATTGTGGATGTTCGTGCATAGAGCAGTATCGCGACCTTTGCCGCCAGGACCAGCATCGCTGGAATTGAATAAAGTGAAATTTCCATGTGAAGTATCTACTCTCCCTGTAGTCAACCTGTCATCCAAGATGTGATGTATGTCAAAGATTTGGTTAACACCCGTGGCTATCCTGCCACTTGGGCTGACCCCGATAGGATTATTATAGATCATCAGCTAAGCGATTGATAATCATTGATTATTGTCGTGCAACCGGCCCAGGGATGCAAGTGGTTCCTGGCCACTACTGCTATATTTAAAAAGCAGGGGCGGCGGGAGCCGTTATGCCGGCACGGGCTGGAAGTAAACTTTTTGCTGTATCCGCTCTCTAATTAATGGGGTAGCAGGTGTGGCTTTAACCGATTACAAAAAAATGGAGGGATAGCATGATTGCGGTCTGGATTTCCGGATTCTTTGTGGCCATGGCTGCATTGGCTTATCACCGTGCACCACTGTGGTTATGGACTCTGAGTGCGGCGTTAGCACTCGCCTTTGGTTTGACGATTAATGAGGTATCCACGAGTGAGCAGATATTCTGGGCCTCGGTATTTGTGCTGGTTGTGGCACCGTTCAATATTTTTCCGTTACGACGCTTTCTGTTTAGTCAATTTCTTTTCACCTGGTTCAAACGCGTGTTACCGGCGATGTCCGATACCGAGCGCGAGGCCATTGAGGCTGGCACCGTCTGGTGGGACGCAGAAATATTCAGCGGCAAACCCGATTTCAGAAAATTGCTGGAAGTGCCAAAGCCACAATTGACTGCAGAGGAACAGTCCTTTCTTGATGGGCCCGTCAATGAGTTGTGTGAACTGATTAATGACTGGGAAACCACCCACGTGTTACACGATTTATCGCCCGAAGTCTGGCAGTTCATGAAAGAAAAGGGTTTCTTCGGCATAATCATCCCCAAGAAATACGGCGGGCTGGAATTTACCGCACTCGGGCATTCAGCGGTGGTGGGCAAGATTGCCTCCCGTTCCATTACTGCGGCGGTTACCGTGATGGTGCCCAACTCACTGGGACCGGCAGAGCTGTTACTGCACTACGGTAACGATGAGCAGCGTCAACAATATTTACGCCGCCTTGCGGAAGGTAAAGACGTGCCCTGTTTTGCCTTGACCGGACCGAGTGCCGGTAGTGATGCCGGTGCGATGCCCGATAACGGTGTGGTCTGCAGGGGCGAGTTTGGTGGTAAGAAGGAAGTGCTCGGCATTCGGCTCAATTTCAACAAGCGTTATATTACGCTGGCACCGGTGGCGACGGTAATGGGTCTGGCATTCAAGCTTTATGACCCCGACCATCTTATCGGTGATAAGGATGAATACGGCATTACCGTTGCGTTGATACCTACCGATACCGCTGGCATCGAAATTGGCCGGCGTCATGAGCCGTTGAACATCCCTTTCCAGAACGGACCCATATACGGCAAGGATGTTTTTATTCCCATAGACTGGATTATTGGTGGCCAGAAGCGCGTCGGTCAGGGCTGGCGTATGCTGATGGAAAGCCTGGCTGTCGGTCGCTCTATCTCGCTGCCAGCACTTAGTGCCGGTGCCGGCAAGCTGTCGTCGCGCACCATTGGTGCTTACAGTCGTATCCGTCGCCAGTTCAATATGCCCATTGGTAAGTTTGAGGGCGTGGAAGAAGCGTTGGCACGCATTGCCGGATATACCTACATGATGGAAGCGACGCGTACCCTGACCTTGTCGGCAGTGGATCTGGGCGAAAAACCGTCGGTGATTTCAGCGATCACCAAATACGAATTGACCGAACACATGCGCCGTGTCATCGACGATGCCATGGATATCCGTGGCGGTTCCGGTATTTGCATGGGGCCGCGGAATCTGATCGGTCGCGTCTATCAGGCCATTCCCATCAGTATCACGGTGGAAGGCGCCAATATCCTTACGCGTTCGCTGATTATTTACGGTCAGGGCGCAATCCGGTGCCACCCTTACGTGTTTGCGGAAATGGAATCCGCACTCAATGCGGATGCGCGTGTTGGGCTGGCGCAATTCGATCGTGCATTTTTTGGTCATATTGGGTTTGCCATCAGTAACGCGGTGCGCGCATTCTGGTTGGCAATTACCGGCGCCCGTTTTACCTACGTTCCGGTCAGTGGCTTGCCGCGGCGTTACGCACAACATGTCGTACGCCTGAGTTCCGCTTTCGCGCTATTGTCGGATATGGCCATGCTGACGCTGGGCGGGGCACTCAAGCGCAAGGAGAAAATTTCCGGTCGCCTGGCCGACGCCTTGAGCCATTTGTATATGACTTCGGCACTGATCAAGCGATTTAATGATGACGGTCAGCCCCGGGAGGACCGCGTGCTGTTCCAGTGGGCCGGCCGCTATTGTCTGAATCATGTGGAAGAGGCGCTGGACAGCATGGTTCAAAACTTCCCGGTGCGTCCGGTGGCATGGCTGATGCGCGCGTTGGCACTGCCCAGCGGCCGCTACATCGGTGTAGCCAATGACAAGCTTGGCCACAAGGTTGCGAGTATGCTGTTACAACCGTCAGCGGCCCGAGAGCGTCTCACCGGCGGCATGTTTGTTTCCAGTGACCCCGATGGACCCATTCATTTACTGGAAGACGCCCTGCCCAAGGTCATTGCCGCGGAGCCTATTGAGCGCAAGATAAGGCGGGCGGTGAAAAAAGGCAGAGTGACGGGTCGTGACAACGACGCGCAACTGGCCGATGCTGTTAGCAAGGACCTTATCAGCGAAAAAGAGGCCGAAACGGTGCGCATCGCCAATGCGGCACGCGACAAGGTTATCCAGGTCGATGATTTTTCGCCCGAGGAGCTGGGGGCAAAAATCAGTGAAGACAGCCCCCAGGCCGCGGCGGCAAGTTAGATTTATAGGAGTTGAGCATGGCAGAACGGAAGGTATATGTGATTGACGGGGCACGCACACCATTTATCAAGGCGCGAGGTAAACCTGGGCCATTCAGCGCGTCAGATCTTGCGGTTGCGGCGGGCCGTGTATTATTTACGCGCTCAACGATAACACCTGACATGATAGATGAAGCCATTGTCGGATGTGTCATCCCGGCACCGGATGAGGCCAATATTGCGCGCATCATTGCGCTTCGCCTCGGTTGTGGGAAAAAGGTGCCCGCCTTTACCGTGCAACGTAATTGCGCATCGGGCCTGCAAGCGCTGGCCAGCGCCCATGAGCGCATATCACTGGGGTACTCCGATATTATTCTTGCCGGCGGCACCGAGGCCATGAGTCGTTCCCCTATTCAATGGAACGCCGCCATGGTGGGCTGGCTGTCGGAAGTGATGCGGGCGCGATCCCTGCCAGCACGCGTGAGCGCTATAGCGCGTCTTCGCCCAAGCTATCTCAAACCTATTTTTACGTTACTCTTGGGGTTGAGCGATTCGCTGGTGAAGTTGTCCATGGGTCAGACCGCCGAGATTGTCGCCAAGCGTTTCGGCATCACCCGTGATCAAATGGACGCGTACGCATTCACCAGCCACAAACGACTGGCTGGTGTTTTTGACGATGGGCGTATGGACGAAGAAGTGGTGCACATCTTTGATAATCGCGGTAATACCTATTTCGAAGACAATGGCATACGGCGCGATAGCGATATGGATAAACTGGCCAAACTGCGACCCGTGTTTGACCGCAAATATGGCCTGGTGACATCAGGCAACAGCTCGCAAATTACCGACGGCGCCGCCATGTTACTGCTGGCCAGCGACAAGGCGGTTGCAAAACACGATTTGCCCGTGCTGGGCGAGCTGGTGGATCATGAATGGGCCGGTGTGGATCCGGCACAAATGGGGTTGGGGCCGGTACATGCGGTGGCCGGCCTCATCAAACGTCAGAAGATCTCCATGAACGATATTGATCATATGGAGTTGAATGAGGCCTTTGCCGCCCAGGTGCTGGGGTGTCAGGCTGCATGGAACAGTGCGGAATACTGCAAGAAGGAACTTGGCCTCAACCGGCCGCTGGGTGCGATTGACAATGCCAAATTGAATCCCGATGGCGGTGCCATTAGCTGCGGTCACCCCGTCGGTGCCAGTGGGGCGCGACTGGTGCTGCACGCGCTGCAGGCCTTGAAACGCAAGGGCGGTGGTCAGGCGGTGGCGACACTATGCATTGGCGGTGGTCAGGGTGGCGCGATGTTATTGCGAGTAGGCGAGCCGGGCTAGTCGGCAAGGCACAGAATAATAAAAAGGAAAATAAATGAAACACTGGCGACTCCAAAAAGTTGGAAATAGTCTGGCGTTGATACTGGATGTGGCCGATCGCTCAGCCAACGTGTTGTCGTCCGAGGTTATGCGCGAACTCGAAGAAGCGTTGGTAGACGTCACAACCCGTAGCCAGAAAGGCGAGACTATCAATGGTCTGATGATTCTGTCGGGTAAGAGCAAGGATTTTATTCTCGGTGCCGACGTCAATGAGTTTCAAAGGGTAAGCAATATCACTATGGCGACAGAGTATGTTCGTCGTGCGCAACACACCCTGAACCAGATTGCGGCATTACCAGTCCCCACGGTTGCGATCATTCACGGTAACTGTCTGGGGGGTGGTACCGAGCTGGCACTGGCCTGCGATTACCGAATCGCCAGTGACGATAACCGCACCCGCATCGGTCTGCCGGAGGTCAATCTCGGTATTCATCCTGGATGGGCCGGTACCGTGCGCCTGCCCAAGCTGGTGGGGCCGTTTGCCGCGCTGAATATGATGTTGACGGGGCGGGCATTGCGCGCCCGGGCGGCCAGGCGCATTGGCCTGGTAGACGATGTGGTTGCACAGCGCCATCTTGAACGTGCTGCGCTGGCCATAATTGAAAAGAAACCACGCAAACATCACCCGACCTGGTGGCAACGGGTTCTCGGCTGGTTTCCCTTACGACCGCTGGTAGCCAATCTGGTGCGCAAGCAACTTAAAAAGAAGGTGCGCCAGGACCATTACCCAGCGCCGTTTCGCATTATCGATCTCTGGTTGCGGGGAGCGAATCAGGAGAAGGAAGCAACCTCGATCAGTGAATTGGTCGTCAGTGATGTCAGCCGCAACCTCGTACGGCTGTTTCTGTCGAGCGATAAACTTAAACGCGCCAGTCGCAAGGTCGAACATGGCATAAAACATGTGCATGTCATTGGCGCCGGTGCCATGGGTGGGGATATCGCTGCCTGGGCCGCACTGCAAGGTTTTCGTGTCAGTCTTCAGGATCTTAATGCAGACGCCATCGCCGGCGTTATGAAGCGTGCCCATAATTTCTACAAGAAACGCCTGAAGAAACCGCGCGATATTCAGGAGGTTATGGATCGCCTGATGCCGGACACTCGTGGCGATGGCCTGCGCCACGCCGATCTGGTGATCGAGGCCGTAATTGAAAATCTGGAAGTGAAACAAAAGATTTTCCGGCATGCCGAGGCTGTCACCAGCGAAAACACCCTGCTGGCAACCAATACCTCCAGTATACCGCTGGAGGAAATTGGCGACGGCCTGAAAGATGCTTCGCGCCTGGTGGGGCTGCATTTCTTCAATCCCGTTGCCAGGATGCAACTGGTGGAAATTGTGCGCGGGGAGAAAACGGCAGATACTGCTATAGATCGCGCCCGTGCCTTTACAGTCGCTATCGGTCGGATGCCGCTGGAGGTCAAAAGTAGCCCCGGTTTTCTGGTCAATCGCATACTCATGCCCTATCTTATGGAGGCGATGACCATGGTCGAAGAAGGCATACCCTATACCGACATCGATCGCGCGGCACGCGACTTCGGCATGCCCATGGGGCCAATTGATCTTGCCGATACCGTGGGCCTGGATATCTGTTTGTCAGTGGCTGAAGAGCTGGCTGGCCCACTGGGAATGGAAGTGCCGGCGGGCCTGCGGGCGATGGTAGAGGCCGGTACCCTCGGCAAGAAGAGCGGCAGCGGTTTTTATCGGTACAAAAATGGCAAAATACAGCGACCCAAGGGCAGTATTCGCAAGGATATACCCATTATTGATCGACTTATGCTGCGACAGTTGAATGAAACAGTTGCCTGCTTGCGTGAGAAGGTGGTATCAAATACAGATGCGGTTGATTTGGGCATGGTGTTTGGCACCGGTTTCGCGCCGTTTCGCGGTGGACCGATTCATTATGCCCGCAGCGAAGGTGTTGACGAAATCAAACATCGACTGCTGCGTCTAGTGGATGCTTACGGAAAACGTTTCGAGCCGGATGCGGGTTGGTCCGATCAAAAATTGCTGGGATAAGAATCCAGGAGGAGGATCTATGCAAATTCCCATAAATGAACGCACCAATATCTCTCAAGTGTTTGCCGCACGGGTGAGTGACACACCGGAGGCACCGGCCTATCGCCAATGCGAGAACGGAGAGTGGGTGGATTACACCTGGAAGGATACCAATCGTGAAGTCACACGCTGGCAGCAGGCGATGAAAAAGGAAGGCCTGCATGCCGGTGACCGCGTGGCAGTGTGTATGAGCAATTGTTTCGAATGGGTTCTGTTCGATCAGGCGGCCATCGGACTGGGATTGATAACCGTACCACTTTATTTCGGTGACCGCCCGGACAACATGGCCTGGTGTATGAGTGATGCGGGAGTAAAGCTGCTGGTGCTGGAAAGCGACGACATCTGGCCGCAGCTCAAAGGCAAGGTGGAAACGCTGGAGCGTGTCGTAACCCTGGCACCCCTCCACCAAGACGATGAAAAACTTACCAGTCTTGACGACTGGCTGCCAGATGCAGCTGGCGAACTTGCACAACTGGACGTCAATGGTAAGGAGCTTGCCACAATCGTCTATACCTCCGGCACGACCGGCCGCCCCAAGGGCGTAATGTTAAGTCACTACAATATTCTGTCCAATGTGGATGCCGGTTTGCGCATCATTTCCATTAGTGCCAGTGACCGGTTTATTTCCTTTCTGCCCTTGTCGCACATGTTTGAACGTACGGTAGGTTATTACATCGGTGTCACGGGGGGGGCGCAGACAGTGTATGCCCGCGGTATTACCGAACTCGGTGAAGACTTGCAGCAGCAATCGCCGACAGTGATGGTTTGTGTGCCAAGAATTTTTGAACGCATCAATACCAAGATGCAAGCCGGTTTACCACCAAATTCACTGAAACGTACCCTGTTTGAAAAAGCGACCGATATCGGCTGGAAGCGCTTCAAAGGTACCGCCAGCCTGATGGATCATTTGCTTTGGCCCATTTTGAAGGCGTTGGTTGCGAAAAAAATCCATGCCCGCCTCGGTGGGCGCATACGATTGATTGTTGTCGGTGCGGCGGCATTGGCACCCGAGCTATCCAAAATCTTTGTCGGGTTGGGCCTGCCCATCATTCAGGGATACGGATTAACGGAAACCTCGCCTATTGCCTGTGCCAACAGATTGGATGATAACGATCCGGCATCGGTGGGCAAACCGCTGCCCGAAGTGGAGATAGAATTGAGCGGCAAGGGCGAAGTTCTGATTCGTGGCCCGCTTGTCATGATGGGTTACTGGAATAATGAAACCGCTACCCAAGCCGTGATCGATTCCGATGGCTGGTTTCATTCCGGTGATATCGGCGAGTTCCGCGATGGACGCCTGTATATCACCGGGCGGGCGAAAGAAATCATTGTTATGAGTAATGGTGAAAAGCTGCCGCCGGGTGATGTCGAGCAGGCTATCATGATGGATACTGCTTTTGAGCAGCTAATGATCATTGGTGAGGGCCGCGCCAAGCTGGGCATGCTGGCGGTAAGCGATATCGAGAACGAAAAAGAGCTGTGTGACCGCGCCAATGCGAAACTGAAGGACTTCCCGGGCTGGGTTCGAATCCATTACCTGAAGCGCATGTCAGAGCCCTGGTCAGTGGAAAACGGATTTATGACACCGACACTGAAACTCAAGCGCGCATCAATTGAAAAACACTGGGCGAAAGAAATTGAAGAAATATTTGCCGGTCCGGATCTGAGCAAAACCTAGTTTCGCACCTTCAGTCGTAACGCCTTGATACCAAGGCTCGCCAGTTTGCGAATGGCATCTTCGGCGTCGACGGCGCGAGCAAACGGCCCGAGACGCACACGATAATAGATGCGTTTGTTGCCCACTGTCACCTTCTGGATTTTCGACGGCAGGCCGTTGATTGCCAGCCTGGCTTTGAGTTGGTCGGCATCGGCATAGCGAGTGAAAGCTGCAGCCTGCAGAACAAAACTTACGTCGGGATCGCGCGTGCGACTGAGGTGTTCCCACTCGCTGTCTTCCACTACCGATTCGCTTTCCGGCAGAAGGGTGTAGAATTCGTATCGCGTTTTTTGTGCCGGTTTTGCTGTAACGGGTTTGGGTATTACCTTGGCTTTTACCGGGCGCGTGAGAATATTGTGCAGACCCGAACCAGGTCTATTGACGGTACTGACAACCCACTGCACCAATACCGCCACAATGATGCCAATGGCCAGCCCCAGCACCAGCAGTGACCAGTTGGGTAATTTGTGGCGTCCACGACGCGCCGGCGACCGGCGTCGATAGGTTGTTTTTTTCCTGCGAATTGCGCTTTTTTTTCGCGTTGTTGCCACGGTTACATGGAATCCGGTGCCGAGATACCTAACAGTGACAGTGCATTGGCAATGACTTGCCTCGTCGCCTCGATCAGATTCAGGCGGGCATTGCGCAAATCTTCATCGCCAACGAGAAAGGTGTGTGCGTTGTAGTAGGTGTGAAAGTGGTTGGCCAGATCACGCAGATAGTGCACTAGCAGATGGGGCTCATGTTTTAGTGCGGCATACTCAATTGTTTCCGGGAATCGCTCGAGCTGCGCCAGTAAATCGCGTTCGTGTTTCTCGTTAAGTCGTTCAAGGCTGTTATTGCCCGCTGCCACATCGTGGCTCATGTTTTTTTCCCTCAATTGGCGGAAGACGCTGCGCACGCGGGCGTGAGCATACTGAATGTAATACACCGGATTGTCACTGGACTGCGCTTTGGCGAGATCAAGGTCAAAATCCATATGCTGTTCACACCTGCGCATAACATAAAAAAATCGCGCAGCATCGTTGCCCACTTCTTCACGCAATTCACGCAGCGTGACGAATTCCCCGCTGCGTGTCGACATCTGTACTTTTTTGCCACCGCGGTAAAGCACGGCAAATTGAACCAGTAATACATCGAGCTTTGACGGGTCATCATCAATTGCCGCCAGCGCAGCCTTGACCCGTGGTACATAACCGTGGTGGTCGGCTCCCCAGATATCAATGACACGATCAAAACCGCGTTCGAGTTTGTCCATGTGGTAGGCAATGTCGGCCGCAAAATAGGTGTGTTGGCCGTTGTCGCGGATAACGACGCGATCTTTCTCATCGCCAAAATCGGTAGACCGAAACCATAAGGCGCCTTCTTTCTCATACACGTGACCCGAATGTTGCAGACGCTCTATCGCCCGTGCCACGGCGCCGCTGGCTACCAGCTTTTGTTCCGAGAACCAGTCATCGTATTCGACGCCAAATTCCGTCAGATCACGACGAATGTTTTCAAGGATCTCATTCAGACCCTGATGATGGACAACACGATAATCATCTTCTCCCAACAGCGTTTTGGCACGATGAATCAGTCCATCAATATGCGTTTCCTTGTCACCACCAGGCTCGCCCTCATCAGGCGGCAATGTTTCAAATACGTTGCTGGCGTCATGACGAAAACGATCGCCGTGTTGACGATGCAGAGAGGCGCCGATGTCCCAGACATAATCACCCTTGTAGCCATTGGCCGGAAAATTCACAGTTTCACCACAGAGATCCAGATAGCGCAGCCATACACTGGCAGTGAGAATATCCATCTGCCGCCCGGCGTCGTTGACATAATATTCCCGATGCACATTGAAGCCCACTGCTTCCAGCAGGTTGGCAACCGTGGCGCCATAGGCGGCACCGCGACCATGTCCCACATGTAGCGGACCAGTGGGATTGGCGGAAACAAACTCCACCTGCACCCGCTTGCCTGCGCCCACGCCACTACGCCCAAAAGCTCCCGTTTGTGCCAGGATTGCCGGTATCACCCGCTGTGTCGCTGCCGGTGTCAGGTAAAAATTAATAAAACCGGGGCCTGCAATAGCCACTTTTTCAATGAATACCGAAGCCGGTAAAGCCGTTACAATTTTTTCCGCCAGTTCCCTGGGGGCCAAATGTGCCTGTTTTGCCAGCATCATGGCAATATTGCTGGCGAAGTCACCATGCCCTCTTTGTCTGGCCCGCTCCACCTCGATGGCAATGTCGAGCTGCTCTGGCAAGCCACCACCACCCTGCAGGCCGGTAACCGCCTGTTGTATTAAATGGTGTATATGAGTTTTCAAAACGGATTTGCCTGGCGATTGTTGCTGATCGGTAGTGGATTCTACCGGACGCAGGGCGTGGGACGAAGCCCGCGAGAATAATGAATCCTAATCGCCGCTTCGACGTCGCGGATTCTGGCAGCGCATCATATAGTACTGGCTGACGGGATCGGCGGTTTCGACAACCAGTTTTTCGAAAATGTCTTTCGCTTTTTTAATCTCATTATTGCCAAACAACTTGTAGGCCCTGTCAAATTCCGGTAGCCAGTCCAGGTCATCATAGTTGTGGGACAGGATCATTTCATAGATGCCCACCGGCTCCTGGCGACCGCGCACAGGTGCGACGTCAATTTTTCGCAAATGGTCAAATTTGTCGCGCACGTGCTCGTAAGTGAACTCGCTGATAAGAATATTGGTACCATAAATCTTGTTCATGGATTCGATTCGTGAGCCCAGGTTCACGGCATCGCCAATCACCGTATAATCAAAGCGACTTTCCGAACCCATGTTGCCAACAATCATCGGGCCGGTGTTGATGCCAATACCGATATCGAGTACCGGTTTATCTTCCTGGGTCCATTGTGATTGCAGGATGTGAAGCTCACGCATCATGTCCAGCGCTGTTCGGCAGGCGAGTACGGCGTGATCATCCAGCCTGACTGGTGCACCGTAGAAGGCCATGATGGCATCACCAATATATTTATCCAGCGTACCCTGATGTTGAAACACCTGCTCGGTCATGCGCGTGAGATAGTTGTTCAGTAACCTGACCATCTCTTCCGGTTCAATATTCTCTGACAAGGTGGTAAAACCACGGATGTCCGAAAACAGCACACTGAGTTCCCGCTTTTCGCCACCAAGCTGCAGTTGATCAATGTTGTCGATTATCTGATCCACTACCGTTGCGGCCACATAGTGTTGAAACGCGCCCTTGATCTGGCGTTTTTGATGTTCCGATTGCAGGTAATTGTTGATGGTAGTGGCGACAAACAGCGACAACAGCAACAGTGACGGGAAGGTAACGTTCAGCCAGATCTGCAATTCGTTGAATAGCCACACGGCAAATCCGATGTAGAGCACGAACAGGCCGACTACGACAAATCCGCCCAAACTGACACTCAAACGAGGTAACAGGAAGGAAAGCGATAGTCCCAATACCAGCAGCACAAGAATATCCACCATACTCATCCAGTCGGGGCGCTGAATAAAGTCACCATCGAGCAGGTTCTGCATGACGTTGGCGCGAATCTCAGGACCGGGGAAGGTGGAACTGTACGGTGTGACACGAATATCACCAATGCCAACGGCGGTGGCGCCAATCAAAACGATCTTGTTACGCACGGTTTCCGCCTTGACATTGCCCTTCAGAATATCGGCAATGGAAATCGTCGGGAAAGTGTTTTGCGGGCCGTAGTAATGAATCAACACGCGCCCGGTCTGATCCGTGGGGATGAAATAATCGTCCAGTTGCAGGCCGAGAATGCCGTAATTATCGGTGACCAGCATTAACTGGTCATAACCGCGATAGGCGCGCACGGCCTGCACATCGCCGGATGGGAAATAGCGGCCGCGCCAGCGAATAACCGTGGGTGACCAGCGTGAAGTGCCGTCCGCATCCGGGAATATGTCGATGTGACCGCTGTAATTGGCCGCACGCTGGATAGCGCCGACATTGATATCGACACCAACCGGATCTTGTGGCATCGGGAACGACAGGCTGCCATCACCATAATCCTTGATAACTTGAATAGCCTGATCTCGAATGGCGTTGAACTTTTGATCGTTCTGTTTTTCGCTGATATGACCGGATTCTGACCTTTCAGTCAAAAAGGCCATACTAAGTACGACTTTTCCGCTCTTTTTGATAGTCGCCGCCAAGGTTGAATCGGCATTGAGTCTCTGCTTTATTTTACGATAGGCTTTACTGGAAGGGATGTGGGGGAAATCGGCCTCGAACTGTCTAATGAGAGAAAGCATTTCCCGGTTTTCGGACTCGGGGAAAAATACGTCGAAGACAATAACCTTGGCACCGAGTCGGTCAAGTTTGCGCACCAGTCTTGCCAGTGTGCCGCGGCTCCAGGGCCAGCGGCCAACCTCACTCAGGGCTTTTTCGTCAATGGCGGCGATGACGATGTCGTTGCCCGGGTTGCGACTGCCCTCGGACAACAACCGCATGTCGTATGTTTTGCGTTCGATGGTGGAAAATAACGAACCGGCGTTGTCAATCTGAAAAAGATAGATTGCAAGCAGGGCAAATGTTACAAGGACAGCGAGAACTCGCGGCGATACGCGAGTCAGGTCAGGCCTGCCCAGCCAGTTGCGAATGAGTTCGATCAGTTTTGTATTCAATGCTTGATAATTATAAAGATTTCGGGATGGTCATCATGGATTCTAGTTTCAAATTGTTCCGCTGTCGAAGCGTACCGTTTTCTGTATTGATTTTGCTTTTCGTCGTGGTGCTGCATCCAGCCGTGGCAATGGCCGAGATAGCATTTATTCGGTCCGTTGATGATGGCGGTAAAGCAAAATATTTCAGGAAAATAAGCGGTCTTGCTCTGAACAAGGGCGATTCCGTGATCATCGCCGATGGTGGCACAGGCCGGCTGGTGACATTTACCGGCACTCGCCCAAAGGCATTATCGATAAGTGGCAAAGACAAACCCCTCAAGAACAAGAGCCTGGGCGGGCTGGCTATGACCGTCAAGGGAATGCTGCTGCTGGTCGCCAGTGGCGACAATCGAATTGTTGTGCTCGATAAAAAGCGAGCAGTAAAACTCATCATTGGTGGTTCCGGGGGGGCAGGAGAACTGAGTTCACCCGCTGCTATCGCCTATTCGGACAATGAGCGGTTCTATGTCGCTGACAAGGGACATAATCGTGTCGCCGTGTTTGGCCGTGATGGCGTGTTTCTTTACGCCTTTGGTGATCGTGGCAAGGACAGCCAGCGCCTGAGCCGCCCCACACATATCGGTGTGGATATAGAAGAACAAATCTATGTTCTGGAACGCGCCGATGGCGGGCGTGTCAGCGTGTTTGATCGCAGAGGCAACTTGCTGGGCCAGGTTAGCGCAAAAAAATTTAGAGATGGTGTATCACGTAGTACCAATTTTACCGCCATGACCGTAAACAGTGCGGGCCAGCTGTTTGTTGCCGATAGTGGCAATGGCAAACTGATCGAGCTCGACTGGAAAAACGGCAAAGTCGTTTCGTCTTTTGGAAGTCGTGGCAAAGGTAGAGGGCAATTCAGGAAAATCAGCGCGTTGGCATTGTCAGAGGATGGTCGACTGGCGATCGGTGACGACGGCAATCACAAGGTGGAAGTGTATCAGCTGACCCGGGTCGACAAGGATGAAGCCGAACGCGTAAAACTGCCCAACGTATCGCGCGGCCGGTTTCATCGCGCCGATTGCACTCGCGCCTATGCCATGCCGGGCGGTGACATACTGTGTGTGCACAAAGACAAGAAGAAAGTCAGTCGTCTGGACAGCAATGGAAAGCTCAAGTTAGCGTTTGCGGCGACATTCAGGAAGCCGGTGGCGGCTGCATTTGATGATAAATCTGTCGTGGTGCTCGATGACCGATCGTTCAGGGTTTTTACGCACCAGGGAAAATTACGTTTCACTGCCGGGCGTAGCGGTTCGCGTGATGGCCAGTTCCGCAGCCCGCAGTCCGTGGCCATACGCGGTGGCCGCATCTATGTGGCCGATACCGGTAATCGTCGTATACAGGTATTTTCACGTGATGGCGTATTCCTGAGCAAGGTGGAAAATACAGCAGGTGCACCGCCGTTATTTCGCAGACCCATTGCTGTCACCGTGGATTCTCAAGGCAATTTCTATGTGGCCGATGAGGAACTCAACAAGGTCAAAATATTTTCGGCCAGAAACAAACTGAAATACGAACTGGGTGGCGATGAAAAATCAACGGAACGTTTCACCCGACTTCGTGATATCTCAGTGGATGGTGACGACAATCTCTATGTGCTGGGCGCCATACCGGGCAATGCCCAGACCATACGTGTATACAGCGGGCCCGGACTCATTTTCCGCTTTGGAGCCGTTTCCAATAGCGGTGCCGGCACAGCAGATCCACAAAGTTTATCGGTGGTCTCCGCCCGTAAAACCACTGTCAGTGTTTACGACGCCAGGCGAAAGGGCCTGATCGATTTCCGTTTCCTGCAAGTACCGGCGCGGGTCGGTGGCGTGGTGGTCGAGGGCGGGCTGGAACAGACCCGTATCAGCTGGCAGTCGGTTCCCGGTAGTTATATCGCCAAATACGCCATTTATGGCGCCACCAGCGGGGCCGGGCCGTTTAAACGTATTCGTACCAGTAAACATACCGAGACCACCATCAAGCACAACAGTGGTCAGCGCTATAGCCATTTTCGTGTTAGCGCAATTAGCGGTTTCGATGTCGAGGGGCTGGCAGCCAGAGCACAAAAAGATCTGTTTCAGGTGGGATACGCGAGCTTTGTCGATAAACAATATGATCAGGCCATCAAGGTATTTGCCGAGACGCTGGAGACCAACCCCGACCATGCTTTTGCCATGGAATACGCTGGCCGCGCACTAGTTGCACTGGGGCGTTACCAGGAGTCGATACATTATTTTACTGAACTGGCCCAGCACAAAGGTTTTGAGTTGCGAGCCATTCGTTTGCATGCCGACGCGCTATTTCGTGCCAAGGAGTTTATTCAGGCCCGAGCGGTGTTGGATCGGGCGTTCGCGCACAAATATAGTTCAACAGAAGCTTACATTCTTTGTGGTGAGTTGAGCCTGAAGATGGGTGATGCCATCGGTGCCGTCAACTGTCTGGAAAAAGCGTTGAAGCGCGACGCCAACAATGTCACTGCCCACTTTCTTCTGGGGCGGGCCTACGTGCATGTCGGCGTGGTGGCAAAAGGTCTGGCGGAATATGACACTGCTGTAAAACTGGATCCCCGGAATGCCGATGTCTGGGTACAAAGCGGGCTGGCGTTTCAATCACTCAAACGGCACAAGGATGCCATTACCCGATTCAACAAAGCGCTGGCTATCGACCGCCTGAATGCCGCTGCCCGCCAGGGTGTGGCCGAAAGCTATCTGGCCACCAGAAGGTATAACAAGGCACGCAGCATTGCGTTGTCGATGGCAGGCGATCCCAATCAGGAGGCGGCAGGCCACTACCTGATTGGTGTTATCGCCATGGCCAAGGGCCAGAAAAACGAGGCCTTGCTTGCACTTAGCAAGGCCGGCCGTGCCAACCCGGATAGCGCCAGAATCTGGCTGGCCCTGGCTGACGTTTATAGAAAAATCGGTGACGTCGCCAAGAGGGCGGATAGCCTGAAAAAAGCAGCCAAAGCAGAACCGGGGTCGTTTCAGACGCACTACCGTTTAGGCAGGCTGCAATTTCAGCGTGGGGATAACGAGGCGGCAATCGCAAGTCTTGAGCGTGCTGTCAGCCTTGAGCCCGGTAACTTCGAAACACGCTTCATGTTGGCAAAAATCCAGTTTGATGATGAGCACTACCAACACGCCGGTCGCCATGCCAGGGAAGCGGCGAGGCTGAAACCGAAAAAATCCGGCCCCTTGATGTTGCTGGCTGACATTGCCAATAAGCAGGGTAAAAACGGCGAGGCAATTGATCATCTCAAGTCAGCGATCAAGCTCAAGAAGACATCATCGCTGCTGCACACGAAGCTTGGCCGCATTTACTTCGAAAACAATATATTCGATCTGGCGCAAAAGGAGTTCGAGCGTGCCGCCCTGCTGGCACCGAGAAAGGCAGATCCCAAAGTTTTGCTCGGCCAACTCTATCTGGAGAAACACGAATTCGATGCGGCGATCAGGGTATTGAGTCAGGCGGTCAAGCTTGATCCCAGTGCTGACAACAAGCTTTTGCGTAACACCGCTTATGCAGAAAAGAAAAAGTCACTGCAGTTCAAGGGCAATGCACCGCGCATCGTGATGGAGCAGCTGCGATTGCAACAGGTATTTTCGTCTGCCTACAAGCAATATGCCAATTCACCGGTGGGCACGGTCAAGGTGCGCAACATCAGTGGCGGTGACTACCAGAACCTGAGTCTTTCGTTTTATGTCAAGGGATACATGGATTTTCCGACGACGAAGGATATTGCCGTACTCAAGGCGAATAGCGTTCAGGAGTTGCCGTTGTTGGCTTCGTTTAATAACAAGGTGCTTGAAATTGACGAAGATACCGGTGTGCAGGTACAGCTCAAGCTGTCGTTTTTCCGTGATGGCAAGCGCGATTCCATTGAACTGACACAGCCGATGACCATTTACGGCAAGAACGCCATCGTGTGGTTGCGGTCAAACATGGTCGGTTCCTTTGTGACACCAAAGGATGACGTGTTGCATAACTTCATACGTAAGGGCATCAACGAAAACAGGCCGGATAATGGTCCCTTAAACCAGAACCTGGTGTCGGCCATGACCCTGTTCAATCTGTTGTCCACTCACGGTCTGCGCTACCAGGTGGACCCAAACAGTCCCTATTCCAGACTGAAAACCAGGCAAGTGGACTACGTACAGTTTCCTCGTGAAACGCTGCGGCTAAAAAGCGGTGACTGCGATGACTTGTCGGTACTCTATAGCGCCGGTCTTGAAAATCTCGGTATTGAAACCGCGTTTATCGATGTGCCCGGCCACCTGTTTCTGATGTTTAACACCGGCCTGCCTGTGGACAAGCGCGATGCCATCAGTTTGCAGCAGGATCTGCTGGTCGAGCACAATGACACCATCTGGATACCGGTGGAGGCGACCATGATTTCGACCTCTTTTTCCGAGGCCTGGGCTGAAGGCGCAAGGAAATTCAAAACATGGCAGAAAAAAAAGCAGCTGAAGATCATATCAACGCGGCAAGCATGGGCCGACTATCAGCCGGTTACCTTGTCACCCGCCGACTATACTATAGAGGTACCGGCGAAGACGCAGGTGAGCCAGAAAGTCCATCGAGAGCTTGTGCGGTTGACTACCAAGAGTCTTGATCGACTGGTGACGCCATATCGGGCCATGGCCCGAAGTCAGGCCGATGACACCGAGGCACTGATGCAAATCGCCATCATTTATGCCAAATACGGTCTGTACGGAGAAGCGATCGAGGAACTGGATGCAATCCTGAAGCGGGAGCCAAGACACAGTGCCGCCTACAACAACCGCGGCAATATCTACCTGGTACGCGAACAGTACGAGCGTGCGCTGGATGCCTATCGCTATGCCGAGAAACTTGACCCCACCGACGGCGGCATCAAAATCAATCTGGCGATGGCGTATTACAAAATTGGGAAGATTCATGAAGCGTCGGCCAAGTATCACGAGGCAACCCTGGCCGACAAGGCCATCGCCAGGGAATACGCCACCTTTGGTCAACTGCTAGCGAACTAGTGGTAGTTGTAAGGCTCGATAAAAAAGGAGGAAATATGAAAATTATCTGGGTTGCATTGCTTGTGGTTATCATGCCCCTGGCACAGACGGTTGCGGCGGAAAAATCGGGGGGAGAAGAATCGGGTGTGGTCATCCAGAAAGTTAAAAGTACTGGATCCTTTGAAGATGTGCTGCGAGAAATGTGGGGAAGGTTGCGGTCGATGGTGCCAAAGATGGCATCAGATTCGCATGTAAGACGGACACAGATTGCTGGCGTTCGTGGTGCCGAGAGTACGGGTACCCTGCTCAAACCCTACTGGAAAGGAGACCGCACCCAGGATCTAGACTATCTCAAGGAGTTGGCGGTGTACCACGAGGTGCAGCAGCAGGCCGACAGCGGTGACTTCAGCGCCGCGGTCAACGGTTTCAATCGCTTCATCAAGGTTTACCCGCAGAGTCGATTGCGCGCCAATGCGCAGTTCGGTCTCGGTCTGGCATATGTCGGGGTTGGCGCCAGACAAAAAAGTATTATTGCGCTGAACCAGTTTATTAAAGCCTATCCCAAACACCCGTTGAGTGCAGATGCCCTGGAAATGCTGTTGGTACTGGATAAAAGCTAGAAGTTGAAACTGACTACGATGGTCCTGGCCGACTAGGCGACGTTGCTGCCAAGAAGTTTTTCCACGTCCCTTGTGCTGGCTCTGGGCATCGACCTGCCATCAATCGGGCTTAATGGTTTTTCATGAAAACCGGACGGGGTAAAAATAAGCAGTTCAATCGAGATGTTTTCTGCCGTAAAAACATAGCCGGGCATTTCTTCGTGGCGATTACTGCCGTAGCGTAGGCGACGGCTGGTAGTCTCATACGGAATATTGTTATCCATCAGCTTTGCCGCCACGTGTTCCGGTGTATCGGCGCACAAGTGCAGCTGTATTTCACTGTTTTCTGTGACGGTGCCGCGCAATAACGCACCCACCAGCTTCGGCCGGAAATCCGCGAGAAAGTTCATTGCTTTCAAGGCCACCCGGCGTCGTGTGGCCACGCGCTGAGACAATGACGTTGGTTGAAAGATATTCAGGTACTCGCGCAGGGCGTGTTCAATCTCATCATTGGATGGAAGATGTTGGCGGTTGTGAATACTGAGCCGATCTGCGGCTTTCTGTTTTGCCAGCTGGTAATCATTAGTCCCTTCGGTAGCGAGAATTCGGGCGGCTTCGGTAGCGATATGTGATCGCGCGTGGCTGTTCGCACGACTGTTGTTGCCTGCCGGTTGTCGCCTCCGATCCATTGTTAAAACAGGCCTTCCAGACCCTGGTCCGGTTTGGGCCTGGTGTCGTCCTCGCCATCACCGGTCGATTTGCCAGTTTGCATAACCGCCCCTTTGGGTTCGGTGCCGGCGATAAAATACTCTTTGATGGGTTCGGGCTTGTCTATTTTATCCGGTTGCAGGGAGCCGTTGGCGTCCGTGGTGTCAGCCGACTCTGTAACTGCATCGGTCGACTCATCAGTGGTTTCTTCCTCAGACATGGCCTCAATTGCATCCTCGTCGGGTACCGGACCGACGTAATTTCCGGTTTCCGCATCGATCATGACAGAGACTATACCGTCAGGTTGATCCAGCGAGGTTTCGTCAATACCCTTCAGCGCCACACGCATGAAATCGATCCAGATCGGTAGCGCTGCCTTGGCGCCGGATTCATGGCGACCGAGTGGCGCTGGCTGATCGAAACCGACCCAGGCCGTGGTGACAACATTACCGTTGAAACCGGAGAACCAGGCGTCACGAAACTCGTTCGTGGTACCGGTTTTGCCGGCGAGGTCATTGCGTTTCAGCGCCAGTGCGCGGCGACCGGTACCGAACTTCACCACATCGCGCATGATAGATGTCATGATGAAAGCGTTTTCCGGTGAGATAACACGTGGTGCGTATCGCGGTCGGACCTCCTCGGGCTCACCGGCAGACCCTTGTTCCACCCCGGGCATCGTTGCCACCGGTTCGATCGGGGTGGCCAGTAACGATTCATCGGGTTTGATTGGATCGGCAGTGGGTCTATCTTTCCTGCCGGCCAGCGGCTGTTTTTCATTGATCGAATCAACCGGGTCCCGGTGAGGCGCTTCTGTTTCTGGGCAGGCGGGACAAACACGTGTCGGGTTGGCCAGCTCCAGTATATTTCCTTCCGCATCTTCCACGCGGGTAATGAAATAGGGTTCGACGCGGTAACCGCCACTGGCAAACACGGAAAACGCCGATACGACTTCCAGTGGCGTGAAAGAGGCGCTGCCCAGCGCCAGCGAAAGATTATTCGGAATTTTTTCCCTGCTGAATCCAAATCGTTGCAAATAGGAGACGGCATAGTTGGCCCCGATGGCACGCAGCAATCTTACCGATACCAGGTTCACGGATTTGGTCAGAGCAAGACGCAGTCGCGTTGGCCCATAGAATTTGCCGCTGTAATTCTCCGGTTTCCATTCCCCTTCCAGGTTCTTGTCTTCGATGACGATGGGTGCGCCACTAACGGTGCTGGCGGCGGTATATCCCTTGGCAATGGCGGCCGAGTAAATAAAAGGCTTGATATTGGATCCAGGTTGACGGTCCGCCTGGGTGATGCGGTTGAACTTGCTCTGGTTGAAATCGAAGCCTCCGGTCAGCGCCAGAATGGCGCCATCCTGGGGGCGAATCGAAACCAGGGCGCCGGCTACCTCCGGTATTTGTACCAGTTTCCAGCCAATTTCTGGTTGGTATTCAACATAAACCACATCGCCCGGCCGTAATATATCGCGCGCTTTCTTTGGCGGACGCCCCTGGTAATCACGGGTGCGAAAACGCTTGGCCCATTTCAGGCCTTCCCAGCCCAATTCCACGACATAGCCGTCCTGGGTGTAGGCGGCGGCATTGTGTTCACCAGTGACGAGAATAACAGCCGGGGAGAGTCCACCCACCGAGCGGTAATCCTTCAATGTTTCATCCAGAAAATCCTTATCGAGGATCTTGGCGAGTTTGACCCTCTGCACAGCACCGCGATAACCGTGGCGCTCGTCGTAGGCGAGCAAGCCTTTGTGCACTGCGCGGTTTGCGGCATTCTGGTTTTCAGCAACGATGGTTGTGTACACATGAAAACCGCCAGCGTAAGTCTTCTCGGCGTAGGTCTTGTACATGTACTGGCGAACCATTTCGGCAACATAGGGGGCTTTGACGTCATATTCAAAGCGATGTTTGCTTGCCGTGATGGGCGCGGCTTGTATCTCTTTCAGCAATTCCCCGTTGATGTCCCCCAGTTTCGCCATGCGCGATAAAACATAGTTGCGGCGCTCAATGGCATTGTCGGGATTGCTGATGGGATTGTTGCGTGACGGTGCCTTGGGCAAAGCCGCCAGCATGGCCATTTCCTGCAACAATAATTCAGATAGTGATTTTCCGTAGTAGATTTGTGCCGCGGCGGCAAAACCGTAGGCACGATGGCCGAGGAAAATCTTGTTTATATAAAGCTCGAGAATCTCATTCTTGGAAAGAGCGTATTCAATTTTGAACGCCAGCAAGACTTCCCGGAATTTTCGCGTCCAGGTCTTTTCCGGGCTGAGGAAAAAATTTCGCGCTACCTGCATGGTAATGGTACTGGCACCCTGTCGGCGGCCACCGGAACGCATATTGGCAATTATGGCGCGGGCAACACCGCGAAAATCGACACCCCGGTGATGAAAAAAATTGGCGTCTTCAGCCGCTAGAATGGCATTTACCAGTTCTTTTGGCACATCGTCCATAATCACCGGGATGCGCCTTTCCTCACCAAATTCACCGAGCAGCCTGCCCTCAACGGAATATACCCGCATGGGCACATTCAGCCGTCCTTCTGCTATGTTTTCTATTGAAGGCAGGCCAGAAACGAGCACGATGACCATGATGAGTGCCATGAGCGTCCCCAGCGCACCCACGCCCATGAGGGCGTATAGAAGCAGCTGCTTGCGCGACATGCCGACAAAACCGTGTGCGGGATTTGGCGTTTGCTGGGGTGTGAGGGACGAATCGGTGTGCCCTGATGACCGGCGCCGACGCCAGTTGCCAAATAGCCTTTTCATGCGTAACAGGTGTTTTTCCTTAGGGCGGCCTGGGAGTGGCAAATCAGAGCCAATTCAGGCGCCCAAGTATAATGCGAAAGCCTCTGAAACTTAAAGCATATTTGGTTATTTGGTTTGTCATCGTCTATATTTGGAGGTAGTATTTCATCTATAGGTGCATGTATCTATCATAACTAATTGATTTATAAGGAAGATCAAGTGCCAAAAGTCACAGATCTTTTCAAGAAAAAGCGCCCCCCACTGATCGGGATCGATATTAGCGCCTCATCGGTGAAGGTGCTCGAACTGAGTCAAAGCGGTGAGCACTACCGTGTTGAGCGCTATGCCGTAGAGCCACTGCCGCAAAATGCAGTGGTGGAGCATGCCATTACTGAGGTCGAGCAGGTCTCCGATGCGATTCAGCGGGCAGTAAAACGGTCGGGCACCAAGACCAAGCACGCCGCGGTCGCCGTAGCCGGCGCACATGTCATCACCAAGACCGTCAAGATACCTGCTGGCATGAGTGAAATCGAGCTCACCGGTCAGGTAGAAATGGAGGCCGATCACTATATTCCTTATCCGCTGGACGAGGTGAATCTCGACTGGCAGGTGGTGGATACACCCAGCAGTGAAGACGAGCACCAGGAAGAGGAAGAACAACTGGTGTTGATGGCTGCCTGCCGCAAGGAGATTGTCGATGACTATGTTGCGGTGGTGGAAGGCGCAGGCCTGAAACCGGGTATTGTCGATATCGAGACCTACGCCATGGAAAACGCATACTTTTTAATCTCGCATCACATGCCGGGTGCTGGCATGGAAAAGACGGTTGCGGTGATGGATGTGGGTTCGACGACAACCAACATCAATGTGATGCACAGCAACAAATCTGTCTATACCCGTGACCACACCTTCGGCGGCCGCCAATTGACTGAAGAAATTCAACGTCGATACGGCCTCTCTTATGAGGAGGCGGGTTTGGCGAAGAAGCAGGGAGGTCTGCCGGATAATTATCAGACCGACGTATTGCGGCCGTTTATGGAGGCTCTGTGTCAGGAAGTAACACGGGCACTGCAATTCTTCTATTCGTCCAGTACCTTTAACAGTGTCGATCAGATTCTGCTCGCAGGTGGCTGCTCGCAGATCCCGGGTGTAGATGAACTGGTGGCAGCTCGAACCGGTATTCCGACAATGGTGGCGAACCCGTTTACCAGCATGTCTTTGGCATCCCGCATCAAACCACAGATTCTCAGTAATGATGCACCTTCATTGATGATTACCTGCGGGCTGGCGATGAGGAGTTTTGATAAATGACGACCCATATCAACCTGTTGCCATGGCGCGATATGCAGCGCAAGGAACAGGATCGCCAGCTCCTGAGCATTGGTATTTTCGCGTGGATGCTAATGGGTTTGGTGGTGTTCTATGCCCACCTGCATGTTAGTGGCCTGATAGAAGCGCAAAATGTAAGAAACAAGTACCTTAAAACCGAAATCGCCGTACTGAATAATGTCATCAAGGAAATATCAAACATCAAGAAAAAGCGCAAGGCGCTGGTTGAGCGCATGAATGTTATTTACAAGCTGCAGGCGGACCGGACGCGAATGGTTCATGTGCTCGACGAGTTGACGCAGACATTGCCGGAAGGCGTTTACTACACCAGCCTGAAGCAACAAGGTAACAAGCTATCACTTATCGGAATCGCACAGTCCAACGCGCGCGTTTCTACCCTGATGCGGAACTTTGCTGGGTCGACCTGGTTTGCCAGTCCACGTTTATCGGTGGTCAAGGCCCAGGGTGCAGGTGGCGGGCGTGTGAGCACGTTTAATATGACCATTGTCCAACGCACCACACCAAAAAAAATTAAAGACACTATTAAAGACACTATTAAAGACAAGAGTAAGGACAAGAGTAAGGACAAGAATAAATAAGCCATGAAGCTTGAAGACTTTCAGAGCATCGACTGGAACGACTTTTCGGCGTGGCCACTGTTCATCAAGGTGATCGGTGTCGGGGTTATTGCGGTGGCAATTCTGGCCGGCGGCTTCTGGTTCATTATTCAGGACGAGATTGACGGTTACAAATTGGCGCAGGAGAAAGAGCAATTACTGCGTAAGCAATTCGTGGCCAAAAAGGCCCTTGCTGTGAACTTACCGGCCTATAAGCAGCAGATGACGGACATGAAGCAGACATTTGGCAGCCTGCTGCGGCAGTTGCCCAACTCGACGGAAGTGCCGGATCTGCTGGTGGATATTACGCAGGCGGGCCTCGGCCAGGGTTTGAAATTTAATTTGTTTAAACCGGGTAAGGAGCGCATAAAAGGATTTTACGCCGAACTTCCTATTAGCATTCAGGTCACGGGCCCCTATCATCAGATTGCGGGTTTCGTGAGCGATGTTGCAGCGTTGCCCCGGATTGTCACTATCAATAACATTACAATCAGAAAATTAGGCAAAAAAAGTAGAAGTAAGGTGCTGAGCATGACCGCAACTGCGAAGACATATCGTTATCTCAGCAGCAGTGAAACTAAAAAGCAGAAGAAAAAGAAAGGCAAGCGTCGTCGTCGCAAGTGAGATTGAGTGCGTTTTATGAAGTTTAAATATGCAATAAGTATATTGGTTTTATCGGCCACGGTTACTGCGTGTAGCAGTGATGGCTTGAGCGATTTGCGCACGTTCACCAAAAACACGCACAAAGATCGAAAGCCACGAGTAGACCCGATACCCGAGGTGAAGGTGTTCGAAAAATATGCCTACACCGCGTATAAATTACCGGATCCATTTTCCCGGGAGAATCTACGCAATACCGGTGTTTCAGCAAAGGTAAACGATGGTGAAGGACTGCAACCCGACCTGACGCGGCCGAAAGAAGCGTTGGAAGAATATCCGCTGGATGCGTTGACGATGGTTGGAACATTGGAGAGGCGCAATGTGATATGGGGTGTTATCCAAGTCGCCAGTGCCGACGGAGAAATGCATCGCGTAAAAGTGGGTAATCATATGGGAAGAAACTTCGGGATGGTTACCGAGATTACCGACGATAAGATCGTGTTGGTAGAACTGGTTCGTAGCTCCCTGGGTGACTGGATAGAGCGGGAAGCTGCAATCAAGCTTAGAGAATGATTCATCCAGAGGCTGGGCCAATGATGGAAAGTCATATTATGAAAAGTTTGTCAAAACGTATCACTACCGGATTAAATATATTGCTGCTACTGGCAATCGCAAGCCCGGTGTTTGCGGGTCAGGTGACGTCAGTGGAGTGGCGGTCCAAGGGCAAGGCGCCGGTTTTATCAATCAAGCTGTCCAGCAGTGTGTCATCTTATGAAACACGAAGTTTCGAAGGCGGTAAAAGACTGCGCATCATTATTCATGATACCACGCTGGGGACATCACTCCTTGACCTGCCAGGCAGTGGCATCGTCAAAGGTGTTTTTCCCTACCTCGCAGGTGATGGCACGTCGACTAACATTGATCTGTTAATGGATCAACCGGGCCAGGTGAAAGTAACGAAAAAGCGTCGTGAATTACGCATCAGGATATCGCGCCTGAAAGGTGGTTCAAAAGCGGCACGCAGGCAAATGACAGTGAGCAAGGGTGGCAACGCTATCACCGATGTGCGTTTCACCAAGCTGCCCGGCAGCCGCGTTCAGATCACGTTGAAAATGGTGCAAACACCAACGAAACCGAACACGTTCACTATTACCAATCCGGCTCGCATCTCGCTGGATTTCTCCAATACTGGAATTCACCTTCTGAAGAAATCTGTGCCCATCAAGACCGGCGCAGTGGACACCGTAAACGTGGTGCAATCAGGTAATCGTACACGTGTGGTACTCACGCTGTATCAGGCGGTTGCCTACAATACCAGTATCGAAGAAAACGCCTACGTTATTACGGTAGAAAGTCCCACGATTCGTAGCCTGCAGGACGATCAAATCCGGACGACACATTTTGCCGGTTCCGGTAAGGAAGGCAAGCACCGAATTACCGATATTGATTTTAGGAGAGAGCCCGACGGCGGCGCGAAAATAGTGATCAAGCTGTCCGACCCCTCTGTCGGTGTAGATATCCGGGAACAGGCGGGTGAAATCCTGGTCGATTTTCTCGACACACGGGTACCCTTATCATTGCAAAAGCGACTCGACGTGGTTGATTTTGCGACACCGGTGAAAACAATAGACACATTTAGCCGCGGACGAAACACACGTGTTGTTATTACTCCAACGGGAGCGTATGAGCATCTTGCTTATCAGGCCGGCAATGTGTTCACTATAAACATTAAACCAATACCAGAAGGCGAAAAGGATAGGAGAGTTAAAGATGAATTCGGTTATACCGGTGAGAAGCTTTCACTAAACTTTCAGCGAATTTCGGTTAGAGACGCGTTACAGGTGCTCGCCGACTTTACCGGGCTGAACTTTGTCATCAGTGACAGCGTATCCGGCAACCTGACGCTTCGACTCAAGGATGTACCCTGGGACCAGGCAATGGATATTATTCTAGAGAGCAAAAATCTTGGTCAGCGGGAAAGAGGCAATGTGGTTGTGATCGCACCGGAACGGGAGCTGGCTGCGAAAGACAAGGCCATCCTGGAAGCCAAAAAGACGGTGCGGGATCTGGAGCCCCTGGTCTCTGAGCTGATCCGCATTAACTACGCTAAAGCGGCCGATATTGCCAGATTACTGAAATCAGTCAAGGCCGTTGAATCAGGATTTACGTCGGCAAATCCGTTCCAGACAATTTCGTATGCGGGCGAACAGAAGCTGGAATCAAATTCGTTATTGTCAGCGCGTGGTCAGGTTACCGTAGACGTACGCACCAACTCCATCCTTATTCAGGACACACCCACAAAAATACAGGAAGTACGTAAGCTGATTGCCTTGCTCGACCAACCTGTTGAACAGGTGATGATTGAGGCACGTCTGGTGGAGGCAACATCCACTTTTGTAAAATCATTAGGCGCCAGGTTTGGGGTCACCAAAGCCAGTTTTGGCGCGACGACCACGGCCAGTCTGACTGGCAGCCTGGAAGGTAATATCAGCATTATCAACACAGGCACATTGGCCGCCAATACCGACGGCTTGAATGTGGATCTGCCTTCCACCGGTATTGGACTGGCGAACCCCGGGCAAATCGCGTTGACGCTGGCCAAGCTGGGTTCAGGGGAACTTCTGCAACTGGAGCTGTCGGCACTGGAACAGGAGGGAAACGGCAAGATCATTTCCAGCCCGCGAATAATCACCGCAAACCAGCAGACGGCAACTATCGAGCAGGGGCAAGAGCGCGAATTTTCGGTGGGCTCAGGTCTATCAAAAATACAAACAGCTGTGCTCAAGCTGGAAGTTACGCCGCAGATTACTCCCGACCGTCGTATTTTGCTTGATGTCATAGTGACAAAAGACAACTTCGCCGATGTGGCCTCAGGGTTGATCAACAAGAAAAGAATTGAAACGAGCATTCTGCTTGATAACGGTGAGACAATCGCCATCGGTGGCATCTATGAACAAGACTCGGGCGATACCACAACCCAGATACCGGTGTTCGGACGACTGCCGATTATAGGCTGGATGTTCAAAAATAAAGAGCACAAAGATAACAAAACCGAGCTTCTGATCTTCCTGACACCGAAAATACTATCCGACAAAATCGGCTTGAGATAATTGTGTGTCCGGGGCGCACGCCATTTGCCCCGGGCTTGCGTTCTCCCGGCGTAGCTGGCATATCATGCCGGCCATGAATATTCCCCAAAATATATATCTGGTTGGACCCATGGGTGCGGGCAAATCGACCATTGGCCGCCACCTCGCCGATATGACGGACAAGCAGTTTCGCGATGCTGACCAGGAAATTGAAAACCGTACCGGTGCATCGATACCCTTAATATTCGAGATAGAGGGCGAAGAAGGATTCCGCAGGCGCGAAAGCGCCATGTTGGCAGAATTGGCTGGGGAACCAGGCCTGGTGCTGGCGACAGGTGGCGGAGTCGTTCTTACGGCAGACAATCGTCACCTGCTGAGCGACAATGGTTTCGTGGTATACCTTCACGCCGACATTGAAATTCTCTATGAACGAACCCGGCATGACCGCAATCGTCCGCTGCTGAACGAAGGTGATCGACGCCTGAAGCTGGCGGAGATCATGGCTGTCCGGGATCCGCTTTACCGGGAGGTGGCAGACCTGGTGATCGAAACCGACAAGCGGCCGGCGAAAACAGTGGCCAGGAAAATTTTCGAGTCGATACAGGCAAGATCGGATGCAAACACTTGAGCTTGATTTGGGTAAGAGGAGTTACCCGATCTATGTCGGCAGCGGCCTGCTGCACGAAAATGACTTGCTGGCGCAACATGTTGCCGGATTCCGTGTGGCTATTATTAGCAACGAGACTGTGGCACCGCTTTATCTGAAAGAGGTGGAACAAGCACTATCGGATTTCGAACGCATCAGCGTCGTTTTGCCAGACGGTGAGAAATTTAAAAACCTCGAAACTCTTAACAAGATCTTCGACACGCTACTGGAAACCCGTTGCGACCGGCAGGTCACGCTGATTGCTCTGGGCGGCGGCGTTATTGGCGACATGACCGGCTTTGCGGCCGCGTGCTACCAGCGAGGAGTAGCGTATATCCAGATACCGACCACGCTGCTGGCGCAGGTGGATTCCTCGGTTGGCGGCAAGACCGGCGTCAACCATGCGCTGGGTAAAAACATGATCGGCGCCTTTTATCAGCCGAAATGCGTACTGATTGATACCGATACACTGAAGACATTGCCGGACGAAGAACTCTCTGCCGGATTGGCAGAAGTTATCAAATACGGCCTGATTCGCGACATTGAGTTTCTTCGCTGGCTTGAGCAAAACATGGAGAAGTTGCTCGAACGGGATAGCGATGCGCTGGCCTATGCCATCGAACGCTGCTGTCAGAACAAGGCGGAAATTGTCGCTGAAGATGAGCGTGAAACCGGCCAGCGGGCATTGTTGAATCTGGGGCATACCTTTGGCCATGCCATTGAGACTGGCAGTGGTTATGGCAACTGGTTACATGGCGAAGCGGTGGCAGCGGGCATGGCAATGGCAGTTGACCTGTCACAGCGCATGGCTTGGCTTAGTGATAATGATGTTGGCCGCGTAAGCGAAATCCTGAAACGCGCCCGCCTGCCGGTCTGTGGGCCCGACACCCTCTCGGTCGATCGGTATCTTGAGCTGATGGCTGTTGATAAAAAAGTGATAGCCGGCCAGTTGCGACTGGTACTACTGCATAAACTGGGCAACGCATTTATTTGCGAATCTTTTGACGAGGACAAATTGCGGCAAACGCTGGAGAAGTGCCGCATGGCCAACGCGCGTGCTGCGAGCGGGGCGAATAAATGAGCCTGGCGCCGTACGCGGCCAATGACAAGCATAGCCGCGGACGCTCGCACGACGAGCCACCTCCAGCCTACCGGAGTGAATACCAGCGCGATCGTGATCGCATTGTCCACAGCGCGGCATTCCGCCGTCTCGAATACAAGACCCAGGTGTTTGTAAATCATGAGGGTGATCTTTTTCGTACGCGACTGACCCACTCCATCGAGGTGGCGCAAATCGGTCGCTCCATCGCACGCTCCCTTTCGCTAAACGAAGATATTACCGAAGCGATAGCGCTGGCCCACGATCTGGGTCATACCCCGTTTGGGCATGCCGGTCAGGACGCTCTGAATGACTGCATGCAACAGTATGGCGGCTTTGAACACAATCTTCAGTCGCTGCGTGTGGTCGATGTACTGGAAGAGCGGTACGCTGAATTTCCTGGCCTGAATCTCACTTATGAGACGCGTGAAGGAATTCTGAAACACTGTTCCAATCGTGAGGCAATGAAACTGGGCGAACTGGGTAAGCGGTTCCTGCAAAAAAAACAGCCGGGGGCGGAGGCTCAGCTGGTCAATCTCGCCGATGAAATTGCTTACAACAATCATGATGTGGATGATGGCCTTCGTTACGGCTTGATCGAGATCGATGAATTGTGCGAAATCAAATTATTCGCGGAGCAGTTTGATGAAGTACAACGTCGCTATCCCGATTTATCAAAGAGAAGGCGCATTCACGAGATTATCCGACGCATGATCAATCGCATGGTGGTTGATCTGGTGGAAAACAGCCAGCGTCATTTGTCCGATGCCGGTGTCAGCTCACCGGATGAGGTTCGCAATGCAAAGGTGAATCTTATCGCCTATAGCGAAGAGCTGGGTGAACAGATGCTGGAGTTAAAGCGCTTCCTGCGAAAGCGCCTTTACGATCACTACCGAGTTAGGCGCATGAGCCTGAAGTCAGCCAACATTATCAGGCAATTGTTCGATGCTTTCATGAACGATGTTCGACTTTTGCCGCCGCAATATCAGGAAAAAATCGGCACGGTTATTGTCGAAGGGATGGAACCGGAGGTGGGCCAAGCCAGAACTATCGCCGATTACATCGCCGGCATGACCGATCGCTATGCGATTGCGGAGCACGCCAGGTTATTTGCGCCCGAAGTTCCGGTTTAACGGGGACGGGCCTGACAAAGCCCTCCCGCAGCTGATGCTGGTCGGGAAATCCCGAATTACCCTTGTTTTTACGCCATTTTGTGCAATTGAACCCCTGTTGCCGCGCCGGTATACTTTCCCGCCATTTGTCCGGTGTAAGCTGCGGGTTATATGGGCATTTGGCAAACATATTGGGCAACGTATACAGTAAAGAGATATAGATGTGAGCAATAACAAGCAAAAATTGAACGGGCTTTATCAGCCATCTTTTGAGAAAGATAGCTGTGGTTTTGGATTAATCGCCCAGATGGATGGCAAGCCCAGTCACTGGCTGGTGCAAACCGCTATCGAATCCCTCGCCTGCCTTACGCACCGCGGTGCGGTGGCCGCCGATGGCAAAACCGGTGATGGTTGTGGTTTATTGCTGCGCAAACCTGATGCATTTCTGAAATCCGCTGCCGAAGAGCAGGGTTTTGATCTCGCTGACATCTATGCCGTCGGTTTGGTATTTTTGCACCAGGACGAACGCAAAGCCGACAATGCCCGTGACTGTGTTATTCGAAAGTTGCAGGACAAAGGATTGCTTGTCGCCGGCTGGCGCAAGGTACCGGTTAACCCCGACGCTTGTGGCGACGAAGCGCTCAAGACCTTGCCCGCCATCGAGCAGGTGTTTGTGAATGCGCCTGAGGGGATGGACGATGCAGAGTTCGAACGGCGACTGTATGTCGCCCGGCGGCTTGCCGAAAAATCCCTCGAAGACGATGACGATACCTTTTATGTAGCCAGCTTGTCGTCACGCGTGATTTCCTACAAGGGCCTGGTGATGCCGGCCAATCTGCCAGTGTTCTATGAGGATCTGCGAAACGAGGTGCTGGTTTCTTCGTTGTGCGTTTTTCATCAGCGTTTTTCTACCAATACCTGGCCTCAGTGGCGCCTGGCGCAACCCTTCCGATTCCTTGCTCATAACGGCGAGATCAACACAATTCAGGGCAATCGTATCTGGTCAGTGGCTCGCAGTCATAAATTCAAAACGCCGTTGCTGCCTGACATGGGTGAGATACTTCCATTAGTAAATGTGGAAGGCTCTGATTCTTCCAGCCTCGACAATATGCTGGAAGCGCTGCTGGCCGGCGGTATGAATATATTCCGCGCCATGCGGTTATTGATTCCGCCCGCTTGGCAAAATATTGAAACCATGGATGCGGATCTGCGCGCATTTTACGAATATAACTCCATGCACATGGAACCGTGGGACGGTCCGGCCGGTATTGTCCTGACGGACGGCCGTTATGCAGCCTGCAGCATGGACCGCAATGGCCTGCGGCCGGCACGCTGGGTAATAACGAAAGATCGTCATATCACCCTGGCTTCTGAAATCGGTGTTTACGATTATGCGCCAGGTGACGTGTTGATGAAGGGTCGACTCAAGCCGGGACAGATGATCGCGGTCGATACTGAAACCGGCAAATTACTGTTACCGGAAGACATCGACAATCAGCTGAAAGCAGTACAGCCATATAAAAAGTGGATGTCAGAACGTGCACGCCACCTGAAGTCACAGCTCGAAGAGGGGCGTGCCAGCAAGTACATGGATAAAAAGCAACTGAACATCTACCAGAAGATGTTCCATGTCAGTTTTGAAGAACGCGATGAAGTTATTCGTGTTTTGGGGGAAAACGGTCAGGAAGCTGTCGGTTCCATGGGCGACGATACGCCGTTCCCGGTATTGTCAAAGCTGGTGCGATCCCCGTTCGACAATTTCAGACAGCAATTTGCGCAAGTGACCAATCCGCCGATTGACCCCATTCGTGAACAAATTGTCATGTCACTGGAAACCTGTCTGGGCCGCGAACGAAATTTATTTGAAGAGACACCACAGCATGCCGATCGATTACTGGTGGATTCCCCCGTTCTATCCAGTGGTAAGTTTCAGCAACTGCTGGAGATGGGTAAAACAGAAACAGACTATGCGACCGAATTGATTTCGCTAAATTATTCGCAGGATGTTTCCCTCAAAGAGGCTATTGTTGACATCACCAACAAGGCAGTCAAAGCCATCAATAATGGCAAGGTTGTGTTGGTGATGAGCGATCGTGACATCGCCGATAACAAGCGTCCGGTGCACGCCCTGTTTGCAACCGGTGCTGTACACCATCGCCTGGTACATGAGGGGCTGCGCTGTGACGCCAATATAGTTGTGGAGACGGCCACTGCCAGAGATCCCCACCATTTTGCGGTATTAATCGGCTATGGCGCGACCTGTGTGTATCCTTATCTTGCCTATGAGTGTCTTCATGACTTGGTGCGCTCGGGCGAGATCGGCGGGGACCGTGACGTCGCTGAGCTGGAAGCGAATTACCGCACAGGTATAAACAAGGGCCTCTACAAGATTACATCAAAGATGGGTATTTCCACCATCGCCAGTTATCGCGGTGCACAGTTATTTGAATCTGTGGGCCTGCATCAGGATGTGGTGGACCTGTGTTTTGTCGGCACTACAAACCGCATATCCGGTATCCGCTTTGAAGATTTTGAGTCTGACCAGAAAGCATTGTGCAAGCTTGCGTGGAATCCCCGTAAGCCGATTGATCAGGGTGGCTTGATGAAATACATCCACGGTGGCGAAGACCATGCCTACAATCCGGATGTTGTGCACGCCATTCAGGCCGCTGTTATCAGCAACAATATGGAACAATGGAAGGTTTATTCGCGGATGGTAAATGAAAGTGATCCCATTGCCCTGCGCGATTTGATTCAGTTGCGGGAAAATATGAGTCCCATTTCCATCGATGAGGTTGAGCCGGTAGCCGATATTGTGAAGCGATTTAATTCTGCCGCCATGAGCCTTGGGGCGTTGTCACCGGAGGCCCATGAAACGTTGGCAATAGCGATGAATCGTTTAGGTGCCCGTTCCAATTCCGGTGAGGGCGGCGAAGATCCGGTCCGATACGCGACCGAGCGCCGCTCAAAGATCAAACAGGTGGCATCGGGTCGTTTTGGTGTTACACCGGCCTACTTGAAGTCAGCCGAAGTGATGCAGATCAAGATTGCACAGGGCGCCAAACCAGGGGAGGGCGGCCAGTTACCGGGGCACAAAGTGAACGACCTCATTGCAGAACTGCGTTACTGCAATGAGGGGGTGTCTTTGATATCACCGCCGCCACATCACGATATTTATTCGATTGAAGATCTGGCGCAATTGATCTATGACCTCAAGCAGGTTAACCCGGACGCGCTGGTGTCCGTAAAACTGGTTGCCGAAGCCGGGGTAGGTACTATTGCCGCCGGTGTGGCCAAGGCCTATGCCGACCTCATTACCATCTCGGGTTACGACGGCGGTACCGGGGCGTCACCCCTGACCTCGGTTAAATATGCCGGTAGTCCCTGGGAGCTGGGCCTCAGCGAAACCCACCAGATTCTGCGTGCCAACAATCTGCGCAACAAGGTCCGTCTGCAAACCGATGGCGGATTAAAGACCGGTCTCGATGTGATTAAGGCGGCGATTCTGGGCGCAGAAAGTTTTGGTTTTGGTACCGGCCCCTTGATCGCTATGGGTTGCAAGTACCTGCGTATATGTCATCTGAACAATTGCGCTACCGGTGTCGCCACTCAGGATAAGGTCTTGCGCATGGATTACTACCGCGGCGAGGTGCAATCAGTTATAAATTATTTTCGCTTTATCGCTGAAGAAGTTCGTGAGTATCTCGCAGCGATGGGCGCAAAGAACCTGAACGACATTATCGGCCAGACTGATTTCTTGAGAATTATCAGTGGCAAAACGTCCAAGCAACAATCACTGGATTTATCAGCTCTGGTGAGTGATGGCGGTGTGGATGCAAACAAGCCACAGTATTGCACCGAACCTTTCAATACCCCGTTTGATAAAGGTGAGCTTGCCGAACAGATGGTGGCCGACGCCCTGGGTGCGATTGAAGGCAGAAAAGGTGGTGAATTCCAGTATGCGGTGCGCAATACCAACCGTTCTATTGGTGCTCGCCTGTCAGGCGAGATTGCTGGCCGCTACGGTAATGTCGACATGGAGGACACGCCAATTGTCCTGCGCCTCACTGGTACTGCCGGACAGAGTTTCGGCGTGTGGAACGCCGGGGGTCTGCACATGTATCTGGAAGGTGATGCTAACGACTATGTTGGCAAGGGCATGGCCGGCGGAAAACTGGTGATTTATCCACCGCGACAAAGTTCTTTCAAGAGCCATGAAACCACCATTATTGGTAATACCTGTTTGTATGGTGCTACCGGCGGTAAATTATTCGCCGCCGGTCTCGCTGGAGAACGCTTTGGTGTGCGCAATTCAGGCTGCCACACTGTCGTCGAGGGTGTGGGCGATCACGGTTGTGAATACATGACCGCTGGTCATGTCACAGTACTTGGCAGTACCGGCATCAATTTTGGTGCAGCCATGACCGGTGGTTTCGCTTATGTATACGATGAGGCTAACCGGTTCGTTGACTGTATTAATCAGGATATTGATATACAGCGCATTGGCCCGGAGAACATGGAGGCACACCGTAACTACTTGCGTGAAATTATCGAGGAATTTGTTGCTGAGACAGGTAGTCAACGCGGTAAATCCTTCCTCGACAATTTTGCTGATTGTATTGGCCAGTTCTGGCTGGTGAAGCCGAAGGCTGCCAGGTTCGAATCGCTTCTGGAGGATTTACGACGCGCTGCCGCGTAACGCGAAGACAGCCCGAGATTTATTAATGAGTAACAATTTTCAATTCATCCAGATTCAGTGTCATGAGCCGGAAAAAAAGATAGTAACGGCGCGGATCCAGAATTTTTGCGAGATTTATGGTGCGTTCGACAAGCAGCAGGCCGCTGAACAGGCAGACCGCTGCCTGCAATGTGGTAATCCCTATTGCGAGTGGAAGTGTCCGGTTCACAATTACATTCCCAACTGGCTCAAGTTGATCGCTGATGGCAACATCAGCGAAGCTGCGGAATTATTACATCGCACCAATAGCTTGCCGGAGATCACCGGCCGGGTGTGTCCACAAGACCGTTTGTGTGAAGGCGCCTGCACACTCAATGAAGGTGGATTTGGTACCGTGACCATCGGTTCCATCGAGAAATATATTTCGGATACCGCATTTGCCCAAGGGTGGCGGCCGCAACTGTTGCAGGGTCAGGACACCGGCAAGCAGGTGGCAATTATCGGCGCCGGCCCGGCTGGACTGAGTTGTGCCGACGTATTGGCGAGCAATGGTGTCAAGGCAACGGTGTTTGATCGTTACCCCGAGATCGGCGGCCTGCTCACCTTTGGCATTCCCGAATTCAAGCTGGAAAAATCATTAATTACAAACCGGCGCAATATTTTTGAAGGTATGGGCATCGAGTTTCGACTTGGTGTGGATGTCGGTAAGGACATTTCTTTCAGCGAAATCATTGGCGAATACGACGCGGTGTTTTTGGGTATGGGCGCGTATAAATATATGCAGGCCGATATTCCGGGGAACGCACTGGACGGTGTCCATGCCGCGCTGGATTTTCTGATATCCAACATCAACCATACCCATGGTTATGAGGAGAATGTGGCAGACTTTATCGACCTGCAAGGCAAAAAAGTGGTGATACTTGGCGGCGGTGATACCGCCATGGATTGTAACCGCACTACAATCCGTCAAAAGGCTGCGAGTGTTATTTGCGCCTATCGACGGGACGAGGAGAACATGCCCGGCTCAAAACGTGAGGTGGGTAATGCCATGGAAGAGGGTGTGCAGTTCAGGTTTAATCGACAACCGGTTGAGATCGTCGGTAATGGAAAGGTAGAGGGTGTCAAAGTTGTCACTACAAGGTTGGGTGAGCCCGATGAACGTGGTCGCCGCCGTCCCGAGCCGGTAGCAGGTAGCGAAGAAATCATACCAGCGGACAGTGTCATTATTGCATTTGGCTTCCAGCCCAGTCCGGCGGACTGGTTTGCCGATCATAATATTAGTGTTGACGATCGCGGTCGAGTGCAGGCGCGCGAAAAACAGGAATACAAGTTCCAGACAACCAATCCCAAAATATTTGCCGGCGGCGACATGGTTCGTGGGTCGGACCTGGTGGTTACCGCGATCTGGGAAGGCCGCGAGGCCGCCGATGGTATTCTGGAATATCTGGCCGTATAACCGCCCCTGTCGGCATCCCGGTAGCGCCACAGACAATTTGAAAAAATAATTATGGCAGAGTTAAAAAATGATCGCTTTCTGCGAGCCTTGATGCGCCAGCCGGTAGATATGACACCGGTCTGGATGATGCGGCAGGCAGGTCGCTATCTGCCGGAGTATCGGAACACGCGCACCAAGGCAGGCGACTTTATGACGCTGTGTTCAACGCCAGAACTTGCGTGCGAGGTGACGCTGCAGCCGCTTGAACGCTTTGCGCTGGATGCTGCAATTCTATTCTCGGATATTCTCACTGTGCCCGATGCCATGGGGTTGGGGCTTTATTTTGAAACTGGTGAAGGCCCGAAGTTTAAAAATGCCATCAGAACCGCCGCGGACATCGATGCTCTGAAACGTCCTGATCCCGAAGAAGAGTTGCGCTATGTCATGGACGCGGTACGCCTGATTCGCAAGGAGCTTGACGGACGTGTACCGCTGATAGGTTTCGCCGGTAGCCCGTGGACTATTTCCACCTACATGGTTGAAGGCGGGAGCAGCAAGACATTCGATGTCATCAAGCAGATGATGTTCAGTCAGCCGGCAATGCTGCATCGATTGCTCGACACCGTCGCGGTATCAGTTATTGATTATATCAATGCGCAAATCGCCGCCGGTGCGCAGGTGATAATGATCTTCGATACCTGGGGAGGTGCGCTCACTCCGCGTGACTATCAGGAATTTTCGCTGCGGTACATGCAGCAGATTGTAGACAGCCTGACTCGCGAGGCAGACGGGCGCGCCGTACCAGTGATCCTGTTTACCAAGAACGGCGGCCAATGGCTGGAGGTTATGGCCGACACCGGCTGCGATGCCCTGGGTATTGACTGGACCACTGACATGGGCGAAGCGAGAACCCGGGTGGGCAACCGCGTCGCCTTGCAGGGAAACATGGACCCTTGCGTTCTGTATGCGTCACCGGATCGCATACGCGAAGAAGTTGCTGGCATACTGCGCAGTTATGGCGAAGGCACCGGTATGGTATTCAATCTCGGCCACGGTATTCATCCCCAAGTGAATCCCGATCACGCTGCTGCATTTATTGATGCAGTGCACGAATTGAGTGCCAGTTACCACAAGAATTAACAGCCCCGCCCGTGCTTTTATACGCCTTGACCCGCCTGCATAGGCATTCTCGTTTCCTTATCTGGCATTGTGATCAGATGGATGTTACTTATTCAAGGCAAGTGTGTCTGGGAAACCGGGGGGCGAAGTGAAGTTACTATTTTTGGTCGTCATTTTTTCCAGTAATCTGTTTTTGTCCACCGCATCATTTGCCAATGAAATAAATCCAGACTATTGCCTTGCTCTGCGCAAACTCAGTGTGTCGGTTGCAAACCAGATGCGCAAGGGCGTGCCACTGGAATCCATGATCGCCTGGGCAGAGTCGCAGGAGTACCGTGTCGAACAATACCTGGATGATCCTCAGGCGGTACTGCGACCCATCGTTTATTACATCTACAATTTTCAGCATGATCCGAAAACTTCACCTGATCAAATCGGCAACCTGGTAATTGGCCAGTGTCGCAACGGGTCCTACGGGAATATTCCTCCGCAAAGCGCGTCGAGCGTATTGAATCAACGCCAACCGAAAGGGCGAGAGAATATTGTTGAAGGTGCAAGCGTCAGCATGGGAACCGGTTGGCCGGTTGCCGAAGGGCTGGTGGTAACCAATTACCACGTCATTTCAGGCCGTAGCGATATTACGCTGATTCTTACGGACAAAAGACGGTTGAGCGCGAGCATTATGCAAGTGGATTCCGAAAATGATCTGGCCCTGTTACGAGTCGATGATATAGATGCCTTGCCGCCTGCCCTGATGATTGCTGAGAAACCGGCCCCGCTGGGGGCAAAAGTATTTACTATCGGTTATCCGCACCCCGAAATTATGGGCAGCCAGCCTAAACTGACCGACGGCATTATCAGCGCCCTCAGCGGTCTGCGGGACGACAAGCGCGCCTACCAGATCACAGTCGCCCTCCAGAGTGGCAACAGTGGCGGTCCCTTGATTAATATGGAGGGCAAGGTTGTCGGTGTGGTGACCTCAAAATTGAGCGCCATGAGTGTCTTTCGGTGGACCGGAGATCTGCCGCAAAACGTGAATTACGCCATGAAAAGCAGCCTGTTGCTGGATTTTCTCGAGCGTTTGGGAGAACAGGATCTGATTCTTGAAGAGGTCGATTCTGGCGGTGGGAGTTTGCAAACACTGGCAGCGGCGATAAAAGACTCCGTACTCATTGTCGTTGCACGATAATTTCCAAAATAACCGAACAGGCGGGCAGTTCCTGCAACTTTGGATGAAAAACATGCGATAAGTTGTTATTTTCTATTGCTTCAGGCCACATTTCGTTCTAAATATTAATTACGACATATTTACATGCACTCAGGTGCTTGAATGGGGGTATCGGGCTTGTCGGCTACATCTGCAGATGACGATCTGATTGAATTGATCCAGGCACAGCTCGAGGGATTGCGCAAAACTCCAGACGGTCTGTTTCTGTACCGCATGATTGACCGCGGCCTGAAAAACCGTGGCGGTGAGTATACGGGAGACACCGGCCGCGACTTTGTTAGTTTCCTGCACGCCTTGCTGCACAAATACGCATCCAATCCCGACGGGGATACCGTAACCCGCATTAAGGTGCGCTTGCTGCAACAGCGACTGAAACCCCATCTGGAAGGTGACGAAGAGCAAACCGCCCCCGCCCCGATGGCTGCACCCAAACCGCCAAAGTCGGAAGAGGTGGTAATCGAAGGTCTGCCGGAAGAACCCCAACCACCCGTGTTCGACGAGATCGATGATCATGTGCCCGATGAACCCGCAACGACATTCGGGCGCACGCAAGAGGCACCCATCAAAGCGTTTTCGCCTGATCCGGTGCCGGAATCAAAAGCGTCGCCCCTGGAATCGCTTGAGATCGATGGTCTGGAGCTGGACGAGTCGGTGTTTGAAAAAGAACTGCAACAAAGAAAGGAAAATGAATTTGTTGAAGAACATCGGCCAGCCATCGTTGAAGAGGACGATCTGGCTGAAAATAAAATAGTCGATAAAAAAGCACCAGATCTAACCAGTGAATACTCGCTGTCACCGCAGGACCAGGCGTTAAGAGATGCCAAAGCTGAGGCCATCAGGGCCTCGCTAAAACCACTGGTAACATCCAAAGAGCAAGTGAAAGGCGCGACGAATTCGTCGGCGATTAACAGCGACAGTAATGAAATCGATTTCAAGGTAGAAGACAACGTGTCCGTTGACAAGCCTGCCATGAACAGGGAATCGAAACCGAAACGCTTGTCTATCGTCGATCATATCCCCAGTGACGTCAGGGAGGAACTGTCAAGAAGCAGTCGTCAAGCAACCAAAGCGAGATCGTTCCCACCGCTTTCGATCGATCCGGACTTCAATAGACCAGCAAGCAATAACGATACCGGTGAACCGGACATTGTCATCGGCGACGATTCCGCCTCATCATCAATGTTACCGCCCCTGGCGAATAGAAGTGACTCAATTACGGCACAATCCGGATTCACTACGCAACATAAAAACGCCAGTCGGGATCGCATTGATCGGCTGCACAAAACCTTTGCCGGTAAGCTGGCTGAAAGTATTTCCCGCTCCCGGGAATACCACCATTTGCTGAGGTCCAACCTCAAGGCCCTTAAGCTTGCCGACAGCCCTGATGATGTACTTGATATCAAGCACCTGCTGGTGACGGGGCTGGAGGATTTGCTCAAAGGAAACGCGGCGCTTGGCAAAGATCTTGGTTCCACCAATCATTATTTGAAAATCAGTAAGCTTGATCGAAATTTACTGAAAGATGAACTCGGCCGCATGCGGGACCAGAGCATGGTAGACGAATTGACCGGGCTGCAAAACAAGGTTTCCTTTGGCAAGCAGGTAGAGGCCGAGATTGGCCGCAGCAAACGATACGGGTTCTCTCTTGCGCTCTCGATTATTGCGCTGGATCAGCTCGATGCCTATGGTGAGCTGAATGGAAAGGATGCTGTAGAGGAAGTTATCAGAACGTTTGCCAATCAGATATTGACCGGTTTTCGCGGTTACGATGCGGTGGCGAGATTGAATCACAGCAAATTTGGTATTTTATTCCCCAACACCCAGAAGGAAGGTGCATTGAGCGCCCTGGAAAAGGCACAGAAGCGTGCTGCCGATACCGTAATCCAGATTAATGGTAAAAGTCTGCGTTTGCCCACGTTTACCAGTTCACTAACACTATATTTTCCCGGGGACAAGCCAGAGGCATTGATGAAACGTGTCTATGATGCGCTTGCACTTGTCGATGATCACACTCGTGACAAGATAATCGTTGCACTTGCTCAGACATAGCGACTTGAATTCACGTCGTGCGGATGTGATGATTGCCGCCCGACAAGACAATCAACACGATCAAGCGGGAGCGTTTTATGCGAAGACATCTTTTAGCCATTATCTTGTTGACCACTGCCAGCGCTGTAAAAGCAGACGGCCTTGATATCTTCATCAACAATAATACCGTTAGCGTCGACTACCTCACCACCTATCGTGGATCGGATATTGGCTTCGGTTTTCTGACCAGCACCTCAGGCGACTGGGTCGCCAGTGCCGGTCTGCTGGTGCTCGGACGAGAGTATGGTTCCGGGTCCAAAATGGAAGGGGGTCTGGGTGCCAAGATTTATTTTTCTTCCGTTGGCGGCAATTCGATTACGGCTGCTGCAATTGGCGGACAGGTGACCTACTTTCCGCAGTCATCAAAATTTGGTGTGGGCGGTTATCTCTATTACTCACCCGATATCATCACCTTTGGCGGAACCAGCTTTATCGAATACGGCGTTCGTGCGGAATACCAGTTGATTGAGACGGCCAGTGCCTATGTGGGGTTACACAACATCTCCGTAAATCCGGATACCAGTGGCCCTGTTAACATAGACGATGGCTTGCACGTGGGCATCAATCTGCGTTTTTAGCGTGCTGACGTAAGTTTGCTAAAGAAGTATTACTGTTTAAGCCCGCCGACTGGCGGGCTTTTTGCCAGGTCGATCCATGAAATTTGAACAGCCCCTGCTTGAGGCGCGATTGATTCAGCGCTACAAACGATTCCTTGCGGATGTGGAATTACCCAATGGCAGTCAATTGACCGCGCATACCCCGAACACTGGCGCCATGCTGGGTTGTGCCGAACCGGGTAGTCGCGTGTGGTTGCGTGATACCGCTAATCCAAAACGAAAATATATTTACTCCTGGGAACTGGTTGAAGCCTCGTCCGGCGCGCTGGTAGGAATCAATACCGGTCTGCCGCCGAAACTGGTGCAGGAGGCCATCGCTGATGGACGAATTGCTGAACTGCAGGGATATAAAATCCTGAGGCGCGAGGTGCGTTATGGCCTGGAAAACAGCCGAATCGACTTGCTGCTGCAGGACGGGTCAGCCCCGGATTGCTATGTCGAGGTCAAAAACGTGACCGCCATCACCCAAGGCGGGGTGGCCATTTTTCCGGATGCCGTTAGCGCACGGGGCAGCAAACACTTGCGTGAGTTGATGCAAATGGTGAAGCAGGGATATCGGGCCGTTATATTCTATTGTGTGCAAAGACAGGATGCCGAATCGCTCAGTCCGGCAGATGTGATAGATCCCGAATACGGAGAAACATTGAGGCGGGCAATGGCCGCGGGCGTAGAAGCAATCGCCTATCGGGCGACCGTAAGTCCACAGGAAATCAGGCTTGCAGATCGATTGCCAGTAGTAATATAAAGGGCGGCGCAAAAAACAGAGTCGGTTTATTCATAGCAACCGTGCATTGGAAAATAACCCTGATATTTCATCCATGAAGTTTTTCAGTGCCTTCCACCTAGATACGCTGCAAGGTTTTCATCGGCGGCTGATTGACCACGGAGCGTACTCCCAGGGTACCAGCGATGCCGATCCCCAGTGCACCGCCGAGCACGCCGACTACCCACAACTCAATACCCGGCCGATAAGTCAGGTGGAACACCTGCTGGGCCAGAACGTAGCCCACTGCACTGGCTGAAAATGCCGCCAACAGTCCTGCCAGCATGCCCAGGGTGGCAAATTCTGCTGCGATGCCCTGCATTAGCTGACTACGACTGGCGCCCAGGGTTCGGAGAATCGCGCCCTCGTATCGACGTTCGTCCTGCGTCGCCTGAATGGCTGCCAGCAACACGGTGATGCCAGCGGCGAGGGTGAACAGGAATACAAATTCCACCGCAACCGTTACCCGGTCCATAATGCTGCGGACCTTGGTCATCAGCGCGCTGATGTCAATTACCGTAAAGTTGGGAAAGCGTTTCACCAGCCGGCTGAGCACGCCAGGCTCCCCCGGTGGCAAAAGAAAGCTGGTAATAAAACTGGCGGGAAAATTTTCCAGAACGCCCGGCGGCGTCACCATAAAAAAATTCACGTTGAAACTGTCCCAGTCAACACTGCGCAGACTGGTGACGGTAAGCGAAAGCGGTTCACCGACGACGCTGAACTGTATTGTATCACCCAGCTTGATTCCCAGCCGTTTGGCAATCCCTTGTTCCAGTGACAGCTGGGGCTGGCCATGAGTCTCTTCGCTCCACCACTGTCCGGCAATGATGCGATTGTCAGTTTGCATTTCACGGCGCCAGGAAAGGTTCTGTTCCCGCTGCAGCAATCGTCGTGCGCGGGGATCGCTGAGGCTCGACAGGTCGATGGGTATGTTATTGATGCCGGTTAGCCGTGCACGCACCATGGGATACAAAGAAGGCGGCGCGATCTTGTTTTCCCTGAAAAAACGTCTGGTATCAGCCAGTTGGTGTTTTTGCACGTTGATCACAAAATAGTTTGGGGCGTCGGGTGGCAGGCTGGATTGCCACTGGTCTACGAGATCATTGCGAACAATATTCAGTAAAAGCATCACCATGATACCAAGTCCGAACGCCAGCAGCTGGGCCATACTGGCCCGTGGTCGACGGGCGATATTACTGATACCAAAACGCCAGGCAATACCAACACGATTGCGCAAGCGACCCACAACTCTAATTAAACCTGATGACACTAATCCCATTACCAGCAGTGTGGCCACGCTACCACTGGTGATATAAATCGTGAGAAGGACGTCGCCTGTTAACCACAACATAATCATTATTACGGTCAGGACGGCGAATACATATACCGATAGGGAGGAGCGTGGCAAGTTACCCAGATCGCGTCGCAATACTCGCGCTGGTGGGACATTTCGTAGTCGCAGGATGGGCGGAAGGCTAAAACCCATCAGAATCACCAAACCGGTTACCATACCCATTAGCGCCGGTTTCCAGCCGGGTGGCGGCAACCGCGCCACCAACAGGTCGACTAGGGTCAGCGCCAGAATCCATTGCGCAGCATAACCGATCAGGACACCCAGCAGGCTACCGGCAATGGCCAGCCATAGCAGTTGCCAGCCATGAATGGCGATAATGAAATTTTGTGATGCACCGAGACAGCGCAGGATGGCGCTGGGATCAAGATGTCGGCTGGCATAGTGGCGAGCGGAGATGGCAATGGCGACACCTGCCAGCACCACGCTGACCAGTGCCGACAGCCCAAGAAACTGATTTGCCCGGTCCAGCACGACGCGTAATTGCGGACGTGCGTCACGTAGTCCTTGCAAGCGTGACCCGCCTCGCAACAGCGGTTTAACCCAGTTGCGAAAGCTGCGTATCGACGGCGAGTCGCCCGCCAATAGCAAACGGTAGCTGATCAGGCTACCGGTTTGAACCAGTTTAGTTGCCTGCAAATCGTTGGCATGAATCATGGCGCGCGGGGCGATGCTAAAAAAATTACCTCCGCGGTCTGGTTCATAGGAAATTATCCTGCTGACGGCAAATTTTGCCGCGCCTATGGTGATGGAATCGCCAATTTTCAGATTAAGCTGGCTCATCAGGCGGGCATCCAGCCAGACCGAACCACGTGCCGGGACGCGATTGGTAACATGATCCTTGGTATATGGCACCAAAGTCACTTTCAACCGGCCACGCAGCGGATAGTCGTCGCTAACGGCCTTAATCTCCACTAATTGCGTCAGCGTGCCGGCAACGACGACGCTGGGTAACTGGGTGGTAAGGGCAGTGCGCAGGCCTTTTTGCCTGGCCGCCTTGATCCACTCTATTGCCACAGGTCGTTGCGATAGCACTACCAGGTCCGCGGCCAGCAATTCACTGGCGTGTTGTTCCATACTGCGACGGACCCGATCGTTGAAAAAACCAACGGCAGTGATGCTGGCGACCGCAATAGTCAGTGCGATGCCAACGGTGGTCAGCTCGCCGGCGCGCCAGTCTCGGCGCAGGAAGCGAAATGACAGTCCAAGAGCGTGTTTCATGGCTGAATCAGCCGTCCGGCTTCCAGTTCGAGTATGCGATCGCAGTGCCTTGCCAGCGCTTTATCATGTGTCACCAGAATCAGCGTGGTACCGCGTTCCTGGTTAAGCGAAAACAGCAGCTCGATGATGCGAGCACCGGTTTTCTGGTCGAGGTTGCCCGTGGGCTCGTCGGCAAACAATATCTTTGGATTGGATGCAAACGCACGCGCAATGGCAACCCGCTGTTGCTCGCCACCGGAAAGCTGGGTCGGGTAGTGGTGCAAGCGCTCACCGAGTCCCACCCGGTCAAGAATCTCTATGGCCTGACAACGCGCATTGGCACTGTCGGCGAGTTCCAGTGGCAACTGGGTGTTCTCCAGCGCGGTCAGGCTAGGCAGTAACTGGAATGACTGAAACACAAATCCCACGCGCCGTGCGCGCAGCGCGGCACGGCCGTCCTCATTTAAATCGCCAAGGTTTTTGCCATCCAGTATTGCCCGACCGGACGTGGGTGTGTCCAGCCCGGCGAGGAGGCCCAGTAAGGTGGACTTGCCGCAGCCTGATGCACCCGCCACCGCCACCGCTTCCGCCGGATCAACGCTGAAGCTGATATTTTCAAGAATGGTGAGTTTCCCTTCCGGGCTCATGACTTGCTTGCCGAGGTTTATCGCCTGCACAATGGGAGAAGAGGGTTTGTCAGACATGCGTAGAATAATCCTTTTCCTGGTGTTGCTGATTATCGTAGCACCCGCTTGGGCGGAACCCACCCTGCTGGTGCTGGGAGACAGCCTCAGTGCCGGCTATGGCATTGATAGCAAACGGGGCTGGGTTACCCTGTTGCAGCGCCGGCTGCAGCGAAGTGGCTATCGTTACAAACTCGTCAACGCCAGTATCAGTGGCGATACCAGCGCCGGCGCATTGGCGCGCCTGCCGCAAACATTGCAGCGTAATAAACCCGCCATCGTCATAGTCGCGGTCGGTGGTAATGACGGTTTGCAGGGCCTTTCCCTGCTGGAGATGAAAAACAACCTGTCGCGTATTGTCGCGCTCGGAAAAAAACAGGGCGCCACGGTTTTATTATTAGGGATTCGCCTGCCACCCAACTATGGACCGGCCTACACCGACGTGTTTCATAAAACTTACAGACAGGTGGCACGGCAAAACCGTGTGCCACTGGTTCCCCGTTTCCTGCAGGGTGTGGCTGGCAATAGTGAATTAATGCAGTTGGACGGGATACATCCGCGAGCGGAAGGGCAGGCGCGGATGCTGGATAACATCTGGCCCAGACTCAAGCTGATGTTAAAGCGCTAGATGGTGTTTCAGGTGCCGAAACTCATTGAGCTGGCGTTTGAGGCGTCCGGTCCAATGGCATCGGCTAATGTAATCGTTTCCAGAAACACATCGATGCGATGGTCTAGCTGTTTCCAGCAGGTCGCTGCACGCTGCCCGGTATTTCTGGCCTCGACCCCGGTATTATCGGCGTCATTGTCATAAACGGCACGAATAATTTCGGCGATGGTAATTTCTTCCGGCACACGTGCCAGCGTGAATCCACCACCCGGACCGCGGGTGCCTTTTACCAAATTTTGTTTCCTCAACCCGGCAAATAGCTGTTCGGCGTATGACAGGGAAATACCCTGCATGGCGGCAAGGTCGCCTAGCGTCACCGGACCTTTTTCGCTGCCGAGCACAATCTCAATGAGTGCGCTGACCGCGTATCTGCCTTTTGTCGAGATTTTCATAAATTTGTCCTCACCTAAGCCGACTACTGTTCGCAAACACATACCCAGGTTTATAACCCTGGACCCTCCGGTAATGTTTGAATATTTCGTGGCACAACCAGCAAGCGGAATTTCCGTGTCACACCACCCTTTTGCGGGGATTGGGGCAAAAAGCCGCTAATACTTGCTTAGTTCAGTTCTAATTCTAGCAAAATTAGCGTCTGATATAAGTCAAAAATTGACACAAATTAATCAATTGTTATCTGTCTTATTAGTGGTGTCTTTTTTGGCCGTTTTCTTTTTAGGCGGCGCTTTTAATGCAGCATCCTCCGTGCTCGGCCAAGGGCCAAAAGGAAAAGGCTTCTCCTCACTATTGTAAGTGATGAACATCAAAAGCTGTCTTACAAAATCGCTCAGCTGGCGCCCAAATCGCAGCAACTGCTGATTATTTTTACCGCTTAGCAAGGTCGACAGGAACTGGAACAAGACCACTGCAACAACCAGTATCTCGGCAATACTGTAAACAATGGCAAACAGCAGGATATAGAGACCGCGAACCCAGGTGGTTTTTGCGGTGATGTGTTCTTTAAATTGCGGATCCATTACCACTTGAGATTCCCTCATTCAGTGTTGGTCAATAGATGGAAAAACGATACACCATGGGCAGCCTTATTCCAAGTTTGGGGCGCTGATGGTGTTGTCGTGATCGCCTGTTCAAGCTCCATTTTTCTGCCTTATAGTGTACGAGCCGCTCGGTCTTTGCCATCTTCAGATAATTTGACACTATGGTGATAAAAAATTAATTAAGAAAAACACAGCGGACCACTATGCTGACAAAGTAGATTCAGCCACAGGTCGGCATCACCATCGCCTTGTGCATGGCGATTGAACCGGAAAACCTGCTTGCGTTTCTTGCACATGCGGACAATGTTAGCCGGTGTGATGTGTGTCCGGGTGGCGGGCCACATTCATCATAAATTATTATTATCACCAATCTCTTCTACGATACGAGTCACAATCAGGCATTCAACACCAAATGGCAGGTAACCGGCATAACCCAGTAACGGCATTTCGAATAATTGAAAACGCTGCACGAAGGGTATGGCGTATTGCCAGTGTGCCAGGCTGAAGACGTTCCACATCTCCCAGAAAACACCGCACAATAACGCGGCGATCCCTGCCAGCCATATGCTGCGCCAGTTGCCCGTAGCGAGGGACCTGAAAACCAGAGATTCACCGCGCAAGGTCTGGACACTGGTGATGATGAGCAGAGGCGCGATCCACAATAGTGGAAATAAATAGTCTGGCGCCCTGCCGATGTTGGCCAGACCAATAGCAGACAGAATCAAAACCATCGATGCAATGCGACAGGGATTATTCACGCGTACCGCGTAAAAATTCTCGAGTCCGGCAGACAGACGAGGGAATGTTTGCAGTAGTTCTTTGGTGCTGATCACAGCGGGCAGCACCGTGGAAAATGACAGCGTGGCGAAAAAGACATACTCCAGTGAACTGAAATTACTGATGCCAACGTAATACCAGTTTTGCACGAAGCGATTGAGGTATTCGAAGTACCACCAGAAAACGGCGCTGACAGCAAATAAAACAGCGAGATAACGAGGACGATCAGTAAGCAGGCAACGACTGCGACGTTTATAAGTAAAAGCGTTGACAGATATAATGTATCCCAGCCAAAGCAGCACAAAGGTATATTGCTGCCATGGCGCAAACCAGTCGTAGCGTGTCCATGCCAGCAGCCAGGCAACGGCAAGCCACAACAGCCCCGCCCATCCCCACCACGGCAGGGAAGTTTCCGGTGATGTCAACTCAATATCTGACTTTGATCGCAGGATACGAAACACAAGGGGTGTGAGCAACAGCAACACAAACGCTGCAACCGCTATCAGGATCGACCAGGAAAAGGCGGCGTGCTGCACATACCGTGTTAACGGCGGGAATTCCAGATATTGCGTAATGGAATGACCGGTAGTTAGCATCCCCAGCAAAGGCAAACCGATCAGCAGCGCAATCGCGATAACAATTGTTGTGATCGAAGTTGGCTTGCTTTCAGTCTGTGAGACGCAAATTGTCATTGCGCGTTGACGTTATCGAATCTCGCTCAGCAGGCCGGAGATCATGTGATCGGCCTGGGATAAATAACCGCCACCGAACAGATTGAAGTGATTGATAACATGGTAGAGATTGTAGAGCGTCTTTCGCGTTTCGTAACCCGTGTCCATTGGCCAGGCCGCGCTATAGGCGGAATAGAAGTCTCGCGGGAACCCACCGAACAGCTCAGTCATGGCGATGTCAGCCTCACGGTCACCGTAATACACCGCTGGGTCAAAGATCACCGGGTTGCCATCACCATCAGTGGAGTAATTACCCCCCCAAAGGTCGCCGTGAAGCAGCGAGGGCGCTGGTTGGTAATTGGCAAAAAAGGCGTCGAGACCATCAATCAAGCGCTCGCCCTGATCCAGAAGTCGGCTGCCACCGTGGCGTGCAGCCAGGTCTATCTGAAATCGCAAACGATGTTCGCAATAAAATTCAACCCAGTTGTCAGATGGTGTGTTGGGCTGGGGGGTGGAGCCAATGGTATTGTCGCGGAACCAGCCGAACTTGTCCCATTGTTTGCGATGCAGTGCCGCCAGTTGTTCGCCCAGCTTCGGGCCGCTTCCCGTGCCGCCGAGGGCGATGTATTCCATAACGATATAGGCCTGGTCCCCGCTGCGGCCCCAGCAGATGGGTGCCGGGACTTTAATGGCATTGGCCGACAGCATTTCATTCAAACCAGCAGCTTCGGCTTCAAACATATCAACCCGGGAAGCGCTGTTGAGTTTGATAAAGAACTCGCGGCCATCTTTGCCCTTCAAAACGTGCGCGGCATTGATGGAACCGCCGCCCACCCCCTGGTTGTGTGTATCGACAAAGCGTTGGCAGGTGGCCTCAGAGATGTGTTGATTTATTTGTGACCAGTCAGGCATAGTGTATGAATTTAATCACGGCTGCTTTGTATCTGTCTAACCGTCAGAGATGATTCAGGGATTTTGTTACTAATTGGCAGAGGTATCACTGAATTTAACTCCAGCCTGAACTGATTGCATCTATAATGTGACGCAGTTGAACATTAGTCTGTGACTGGAATCGGACACTGGGTCAACACAAACACGACCGGTAAAGCGATCCTCAATGGACGTTTATGTTCTTTGATTGCAGTTGAGTATATTTATATGGATTAGACTGGAATACTGCGCCATGGTTGCGAAGAATAGCACTAAAATCCCTTTTGTTTTATAAGTGACATCCATATCGGACTACGGTTATATTGGCTGGGTTATTCGGAATGTACGAAGGAGAACGATTTAACAGCATTACCCACCTGATTGGCGCGGTAGCGGCGTTTGCCGGTATGGTGGTGTTGGTAGTGCTGGCCTCGCGTCAGGGGGACCCGTGGAAGATCGTAAGCTTCAGTGTATACGGGGCAAGCTTGGTAGCGCTTTATACTTTTTCAGTTCTGTATCATAGTTTGCGCGGCAAGGCGAAGACGATTTTTCGTAAGCTGGATCATCATGCCATCTATCTTCTGATTGCCGGAACCTATACTCCCCTCACCCTGGTTACGCTCCGTGGCGCCTGGGGCTGGTCTATTTTTGGGATAGTCTGGGGTTTGGCGATTTTAGGAATCGCGATTGACTCGCTTCCGCAGAAGGGGCGACGCATTGTGCCTGTAGTAATCTATTTGGTCATGGGCTGGCTGGCGGTGATGGCGACGGGGCCCTTGCTGCAGGCCTTGCCTCTCGCGGGATTCATTGGGCTGGTATCGGGAGGACTGTTTTATACGGTTGGAGTAATATTTTATGCATTGGATGGGGTACGCCATTTTCACGGTATTTGGCATCTGTTTGTACTGGCGGGCAGTGTCAGTCATTACTTCACCATTCTCCTGTTTGTTAACTAGGACAGAAATAAGGGACAGTATCCATTAATTCCTTAGTCTGGACTTTTGCAAAATTTGTAAAGGATACTATCCCACTCTCCCAAAAATCCTGAAGTTGCAATTGATCGCGGTATAGCGCTGCCGCAGGCGCGGACAAACGGTTAGAGGCCTGTCTGTTCGGCCCGCGCAGTCTTGTGAACAGCAGTGGCAAATAGCAGCCCGGTGAGCGCCCCGGCTACATGGGCCAGAGGAACAGGTGTAACGCCGCGTCCCAGGTCATGCAGAAAAAGACTTGCGCCCGTTATCCATTCAGCAATCAGTTTGGCAAGTAATAACACCAGTAGTACAACAAATAGCCAGCGCCTTCTGGATTGAATAATAAAAAAAGCCGATAAGCACAGGTAAGCCACGGTCGTGTTCACTATTCCGGACAGCCCCCCATAAAACATCAAGCCGGGTGCCAGCCAGTAAACCGACAATCCCGTGGTAACGGCGCTGGTCAGGCACAGGAACAGCATGCGCCCGTGGAGTCGGGTCTCGATAAAATAGCCGGCAATGGCCAGAGCCAGGGTGTTGTAAACGAGGTGCGCAAGGGAGAAGTGTACCCAGTGTCCGCTTACCAGCCGCCACCATTGGCCGGACTCCAGGTGCGTGCGCTCATACACCAGCCACTGCGGCAGACCTGGCATCACATAGACTGCTACCGCTGCACCAATAATCAGCAGCGTGTATACCGGGCGTCCCGAGACTAGTCGCGACGCCGACTGGGTAAAGACCATGCAAGCAAGCCTGCCATCAGGGCCATCAGCAACAGTACATATGGATCAATTGAGCCACCGCCAGCGCCACCGCTGTATCCTTCTCGATAGCGTACCGTATATTCCTTTGGCCGTTGTTTGACCTTCTTGCGGAAGAGCTGCAGCTGTTGATCAAGGCTGATGATCATTTTATCTGCGGACAGAGTCAGTCCGCGCTCGCGATCCTGGCGCAGGCGTTGCTGAATACCAACGGCGGTGCTCAGGCCTTTGACCTGGCTGATTCCCGGGGCCCGGAACAGGAACTTACGGCTTTTTATATCGTAGACGGCTACATCTATCATGGTGTGGGTATCGTTCTTATTGCCGGGGACAACATAGGCACCAACAATGGTCCAATAGGTAATGGACAGGAAATTGTCGTCGGTGAACTGTGTCTGGTCGACAGAAACCAGGGCGATGACGTCCAGTCCATACATGGTGCGCAACTGCTCCAGGTTGGCAAAACCGCCCATGGGTTTCAGGTAGGGAGAGGGAATTACTTCAATCGATTTTACAAATTTATATTTTCTGAAGTGGTCCGCGACCTTATCCATGATTTCGGTTTTTTTGGATTCGGTTATTTTGCCGGTGCGCCAGCTGTAGGAGTGACCTGCTGGCACAAAGGCAATACCAACTCTCAGCGGTAGCGACAATACGGGGATACCGGGCTCAACGACGTATCCGCTTTCCTTCGGGTACAGGTATTCCATTACACTGCTGGCATAGTGAGTGCTGCGCGGCGTAAAGCAAGAGGACAATAACAAGGTAAGAATTATGGCCAGTAAGAAAGCAATCCTGTGGCCAAGCACACCACTTTTATTTTGCATCGACCGTCCCTCCCTGATTTGTGGGTCTTGGAATACTCTATTCCTATGCCAGGTGTGACGCAATCTGCCGCCGTCTGACCAGCACGGATTAGTGGTTTTCTGCCGGGCTCATAATTTCTGACCAGTTGGACTCATTCATCAGACTTGCATCACTTGCCAGTTTTCTTGCTTCCTGCTCATGACCACCATGCCTAAGGATCTCGGCTTTTAATAGCGTAGAGTTTTTGCTGACCGGGTTTAATTCAAGGGCTTTGTTAACGTTACGCATCGCCAGCATATTTTTATTTGTTAGATAATATGCCAGGGCAAGGTTGTGATAGGCTTTTTGATAGGCAGGATCGCTGTTAATTGAAGCTTGAAAATGTTTGATCGCTTTTAAATATTGCTTTTCCTGCGCATACAGTACACCGACATCATCGTTGGCTTCTGCATTGCCTGCATCGAGCTCTATTGCCCTGATTAGGTCTTTTTTGGCGTGCTTGAGCTTCCCCATCCAGATGTAGCGCACACCGCGCTTGGTATAGGCTTTGGAGCTGTCGGGATTACGGCGAATGTATTCGCTGAGATCCTGAATAGCCAATATGAATTGCCGGTTCCGTCCATAGGCGAGGCCGCGCCCAAACCAGGCCTCATCAAATTCGCGGTTGAGTTTAATAACAGTTGAATAATCGGCAATAGATTTTTCGAATTCGTATAGCCCCAAGTAAGCATGCGCCCGTTTTATGTAGGCAATTATATTATTTGGTTGGGTGGCCAATAGATCTGAATAATACGTTATCGCCTCATGGTAATCATCGGGAGCGCTCGGTCCATTCTTTGTGGAGAAAACAGGATATGACGTTTTCTGTTTGATTTCAGCCAAAGGGTCAAGATACATTCCCGCTGACAACGGCAAATCAGAGAAGCAAGCGAGATACGTCCCTGTGTAGTCAAAAGGCTTTTCCGGCATTTCGTACTCTTCCAGAGAAAGTGATACATCGCCACCCCATAGCGTTCCTTCGCATTTCTCAAAGATACGTTCACCGGAGGCATCGAACTGGCGGTAGGCATGCAGGCCATTATCATACGCGTGGAAGTTAATCAAAGTCTGGAACGGGGCATTACGGTCGTAAGGCAAGTATGCCGCCACGTAATCACGAATCAATTTATTGTTCGAGTCGTAGATAAAAATCTCGATCGTATGCAGGAGATTGTTTTTCTTGTTGTGCCAGCGTATTCGACTGAGTAAATTATTGCTGTTTTTGTCTATATAGTTTTCTTCCAGAAAACGGTAATTTTTGCTGTATTCACCACCATAAGAACCATAACCCTTTGCGGTTTTAGTATCGACTTTTGCAACAATTGTATTGTGGACGGTCAGCAGGGATTCGGCGAATTTATTCCATGCGTCCACCTCCGCCTGGTTGACTCGCACAGAGGTTTCAATCGAGTTTGCCTGCAGGGTGCCAAGCAGGCCAAACGCCAGAGAAAGTAGTAATGGCAGCAGAATAAAGTTTACTGACCGCATCGGCTGTAATCTTCTGTTGATGGTACTGCTGGGGTAGACGGTTGGCAGCAAAATAATATTCCATGGGACCCAATACAACGGACGAGCATAATCCAATCTACTTGCTCCTCAATCCTGTTTTAGCGGTGTACCCCAGGTTGCTTCAAAAAATTTCTCGTCCAATGGATAGCGTTCACGCGGGGCAAGTTCGCGAGCCTTACGATCTTGATCAAGCTGTTCGGCACTGGCAACGGGGTGGCCGACGGTTATCATGGCCATGGGGGTATAGCGTTGCGGGATGTTGAATGCCGCACGCAATTTTTCACTGTCAAAGCCCCCCATCTGGTGGGCCATGAGACCCATGGCGGATGCTTGAATACACAGGCAGGTGCTGGCTGCACCGGTGTCGTGCTGCCCCCAGCGGTTGGGCTTGCCGGGTTTTTTGGTAAATTCGCTGTCCGCACACGCCGCCAGCAGCAGGGGTGCATCAATAACCCAGCTCTGGTTGCCCTCACCGAGACAGGCGAAGGCCTTTTGCCAGCTTCCGGGGTCACTGCTCTTGTCCCAGACAAGGTAGCACCAGGGCTGGTCATTGAAGCAGGAAGGTGCCCAGCGGGCGGCTTCCATTAGCGTGACGATTTGCTCACGCGTTAACGGAGTTGTCTCAAATGCGCGGCCGCTCCAGCGTCGCGCCAATACTTCATGGATGGGGTGTTGCGTGTCGGCGAGCTTTTCAATCATTATTGATTGTCTTGCATTAAGCCGCAACCAGTCGGGCGCGGTTATGAGGTTCATTAAAATCAATAACCGGTCCCCGGGGTACAATGCGTGTAGGGTTAATGGATTCGTGGCTTTGGAAATAATGGTTTTTGATGTGGTCCATGTTAACTGTCTCGGACACGCCAGGTATCTGGTAGAGTTCTTTCAGGTAATTCCAGAGGTTGGGATAATCGACAATGCGCTGCAGGTTGCACTTGAAGTGGCCGACATAAACGGAATCAAAACGCATCAAGGTGGTAAATAAGCACCAGTCGGCTTCGGTAATAATGTCGCCACAGAGGTAACGTTGATCGCCCAGCACTTGATCCCAATGGTCAAGGGCGCCAAACAATTCAGCCACTGCGTCGTCGTATGCCTCCTGACTGGCAGCGAAACCTGATCGATATACACCATTGTTTATCGGTTCGTAAATCGCATCGATAGTGTCATCTACTATCTCCTTCAGTTGTGCCGGATAGAACGACACAGCAGCATCGCCAATGGCATCGAATTCAGTATCGAGCATACGAATTATTTCGCGTGATTCGTTGTTAACGATGGTCTTTTTCTTCTTGTCCCACAGTACGGGCACCGTCACACGGCCGGTGTAGTCCGCCTTGGCCAGCAGATATACTTCGCGCAGAAATTTTTTGTGGTTAACGTCGTCCGGAATGCAGCCGGCATTGTCCGTAAATTCCCATCCGTCATCACCCATAAAGTGATCCACCACCGACAGGGAGATGGCATCTTCAAGTTTTTTTAGTTTTCGCAGGATCAGCGTGCGGTGCGCCCAGGGACAGGCCAGCGATATATATAAATGATAGCGCCCCGCTTCGGCCTTAAATCCGGAAGAGCCGTCGGCTGTTATCCGGTTATGAAATTGTGTTTTCGGCCGCTGGAAGCGACCCTTTTCATCGGGCTGGTACCACTCGGTGGTCCACTTGCCGTTTATGAACTGACCCATCACCTATCCCCTTAATGTAAAAAGTGGGGAAGGCGTGATGCCTTCCCCGATTCCCCTCTTCAGCTATTTCCTAATCTGCCTTGAGGCTCTTCGGACCGGAACCAAAAGCCATGATCAACAGCATGGCGCCCATCATGGAAACGTTTTTCAGGAACATTGCCATCTGAGTTTGCATTTGATCTTGAGGTACTGCCCAGAATGCATGAAACATCAGCGACACCGGGATCATCCACAGGAACAGCGCAGTGGCACCCCAGCGGGCCTTCCAGCCGACGATGATCATGGCGGCGCCCCCGACTTCAACAATAATGGTAACTACCAGTGCAATATCGCTTAAAGGCACACCCATCTTAGCCATGTAGCCTGAAGTACCTGCAAAACTTCCTATCTTCATAAGTCCTGACATTAAAAAAATAGTCGCCAGCAATACGCGTCCGACGATTGGACCCCATTCTTTAATTGCATCATTCATCGTTAGCTCCTTTTTTGTCTATCAATCTATTGAGGGAATTGCCCGTTATTACCCGGGCAGGTCAAAAAGCAGAACTTCGCTATTATCGATACCGTGCAAATGCACCACGTTTTCGGCCTTGATACGCGCACCGTCACCTTCAGATAGCAGTGTGCTATTTAATTGAACATTGCCGCGGGCTACATGAACGTAGGTCTTGCGACCATTGGCGAGCTTGTGTGTGACTGACTGGTTGCCATCCAGAATCGTGGAGTAAATACTGGCGTCCTGGTTGATGGTGATGGAGTTCTCGCGGCCGTCGCCAGAGGCCACCAGGCAAAGCTGACCATTTTGCTTTTCCCGATCGATTCGTTTTTGCTCGTAGCTTGGCTCCAAGCCGGTGCGATCGGGTAAGATCCAGATCTGCAGCAAACGAACCGGCTGCGATTCGGAGGCATTGAACTCGCTGTGGGTGAGCCCCTTGCCCGCCGTCATGCGCTGTATCTCGCCAGCATGGATCACCGAGCCATTGCCCATGCTGTCCTTGTGTTCGAGGCTGCCTTCCAGAACGTAGCTGAGGATTTCCATATTGCGGTGCGGATGGGTGGGGAAGCCCGCTCCCGGATCGACGGTGTCATCATTGATCACACGTAAGGCCGAAAAACCCATGTTTTCGGGATCGTAATACTCGGCAAACGAAAAGCTGTGAAAGCTGTCGAGCAAACCGTAGTTGGCATGACCGCGTTCACTGGCTTTGCGAATGGTTATCACCTGTCACCTCGCTGCTCGCGGTTAGATATTTTTGTGGGTGCCATCACAAAACGGTTTGCCCCCGGTTTGTTTGCAACCACAAAGGTAGACCATTTTTTTCTCGTCAATTTTGAAGACCAACGGCTGCAGATTGGTAACTTGGTGTGAGCCATCGCAGAACGGCTGGTTCTGGGAGCGGCCACAGGCGCACCAGTAATAGGTGCCGGGCTCAAGCTCAACCGCATAAGGTTCTTTTTGTGCAATCCTGGCTTCTGACAATTGTTGTGTCCTCGCTGTTGCGGGCCTCAGCTCCAAAAGCCGAATTTTAATGTTGATATTATTCAGCAAAATTGAATGCTGTGCGGCAGTCTAGGCTTGTGGTTTTTCCAGTGATAGCGAATAATTTCGCAAATCTTGTTCAGAATACCTGAATATGCGTCTGACACTGGATTCTCTTGCCATACTCGATGCCATCGACCGTCGCGGCAGCTTCGCTGCTGCTGCCGACGAATTGCATCGGGTGCCATCGGCCGTAACCTATTCCATTAGCAAGCTGGAGGACGACCTTGATGTCGCCCTGTTTGATCGCAGCGGCCATCGCGCCGAGCTCACCGAGGCCGGTCGTGAGTTACTGCAGGAGGGGCGGCACCTGTTACGCGCGGCGGCCAGCCTCGAGGGTCGGGTCAAACGCGTCGCCACCGGCTGGGAAGCCGAACTACGCATTGCTGTCAGCGACCTGGTTAACATGCACAAGGTGTTTGAGCTGGCTGAGGAATTTTATGCGCAGCAAAGTGGCACCCGGTTAAAACTTATCGAGGAGAGCTATGGCGGGACCTGGGATGCGCTGGTATCTGATCGCGCTGATCTCATTATCGGCGCGCCGGGAGAAGGTCCGCCGGGGGGTGGTTACGCCACACGTCCTATGCGTGAGATGGTGTTCGTATTTGTTGTGACACCCGGCCACCCATTGGCCACCCTGCCCGAGCCTTTGAAAAGCAGCGATATTCTTCTGCACCGTTCCGTATCCGCCGCCGATAGCTCGCGAAATCTGCCCCCGCGATCGTCCGGCCTGCTCTCCGGGCAGGAAGTGCTGACGGTCACCGATATGGTTGCCAAATACGAAGCGCAGCGCATGGGGCTGGGTGTAGGCTTTCTGCCCGTATCGTGGGTACAACAAGACGTGGCTGCAGGTGACCTGGTGATCAAGCAGGTGGAGGATAACAAGGAGGGCGGTTTGGGCGTTGTGGCCTGGCGAACGGAGCATCAGGGTCGCGCCTTGCACTGGTTTCTGCGGCAGCTGGAAGACCCCGATGTGATTAGTGGTCTGCTGGCGCCGCCTTCCTGCCTCAATCAATTGGCAGGTAATTCGTGACAGCGGTCAATGTCCGTTACGACAATGCAATGAAAACACATACTTAGCATTTGCAAGCAAAATACTTTATTCACATGGCTAGGCAGACCAAAAAAAGTGTGTTACGTCGCCCCTCGCCATCTCGAGATGTTCAGCATTTTCAGCCAACTATTTTATAAGTTGTTGTTGTTAAAGCCTTTTATTAAAACGATTATTTTTTCAGCAAACTAACAAATTTCCTTTACTGATAAGTGCTTCCGTCAGCGAAAAAGGATTAACTCACAAGGTTATCCACAGCTTCTGTGAGTAACTTTGTTCTCTTTTTATTACAACAAGTTGTCGATTCTGTTTCATATTCGCTCGACCTTTGAGTGTAAAATACGTTTTTCCGAGGTGCAGTAGCACGAAGCCGCTGTGTTACATTCGCATCATGTCTGCGCGTGAAAATATCCTGAAAGTCGCCATCCCCGCACCCTTACGCACCACCTTCGATTACCTGCCACCAGACAACCAGGCAAAAATTGCCGTCGGCAGTCGCGTGCAGGTACCGTTCGGGCGCCGGCAGTCAGTCGGCGTTGTTTTAGGCTATGCCGCAGACAGCAAAATCGCGCCGGGCAAGCTGAAACGTGTCAAAACGGTACTGGATACGCAGGCCTTGTTGCCCAAAGGCCTGTTGGAACTGTTGCAGTGGACCGCTTCCTACTACCACCACCCCATTGGTGAGGCCATTCAGACCGCGTTACCGGTATTGTTGCGTCGTGACTATCCGGCGGAGGTGAAAAAAGAACTTGCCTGGGCGTTGACAGACACAGGGCGGGAAATTGATGCGGCAGATTTGAAGCGCGTGCCATTGCAGGCGCGGTTGATCGAAGCGCTTGGCAAAGGTGGTGCCATGGGCGCAGCAGAACTCGGAGAAATTTCCAGGGGCTGGCGCACTGCCATGCGCCAGCTGGAACAAAAGGGCTTGGTGAGCGTTAGCAGTCACGAGAAAAAACTTTCGATCACTGTCCAGCGCGATACACCACCGGAATTAAACGCCGCACAACAGGCCGCCATCGAAAAAATTCAGTCGACCGGGGAAGGATTCAGTTGCTGCCTGCTCCACGGCATCACTGGCAGCGGTAAAACCGAAGTTTATTTGCGGCTGGTGCAGCCGGTGCTGGAGGCCGGAAAGCAGGTGCTGATACTGGTGCCGGAGATTGG